>JBGTFE010000152.1:0-21083 GCA_041747435.1 Pyrinomonadaceae bacterium | reverse complement strand
ATTTCGAGGCTAACAAGGAACGTAATTGTTTTGTTATTAACTAAGAAAGAATTTAAGAAGTTTATCAAGAAAGAAGAATTGAATGAGTGGTTTGAGTCAAAAATTCTAAGTTAAATACAATAGAATAATCTTCTGATTAATTGGACAAAATACTTGAAGTATCCCATTAGAAAAATCTTCAATTAAAAGCAATTGAAACAAAAATTTTCGTTGAAATTTTATCTTTGATAAGTTTTCGTCGTTGTTCCATCGGGATTAACGAATTCAAAAGTGTAAAGTCCTTTGTTGTCCCAACTGTAATTGATTTTATAGGTCTGTGAATTGAGAGTATAACTCAATGAATAAGCATTATTGCCTGCCCGCTCGAAGGCAGTTATTTCCGCACCGCGTAGAGGTTGCAGATCGGGTCTGACACCTCGCGTCATTGCCTGCGGAATTACTTGATTTTCTGGGGCTGACGTATTTGGGTCCAAACGGACAATGCCACGCATTCCGGCGATCAAATAAGGATATTTACGAACAGTGTGATATTGATACGAACCATCCGGGTTGAATTTTCCGAGATATTCGTCCAATTCATCTTTGGTTTCGCCGTAAACAGGAAAACCATCCACCGCATAGGCAATCGGCTTGCCCTCGCCGATGAAAATGAAATAAACCAAATTTTCGATCCGCTCTATCGCGTAGAAAAAGACCGTGCAAGACAAACCGGCGGCAGCGGTTTAGGTTTGGCAATCGTAAAAACCTGCATCGAAGCCTGCGGCAGAAAAGTTTCTGCTCAAATCTCCCGTTATAGGGATTCGCCCCAAAAAATTTTGCTCAGAACAAACTGCTTAGAAAAATCTTAGCTTTTCTCAATTCGAACCGCGGTGATCGACTTTCGCGAAATTTCCTTTTCTTTGCGCTCGAACAGTCGACTGGGTTTGAATCTTCCTTCTCAATGAGCAATAATTACCCTTTTGCTTTAGACGTGCTTATTTTTTGTTAGCCGAAACTAAAGCTTTGTAATTTTAAAACTTAGAAAAATTTAACAAAATGGAATCTACAATTCTTTATCTCATCCCGGCATTAGGGGTTTTTGGGTTAGTTGTGATGGCGGTCCAGTCTGCATGGGTTAGCAAGCAGCCTACCGGTGAAGCGAACATGGTTGAGCTTTCAACCTATATCGCCGAAGGCGCGATGGCGTTTCTGAAAGCAGAGTGGAAAATTCTGTCTATCTATGCGGTCATTGCCGCGGCTCTTCTCGCGTGGTCGGGAACATTGGTGGAAACTTCATCTCCCGTGATCGCCATTTCATTTCTGATCGGTGCCGTGTTCAGCGCGACCGCCGGATATTTCGGGATGAATATTGCGACCAAAGCAAATGTCCGAACGACACAAGCGGCACGCACAAGTTTGAAAGATGCGCTGAAAGTGGCATTTACCGGCGGTACGGTAATGGGACTCGGCGTCGCCGGACTTGCCGTTTTGGGTCTCGGTTCGCTTTTCATTATCTTCTATAATCTTTATGTCGTCAGCTCCGGTGGTTCGGTGAACGGTGTGCAGATGGAAAAAGCCATCGAAGTTCTCGCCGGATTTTCTCTCGGCGCTGAATCGATCGCACTTTTTGCCAGAGTCGGCGGCGGAATTTATACCAAAGCGGCTGATGTTGGCGCTGATCTGGTCGGTAAAGTTGAAGCCGGAATTCCCGAAGACGACGTTAGAAATCCGGCGACGATCGCGGATAATGTCGGCGATAACGTCGGCGACGTTGCCGGAATGGGCGCGGATCTTTTCGGCTCGTATGTCGCGACAATTCTTGCCACGATGGTTCTCGGACGCGAAATCGTGGTAACCGATAATTTTAATGGTCTTTCGCCGCTGATCCTTCCGATGGTGATTGCCGGAATCGGAATTATTTTTTCTATCATCGGTTTTACTCTTGTCAGAATTTCCGACGACAAAGGCAATGTTCAGAAGGCGCTGAATCTCGGAAACTGGACTTCGATCATTTTAGTTACGATTGCCTGTTTTTTCCTGGTAATGTGGATGCTGCCCGAAACGATGGTTTTGAGGGGTCGCAGCTTCACAAACCTCGACGTTTTCTGGGCGATCCTGGTTGGATCGATCGTCGGCGCGCTAATGAGCATCGTCACCGAATATTACACGGCGATGGGCAAGCGTCCGGTCAATTCGATCGTTCGACAATCAAATACCGGTGCTGCGACAAATATTATCGGCGGGCTTTCGGTCGGAATGGAATCAACTTTCATTCCGATCATCGTTTTGGCATCTGGTATTTACGTGTCTCATTATTTTGCCGGATTGTACGGCGTTGCAATTGCGGCGACGGGAATGATGGCAACAACAGCGATGCAGCTTGCGATCGATGCATTCGGACCGATTTCCGATAACGCCGGCGGGATTGCCGAAATGAGCCGACTTCCTAAAGAAGTCAGAGCCAGAACCGATATTTTAGATGCCGTCGGAAACACGACCGCCGCCACAGGCAAAGGTTTTGCCATTGCGTCTGCCGCGCTGACGGCTCTCGCATTGTTTGCCGCATACGTCGGTCTTGCCGGAATCAGCTCGATCGATATTTATAAGGCGGATGTTCTGGCGGGTTTATTTATCGGCGGAATGATCCCGTTTATTTTTTCTTCGCTGTGTATTGCGGCGGTTGGTCGAGCAGCAATGGCAATGGTGCAGGAAGTCCGGCGGCAATTCAAAGAAATTCCGGGAATTATGGAGTATGAGGCGAAACCGGAATACGATAAATGCGTCGCCATTTCGACTAAGGCATCCTTGAGAGAAATGATGCTTCCGGGCGCGATCGCCCTGATTACTCCGGTTCTCGTCGGATTTACTTTCGGACCTGAAGTTCTCGGCGGATTGCTCGCAGGTGTGACGGTTTCCGGCGTTTTGATGGGAATGTTCCAAAACAACGCAGGCGGCGCGTGGGACAATGCAAAAAAATCATTCGAAGCCGGCGTAGAGATCGACGGCGAAATGCACTACAAGGGCAGCGAAGCTCATAAAGCGAGCGTTACGGGCGACACGGTCGGCGATCCGTTCAAAGATACATCCGGACCATCAATGAATATCTTGATCAAGCTGATGAGTATCGTCGCTCTGATCATCGCTCCGCATATCAGCATAAATAAAGCGGCTCATAAAACGGAGTTAACTCCGAAAGTTCAGATTGAGCAGACGGTTGAAGTTCCGGCTGAGAGGAAGCTGTAGCGGAACAATTTTTTTTAATCGATCGAAGACGCAGAGGAATGGTTATAAACTCTGTGTCTTCGCGTTTCTGCGGTAAAATATTTTCATGCAAACGATATCGGTTCGATCGACGAAGCGCGAGGAAATGGTCGAGATCACGGACCAGATTTCAAGACATATTGCCGAAGAAGGCGAAGGAATCTGCGTTCTTTTCACGCAGCATACGACGTGCGGTTTGACGATCAACGAAAATGCCGATCCCGATGTTAAAAGCGACATGCTTTTGTTTCTGAAAAATACGATCCCGCAATATTACGATGGCTTTCGCCATTTTGAACACAATTCCGACGCTCATATTAAAGCCAGTTTGGTCGGCTCAAGCGTGACCGTTCCGTTTGCGGACGGAAAATTGCTGCTGGGTCGCTGGCAAGGAATTTATCTTTGCGAGTTTGACGGCGCTCGGGAACGAAAAGTTTTAATAAAAATTATCGCGTAAAAATGAAAAACTGAGAACCGTTTTGATAACAGCTCTCAGTTTTTCGTTTACGCTTTCCGTTATTATTGTTTCGGCGCTGCGTCGCTTTTCGCCTTGGCAAAATCTCCGGCTTTAAAGATGGAAATTTTGTCCGGCGTTAAGAATTTCTTCATCGCCGCATTCACTTGTTCTACCGTCATCGACTGAACTTTTTTGTCAAGCGTATCATCCCAGCCAAAAGTTCGGTTGATGAACAAATAACCTGCCAAACTTTGCACCAAGGTGTTGTCCTGCCCGCGATTGCGTTGACGGCTGAGAAGCCAGCCTGCTTTCGCTTGCTCGAATTCTTCCGCCGTAAAACCATCGGTGATGACCTTTTGAAGTTCTTCCTTAAAAGCGGCTTCCAGTTTTCCGACGTTTTGCGGCGCGTAGATCGCAAACGCATTAAATGTTCCGCTTTCGTCCAGCGGACTCGCTCCGAAATTCGAGCCGACGCCGTAGCTGATTCCTTCTTTTTGACGGATTCTGGTTGCCAAACGCGAATTCAAAAATCCGCCGCCGAGCATAAAGTTTCCGATCGTAAAGGCTGCATAATCGGCATTGTCATCACGCATTTTTACATTCAAACGCGCCAGGAAAAAGGCGTTTGCTTTATCGGGCGTTTCAAACGATTGATTGCCGGCGGGAATATCAAAATATTCCTCGGGCGCGCGCTGATATGCGATCGGACTTTTCCAATTTCCAAAAACCTGATCGGCAGTCGAAACCGCTGCTTTATCGGTGTCGCCGACAACCGCCAATTCTCCGCTCGAGGCGCCGTAGAAGTCTTTGTAGAATTTCTTCACGTCGTCTAATGTCAGCGCTTTAACGGCGGCAATCTGTTCGTCCAGAGTCATTACATAACGAACGTCGCCCTTCGGATAGCGATTAAATGCCAAGCCGAGCGCGCGGAATGCGACACCCTGCGGATCGCTTTTTTCGTTGTCGAGGTCGGTCAGTCTTTCTGCTTTGAGTTGGTCAAATTCATTTTCGGGAAAATTAGATTCGCGCATCATTTCTCCGACGAGTTTGATAACTTCGGGAAGATTTTCGCGGGTTGTTTCCATCGTCGCGCCGGCGATGGTCGCGTTTCCGCTGACAGATCCGCGCGCTTTCAAACGATCAAGCTCGTCTTTGATCTGCTGGCGCGATTTTTTCATCGTTCCGCGCATCAGCATTTGTCCGACAAAACTTCCGGCGACGCTGCGATTCATCAAACTTTTCGCGTCGCCAAGCCGCAGATTGAGCCGCATGAACACGGCATCGCCGCGATTTTCTTTCGGCATAAAAGCGACTTTCAAACCGCCGATCGTCCAACGCTGAACGCGACCTTCGATGTTTGCCGGAGTCGGGTCAAAGGCTTCGCCCATCGGCACCGCCGCATCGCCCTTATAATCTTTGACCATCGCTAAAAGGTCGGAATCGCTGACTTGCGGAATCTCCGCGCGGTCAGGCTTTTCGGTCGGATAAAACATTCCGAGCGTGCGGTTTGACTGTTTCAGATAGGTTTTTGCGACTCGCTGAACATCGTCCGCGGTTACCTTTTTCAGCCGGTCACGATATAGGAAAAACAAGCGCCAATCGCCCTGCGCGATCCAGTTTGTAAATTGAGTCGCGATGCCGTTCGGGTCGTTTAACGACAACTCGATGTTTTTCAAAGCCGCCGCTTTGTATCGCTCGACTTCTTCTTTTGTGGGCGGCGTTTGTGTAAAGTTTTCGATGGTTTGGATCAGCGTGTCGCGCGCCGCATCGATCGACGCGGCTTTGTCCATCTCGGCGCCAAAGATCGAGTAGCTCGGTTCTTTGTTTTGAAATGCAAAATTAAAAACACTGGTCGCTTTCTTCGCGTCGACAAGATTTTTGTAAAGTCTTCCCGAAGGCGCGTCCGCCAAAATTCTGCCCATTATGAAGACCGCCGGAAAATCCGGATGCGATCCCGGCGGAATGTGATAACCAGACATCACGAGCTGCGTGTCGCCGACGCGCCGCACGGTTACCGCGCGTTCGCCGTCCTGAACCGGCTCGACGGTGTAGATCTTCGGAAGCTCGCGAGTCGGTTTGGGAATCGAACCAAATTTTTGCTGGATCAAATTAAGGGTTTTCATTTCGTCGATCTTTCCGGCAACGACGAGCACGGCGTTGTCAGGCTGATAATATTTTCTATAAAACGCCTGCAGACGATCGATCGGAACATTTTCGACGTCCGAGCGCGCGCCGATCGTGTCTTTTCCGTAATTGTGCCATTGATACGCTGTCGCTAAAACTTTCTCGATCAGAATCCCAAACGGATTGTTTTCACCCGATTCCATTTCGTTGCGAACGACCGAAAATTCCGAATCCAGATCTTTTTTCGCGATGTAAGAATTGATCATTCGGTCGGCTTCCAGATCGAGAGCCCAATCGAGATTTGCGTCCGTGGCGGCAAAAGTTTCGAAATAATTTGTGCGGTCATACCAGGTGGTTCCGTTCGGACTCGCGCCGTGCGACGTCAGTTCTGCCGGAATGTTCGGATGTTTTGGCGTGCCTTTGAAAACGAGATGTTCCAGCAAATGCGCCATTCCGGTTTCGCCGTAATTCTCGTGGCGCGAACCGACCATATATACGATATTGACGGTGATATTCTGCTTGGTCGCGTCGGGAAAAAGGACAACGCGCAAGCCGTTTGCCAATTTATATTCGGTGATTCCCTCGACCGAAGTTATTTTTTCAATTCCGGCGGGAAGTTGACCCGTTTGCGCCCGAACGCCGGAAAGCAGCAAGGAAAAAACCATAAGTGCGAGCGCAACTGCTTTGGCTGGATGTCGAAAATTCATAAATCCTCCATGATTTTAGAAATTGTGATTTCTTGATGACGGTAAAAATTATACAAGAATCTCGGTGAAAAACACTCAATTTTTCAACAAAAGTTTCATAATTTTGTCGATTCAGAAAAATTAACCGTTATTTTACGCGGGAATTAACGAAAAGGTTTTGAGGTCGATATTTTCTCAATGATGATGATCGTCTTCCGCTTCACGCAGCTTGGAGATATCGAGAATTTTCGTATATTCGTCAAAGTGGAACATCGAATCGTCTTTGCAGTTTTCGCAGTAATACGTGATGTCTTCGCCAAGATACATGTCCTTCATATGATAGGCGATCAAACAGCCGTAACAGCGCTGAACGCGCTTGCCGAATTGCTCTAAAATTTCCGTCGTGTTTTCCATTCAAAATTCCTTTTATAAAACAAATTGGTCTCTTTTATCAAACTTTCCCCAATTTCCGTTCCAGTCAAATTTTTCCAGCGCGTTGAAACGTTTTTTGTAATCGTAGAACGAATTTCCTTGATAGGCGTAACCGAGATAATGAAAATCTTTGCGATTTTCTTTTGCCCATTCGATTTCGAGCAGCAGCGTAAAAATTCCCAGACCGCGCCGCGATTCTTCGGGCGCAAACATCCCGTAAATGCTCGAAGTCGTCCGGTCACCGACATCGAAAAAACTCGCCGCGAGCAATTCTTCATCGCGGTAAACACAAATTTCCATTGCTTTGCACGGCAGACTTTCCGGTTGCGCAGAAAGAAAATCGAAAATCGAGTTCGGTATGTTGTCCTTAAAGCGGCGTTTGTGGCGCTGGAAAAGACCTTCTTTTTCGGGTGTAACCGCAGCGGGACGAACTACGGTTCGCAAATCGTTGTTTCGCTTTAAGATACGCCCCTGGCTTTTGGAAAGCTGAAAATCCGCAAGCCGAATCCTGAGAACAAAAACGCGGCGAAATTCCGCTTCAAAAAGTCCAATATTATAACGATAGAAATATGTGCCAAAATGCCGCCAACCGTTTTCGAGAAGCGCGTCAATTTCTGTGTGTGAAACCTTAGCGCAAAGAAATTCTTCGTTTATGAAATCCATCGCGAATGAATTAGCTCCGTCAGGAGCGGATCGTTTGCAGCATTTTGTCCGATCGAAAATCAAAGTTCCGTAGGTGCGACACCATTTCAAAATGTCGTTCCTACGGAACTCAAAATTTTATTTAAACCCTCGATCTACAAACATCTCGCCCCTAACGGAGCTGAATCCTTTTGATCTAACTTGTAGCGGCTTCCGCGGCTTCCTCATCGTCGTCGTCGTCCGCTTCGTCGATGTCGTCCGCGACGAGCGAATATTCTTCTTCCTCGTCATCGATGGTTACGCCGGTTTCAAATTCGTCGATTTCATTGTACGGCTCGGGCTCGGATTCCGTCCCGGCATATCTCGAATTTATATCGGCGTTGCGTTTTTCCGCCGTTTCGCGCGCCTTGATCATGCTGATTCCGCCTTCGACAATTGCGCCTTCGTCCATCGTCATCCGCGGTGTTTGAATATTGCCGGCGATTCGCGCCGTGCGACCGAGTTCGATCTTTTCCGTCGCGATAACGTCTCCGTTTACGGTGCCGTTAATAAGCGCCGCCGCGACCGAAATATTTGCATCGACGCGACCGGTTGAACCGATGATCAACGTCCCGTTTTCGCTTGAAACTTTTCCGGTCAAATGCCCGTCAACTCGAAGCATCGCCTGAAAATTTGTTTCGCCGGTCAAAACCGTCCCGTTTCCGACAAAACCGCTCAGCCGACCTTCTTTTATGTCGCGCGCCATCGATTCGCTTTCGCTCATAGCGCGATTTTGATTCGTTTGTGTTGAGTATAAATACGACGGGCTAGTTTCCTGCGTTTCTGGCTCGTCTTGCTCTGTTTTCCTTCCCATTCTGATCATATTTTTTTGAAACCTCCGCCCGAATTTTGAAGTCTTATTGCAGAAACTGGGGAGTGAATCTGAATATTAAGTTGGAATTCTATAATAAAGGACTTTTCCGATTTGTGTCCAGTTTTTTGTATAGATTTGTCAAATTCCGCGGCGCGTGGCAAACTTCTACGTTCGGAGGTTTGTCGTAAAGTTGTTCGCAGAAACGAAAACAAAAGCAAAACTGCTCAAAAAGATGGGTAAAGCCATCGCCGATTTTTCGATGATCGAAGAAGGCGACAAGGTGATGGTTTGTCTTTCGGGCGGAAAGGACAGCTATACGATGCTCGACCTTTTGCTTGACGTTCAAAAACGCGCGCCGGTGAAATTTGAAATTCTCGCCGTCAATCTCGATCAAAAGCAGCCCGATTTTCCGGAAGAAGTTTTGCCGAATTATCTCGACGCGATCGGCGTAAATTATCGAATTGTTGAAGAAGACACGTATTCGGTGGTAAAAGCCCATATTCCCGAGGGCAAAACTTTTTGCTCGCTTTGCTCGCGGCTTCGGCGCGGAATTCTTTACACAACCGCGATCGAAGAAAACTGCACCAAGATCGCGCTTGGACATCACGCAGACGACATCATCAATACGTTCCTTCTCAATCTTTTCTTTGTCGGACAATTAAAAGCGATGCCGCCGATCCTGCGCTCGGACGCCGGAACGAACACCGTAATTCGCCCGCTCGCATACGCGCAGGAAAAAGAGATCGCGCAATATGCAACCGAACAAAACTTTCCCATCATTCCCTGCAATCTTTGCGGCTCGCAGCCGAATCTGAAACGCGCGCGCGTAAAAAGATTGATCAACGATCTCGAAAGAGAAGTTCCGTTTATCCGCAGCTCGATTTTGACGGCGCTCTCAAACGTCACCGGTTCGCACTTGCTCGACACCGAGCTTTACGATTTTGAAAATTTCGAGCCGTTGGTTAAGCAAATTCCCGCTGGTCACGGAAGCGTAGAAAAAGAATTGGACGCGGTTTTTGATCACTCAGAAGAAGCGCTTGGAAACTTCGCTTCTTCGGCATTGACCGCAATTCAAAACCTTAATTCGACAGCCGCAAAATCTCTTCAATAATCCCGGGAAGCTTTTCTAAAACAAAATCAACTTCTTCTTCCGTGTTGTATCTTCCGAGCGAAAAGCGGATCGCGCCCATTGCTTTTGAATACGGAATGTTCATCGCCTGCAAAACGGCGGATGCCGTGTGATTGTCGGAGTTGCACGCCGACCCGGTCGAAACGCAAACTCCGAGATCGTTTAATTTCGCGAGGATCGCTTCGCCATTAGTACTTTCAAACGAAATACTTGAGGTGTTCGGAAGGCGAACGGCGCGATCGGCGGTGCCGTTTAGCGAGGCATTCGGAATTTTTTGCAGAATAAAATCTTCGAGTTTGTCGCGCAAAAGTCGAACTTTTTCCGTCGATGAGGTTAAACCACCCGCTAACGCAGATGGTTCTGACACGAACATCGCCGCGAGTTCCGCGGCTTTGCCGATTCCGGCGATTTGATGCACGGCTTCAGTTCCGGCGCGTCTGCCGTTTTCCTGCCCGCCGCCCGTAAAAAATGACGCCAACTCGACGCCGTTTCGGGCGTAAAGAGCGCCGATGCCTTTTGGCGCGTGAAACTTATGACCGGAAATACTGAAGAGATCGATCGCTGTATTTTTCAGATCGATCGAAATTTTTCCCACCGCGTTAACGCCGTCGACGTGAAAAAGAGCACCCGAATTTTCCTTCACAATTGGTGCAATTTCTTCGACCGGAAACAAAATTCCCGTCTCGTTATTGGCGAGCATAACCGACACAATTGCAGTGTCCGCGCGCAGAGAACTTTTCAACTCGTCCAAATCTAAAAACCCGTTTTCATCGACCTCGAGCCACGTAACTTCATAATTTTCCCGTTCCAATTTCTCACACAAATTTCTTACGGCTTCGTGTTCGACGCGCGTCGTGACGATGTGTTTTTTGTCCGGATTTGCCTCAAGAGCGCCGAGGATCGCCCAGTTATCGCTTTCGGTGCCGCCGGACGTAAAAGCGATCTCCTCGGCAAAGCGCGCTCCGACGAGCGAGGCAACCTGTTCGCGCGAATTTTCAACCATTTTTCGGGCATCGCGTCCAAACGTGTGCGCGGAAGATGGATTGCCAAAATTTGAAGTCAAAACGGAAAGCATCGCTTCTAAGACTTCAGGCGCGATCGCCGTGGTGGCATTATTATCGAAATAAATCATAAAATAATGCTTAATAATAAATGAAAGGGTTATTGATTTACCATTTGCGGTTTAGCATTTACAATTAACACAAATGAGCGCGATTCTTAAAATAATTGATCCAACGGGCAATAGCTGGGAAATAAATCTTGTTCCCGGAACGAGCTACGGCATCGGCAGAGCGAAGGAAAACGACATCGTATTGAACGACCGCCGCGTTTCGCGCCGGCATGCGCAGATAGTTGCTGACGGCGCAAATTTTAAGTTAATTGACGGATTTATTGAAAACGGGAAGATCCTTCGCAGCGTCAACCGCGTTTTTGTGAACGGCGTACCGCAGCTCGAAAAAACGCTAGTTCCCGGAGATAAGATCGTTATCGGCGAAAGCCGTTTTGAATTCGGCGAAATGACCGGATTGTTGTCGCAAACAATGTTCGGAACAGCGGAAGTTTCCGTTGAAAATCCCGAAATTCCGAAAGTTGTCAATTTTGAAGATCAGCCGCTCGGGCACACACAGCTATTGATCTCCGCAAGGGAAATCATTGGCGAGCGCTCGGCTACTTCGGTCGAAGCAAAGATTTTGACAACCGCGGAAATCAAGGTTTTGCGCCGTAAATCTCAGGCGCTCGATCTGCTTTACGAAATGTGCAAAACGCTCGGAACCGTTTTCGATCTTGAAGAGATCTTTGTTAAGGCGACCGATCTGATCTTTCGCGGAACGCCCGCCGAGCGCGTCGTCGCGCTGCTTGCGGACGAAACGCCTGACGGCAAGATAATGGAATACAATCTTTTTCCGATCGCGACTAGGGCGCGCGACGAAACGTTGGAAAAATTGACGGAAAAGATGTCAATTAGCCGAACGATCACGCAAAAAGTGATGCGTGAAAAAGTTGCGGTGCTCTCGCAGGACGCAAAGACCGACGAGCAGTTTCGCGGCGCGGAATCGATCGTTTCGCAAGGCGTTCGTTCGACGATCTGCGCGCCATTGATCACCGAATCGAATGTTCACGGCGTGGTTTATGCCGACCGTTTCGATCCGTTCGCTTCGTTTAGCGCCGAAGATCTCGAGCTTATCAGCGCTGTCGCGGCGCAGACGGCGGTGACCGTCGAAACCGTGAAGGCGCATAAACGGCTCGCTCGCGAGGAAGTTGCGCGCGCAAATTACAGCCGTTTTATGCCGGAATACGTCGTCAAGCAACTGCTCGAAAACCCCGATTCCTTTAAATTGGGCGGCGTAAATCAAAAGATCACCGTGCTTTTTGCCGATATTCGCGGTTTTACGGCATTTGCGGAAAAGGAGAAACCGGAAAAAGTCGTCCGGCTTTTGAATCGCTTCTTTAGCGCCATGAGTGAAGTAATTTTCGGGCACGGCGGCACGCTCGACAAATACATGGGCGACGGTTTAATGGCTCTGTTCGGCGCTCCGACCACGACGCCCGACGACGCAAAAAACGCTGTTCGAGCCGCGGTTGCGATGCAAAATCGTCTCGTCGAGCTAAACAAGGAACTTGAGGCAGAGGGTTTTAACCCGATAAACGTCGGTATCGGTTTGCACACCGGCGAAGCGACCGTCGGTTATATCGGCTCCGAACAACGCTCTGAATACACCGCGATCGGCGATACCGTAAATACCGCGTCGCGCCTGGAATCAAACGCCCGCGGCGGACAGATCCTGATTAGCGAAGCGACGGCAGCGGAAAGCGACGAATTATTCGATCTTATTCCGCAGGAGACGCTGAACGTAAAAAACCGCTTGCAGCCCGTCTCTCTCTTTGATGTAAAATGGAACTGAGCTATTATTAGCTATCTGAAAACGATTAGTCTCTATGGTGATAAAGTCACTTAAAAAATTCGTAACCGATTCGATGGCGATCGACATGGGAACGGCAAGCACGCTCATTGCTGTCAAGGGACGCGATATCGTGTTGGACGAACCTTCTGTCGTCGCAGTAAGCGAAATGACGGGCGAGATCCTTGCATTCGGACAGGACGCGCACGATATGCGCGGGCGCGAAGGGCGCGACGTCACAGTCCTTGCTCCGTTGACGGCAGGCGTTGTCGCCGATTTTGTGCGCACCAAGAAAATGCTCGCCCATTTTGTCAAAAAGGCGAAAACCGGCGGCTCGAATATTTCGCTTCAAGCCGTAATGAGCATGCTCGGCGACGTTACGCACGTCGAGCAGCGAGCGATGATGAATGCCGCCGAAGACGCGCATATCGGTAAGGTTTATATGATGGAAGAAGGCTTAGCGGCGGCTTTCGGCGCGGGCGTGGCAGCGGACGACAAGCGCGCGTCTGCAGTTGTCGATATGGGCGCGGGAACGACAAACATCGCTATTGTAGCAAAGGGAACGGTTGTTCATTCACATTCGGAACGCATCGGCAGCGCGGAAATTAACCTTGCTTTGGCAAATCATCTTCGCCGCAATCGTGGTTTACAGGTCGGCGAGGAAACGACCGAAAAATTAAAGACCGATTTTGCGTCCGCATATTTGCCGGACGACATCGCCGTGACGACAACCGTTCGCGGGCGCGACGTCCAAACCGGAAGTCCGGCTGCGGTCGAGATCACGACCGGCGAAGTTTATCCGGTTATCGAAGGCATCGTTCGGCGCGTCGTTCAGATCATCAGCGACACGCTTACCGAGCTTCGCCCCGAAGTCGCGGCGGACGTTTACGATCGCGGAATCATTCTTACCGGCGGCGGCGCGCTGCTAAACGGCGTCGATCAATATATCCGCAATTTTGTGAATTTATCCGTGATCGTTTCGGATGAGCCGCGCTACGCGACTGTCCGCGGGCTCTTGAAAATGTTTGACGAGCCCGAACTGCTGGAAAAAGTTTCTCGCAATGAGCTCCACGTTCTGCAAAACGCCGAAATTCCTTTCGAGGCGTAGAATTTAGCGACTAAAGTTCAAAAGACAAAAAATTAACGGGAATAAAGGTGACGAGGAAGATAAATATTTTCCTTTGTTTCCTTGTGTATCCCTTTCATCCCTGTTAATTTTCCTTTTAATATCTACGTGAACTTTGCGTTCTTTGCGGCTTTATGGCTTTCCTCAAATTTTTCAAGCGTCAGGTTCTTCTTGCGCACGTCTCCGGCATTCCGATCCGAATCGATTATCGCTGGTTTTTTGTTCTTGTGCTGATGTCGGCGATCACCGCGGCAAGTCTTCGCTCGATCATCGACAACATCCTTGCGAGCTTTGTTTTCGGACTCATCACAACATTGATCCTTTTCGCCTCGATCCTTTTTCACGAACTTGCGCATTCGATTGTCGCCCGTTGGGAACGTGTCGATGTTCTTGAGATCGTCATTCATCCCTTCGGCGGCTTGGCGCGCCTTAAGAAAGAGCCGGATACGCCGCGCGCCGAATTTCGCATCGCGATCGCCGGACCGGCGGCGAGTTTTTTGCTCGCGCTCGTGTTTTTTGGATTGGCGGCGGCTTTTGATACGCTCGGCACGAACATTCTCGCGCCGCTTTTCTTTTGGCTTGCCGTCTGGAATTTTATGTTAGCCGTTTTCAACCTTTTTCCGGGTTACCCGCTCGACGGCGGCAGAATTCTTCGCGCGATTTTGTGGAAACGTGGGAAGGATTTGACGGAAGCGACGATTTTGACCGGTCGTTTCGGACAGATCATTGCCGTTGTTTTGATCGGTTTCGGACTTTTCGTGGTTTTGTTTCGCGGCGAGCTGATCGCCGGCTTTTGGACGATTCTTGTCGGGTTTTTTCTCTTCGATTCGGCGAGGTCGATATTGCGCGAAATCAATGATTTTGAAAACTTGTCGATCGAAGAAGCAATGACGCTGCCTGCATCGATCGAGCCCGACGTAAATGTTCTCCATTTCGTCGATAACATTTTGCCGCTTCACCGGCGAACGATCTTTCTCGTTGCAGCGAACCGGCAGCTTTACGGCATTTTATCGTTGGAAGATCTAAAAAAACTGCCGCGCGAAGATTGGCACACCACAAAAATACAGGACGTTATGCGTCCGATCACAACCGATTATTTCGTCGATACAGCAGCTTCGTTGAGCGAGGCGCGCGAATTGATGCGCGCGAACGGCATCGGCGCGCTCGGTGTTATCGACGCGCGCGGGAATCTCGTCGGCTTTCTGCAGCGCGGCAGGATCAGAAAGCGAAATTGAAAAAAGTTACGACATTTCAAAGCGAAAATTGTTAAGATATTCTTGAAGATTTCATATTCTAAATTCCGTATTTCATATTGCTTTTTCAATTTGGAATCCGAAATTTAGAATTTGAAAATTCGGTATTATGCAATTTAGCGATTACATTCCGACGCTCGGCACGCTTCGAAATTTACTCGACGTAACATTGGTTTTTATCATCGTTTATGTCGTGCTGAAGCTTCTTCGCGGCACACGCGCGGTGCCGACGGTCGTCGGAATGGTACTTCTCGCTCTTTTGTATTGGTTTGCCGTCGCGCAAGAGCTCGCCACGCTGCAATTCGTTTTGCAATCGGCGGTTTTATATATTGGAATCGCGATCATTGTTCTTTTTCAATCGGAGATCAGACAAGCGCTGATCTATTTCGGAAATCGCCTTCGTTTTCCGTTGAAACGCGCGCGCGGACAATTGGGCGCGACGATCTACGACGAGATCGTGCTCGCGGCGACAACTCTCGCATCTGAAAAAACAGGCGCGTTGATCGTCATCGAGCGCCACGTCGGCTTGCGGAATCTGGTCGATTCAGGCGTGGAGGTCGACGCAAAGCTTAGCTATGATCTGCTTGTTACGATTTTCAATCCGTCAACGCCGCTGCACGACGGCGCGGTGATCATCCAGCGAAATCGCATTGCAGCCGCTTCCGTTTTTCTTCCTTTGACAAAAAATCCGGGCATTTCCCGCGACCTCGGAACGCGCCACCGCGCCGCGATCGGCGTCACCGAAGGCTCTGACGCAGTTTCGATCATTGTTTCCGAAGAAACCGGTTTGATCTCGTTTGCCGAAAACGGAAGTTTGACGCGCTATCTCGATACAAACGAGCTGCGCGATCTGCTTTTGAAAGCAATGGATCAGCCGGCAATCGAGAAAAAACGCGAGCAGACAAAAACGATGAAGGATACCGAAAGAGAAACGGAACTTACGATCGGGTAATTCGGAACTAATATCGACGTCTTCGATCTCAAAACGTATGTTTTTGCAGAAAGGACAGCAAAAAGTATTTTTCTCGCGCCTTTTTCGGCGGGTGTTTTTCGAAGATTGGCTGATGAAGCTCATTGCGCTCGTCATTACCTTCGCGCTTTGGTTTGGCGTCACCGGACTCCGCACCAATACCAAACAAAGGTTTCAGAATATTCCTCTGAACATACGCGTTTCGAATAACCTCGAGATCACAAATTCGCCGGTCACGGAAGTTGACGTCATAATTTCGGGAGATAAACGCAAGATCGATCAGCTAAATCCTCGCGATCTGGTAATTTCGCTCGATCTTACCGGCGTTCAGGCTGGCGACCGAACGGTGCAGATTTTGCCGGAAAATGTTTTGATCGATCTCCCGCAGGGCATCAAGCTTGAGGAGATCCAGCCGAGTAAGATCGCGGTAAAGCTCGAAACCGTGGAAGAGCGCGAAATCACCGTCCGCGCGGAAACCGAAGGCAGCGTAGCCGAAGGCTTTGAGCTTTACGGTGAGCCGGTTGTTCAGCCGCAAAAAATTCGCGTTCGCGGACCGGCAAGTTTCGTCAGGACGCTGGATTTTATCTCGACCGAAAAGATCGATCTCACGGACCGGAAGGAAGGTTTCACCGCGAAGCAAACGCCGCTAAATGTCGCGAATCCAAAAGCAACACTGCTCGATACCGTCGTTGAAGTAAGCTTTCGCATTGGCGAAAAACGCATCGAACGACTTTTTCAGATCGCGGTCGAAACGGATAACGGAACGAAACGAGCGACCGTGATCCTTTTTGGCGCGCGCTCGGTCATCGAAAACCTCACGACGGACAATTTGAACGTCGAGTTCGTAAAAAACGATGCCGGCGAAAACACGCCGAAACTTAACCTGCCTTTCGAACTTGAAGGAAAAGTCGAGATAAAAAAGCTTAAGATCAATCCTTAGTAAATTTGATTCGTTCCGATTCCGTTCCGACATGCTTGACTCAAACCCGCAACCAAGATATAACTTAGCGCATCAGGCAAAATAATTCCGCAACACAAAGATTTCAAGGAGCGACGCTTTCCGGATGGATCTTATTTTTTGTCGCGAGCAGTTTTTTTTAACACCGCGTCCGCTATTTCTGCTTTACTTTGTGATTTCAAATTAAGAAAGGAGTTCTGACAATGAAACGTATTTTAATTCTATCTATTTTGGTACTTGCCTCCTCAACTTTAGCGTTTGGCGAGTGCAGCGACGCCGACAAGAAGGCGCTCGAAGCATTTGACCGCGCTTGGGGAATGGCGGGAACAAACGGCGATCGCGCCGCTTTGATGAACATTTACGCCGACGATTATGCCGGGTTGCCGGGAATGCAAAGTAAGGTGGCGGCGATCGATGCGACAATGAAAACCTTCGAGCAAAACAAAGCCAATCCAAGTATGGCGGGCAGCGTAGCTCACGACCATTACATGATCGCCTGCACGCCAAACACGGCGACTATAACGCATCGTAACGTAGTTACCACGGTGGTCGGCGAAGGCGGCAAGCCCGAAACCTTTTGGACGCGAAGCGTGCATTTCCTGGAAAAACGCGGTGGCAAATGGCAAGTCGTGAGCAACGCCGGCAACGGACTTGACGAGTACGACATTCTGGCATACATGGAACGCGATTGGGCGGACGCATTAAAAAACCGCGATATGGCTTGGTTTGGGAAAAATCTCGCCGCCGATTTCACCGAAGTTGATTTTGACGGAACGGTCAATGACAAACAAGCCTTAATGATGGCAGTGAAGAACGATAAGTCGGTTTACGATTCAGTGAGCTTTTCGGATATGAATATTCGCATTGACGGCAGCCGGGCAATCGTAACGGGCATCGTCGCTATAAAAGGAAAAGACGACAAAGGCGCGGCGATGGATATGCGTATCCGCTTTACCGATACGTTTATCCAGCGAGATGGACGCTGGCAGGGATGGGCATCGCAGATCGCGATGATGCCGAAATAGGATGGAATAAGGGATGAATAAAGAATCGGTTCGCGCCGTACTTTATTCATCCTTATTTCTCCAAAGCGCCCAAGCGCAACTTCCACAAAATAAATGTTCCGTATTTTTCAAGGATTTTTCGCGGATGTTTTTCGCGGCAATTAACTTCTTTTCGGTCTGCCGTTTTTCACGTTAATCTTCTCTTGACTTGTCCCTGCAACCGGCGTATAAGTAATCACGTAAACCAAAATTTTCCAAGAGCTTAAACATGTGAGCGCGGTTGCTAACGATACAGAATCCGCTCGGTTTACACTCGGTATGTGACTATTAAAAAAGGAGAACTTTTATGAGAAAAATCTGTTTAGTTTTGACGATGCTGGTTTCTGCGTCGTTTCTTTTAGCTTCCTGCGATAGCGGCGGCGGAAACACGAATGCGCCGAAAAATACAGCCGCGAATAACACAAATTCAAACACGACAACAAGCAGTGCAAACACGGAAACGGATGTCAAGAAATTGATCGGGGATCTGAGCGATGCGCTGTCAAAAAACGATGCTGCCGCGCTGGATAAAATTTATGCTGACGATTACACGCTGGTAACGCAAACCGGCGAAATTGCAACCAAAGCGCAGCGGATCGAGGCGATCAAATCGGGCGAAATAAAATTTGAAAATGTCGTTTTTTCGGATATAAAAGTCCGCGGTTACGGCGATACGGCGGTGGCGATAGCCGGTTCGAAAGGCAAAAGCACGAACAAGGGAAAAACTTCCGAAACGAGTTTTCGAATTACGTTCGTCGCCCATAAAACAAAGGACGGATGGCGTTTGGTGAGCGCGCATCTCGCGCCAATGCCTGAAGAAACCAAGACGGACGATTCAACCAAGAAGGAAACTTCGAATACGGCGACTTCGAATTCAGCGGCACCCGAAAAGAAATAGCATTATTTTCGAAAGCGTTTTGAGTCGTTTTTCCAACGCGGCTCAAAACGCTTTTTGTCTTTTAAATCTTCGCCAGCGCCTTTCTTAAAAAATCTATAAACGGCTTCATCTGCTTGCCCGCGCTCACGATGTACGCCGAAAAATCCCGAGCGGTGAGCATAGCGTCCTTATTCAGCGCGTGCGAAACCGTGAAGCTCTTGAACTTCAGGTATTCTAAAGCCGCGTGATCAGCGGGAAATCCTTTGGGCGCGTTTTTTAGTTTTTCGCCGTCCAATTCACCGAAAAGCTCTTTAAACCTTCTCTCGCCGATTATCTTTAGAATTTCGTCCGTCCGGTCGGCGATTGCCTGCCGCATCGCGAGTAGTTCGTTCGATTCAGGCATATGTTTGCCGCCGGCAAGAAAGCTCTGCCCGCCCGGCTGGATGTGGATGTAATATCCGGGCGAGTTGGTTTTCCGTCCGCCCGGGCAAATGTATGCGCCGAAGTTCGTTTTATAAGGACTTTTGTCTTTTGAAAAACGAATGTCGCGGTAGATGCGAAAAATGTAGGCATCTGGCGTCAAGCCTCCGACCTCCGCGTCGAATTGCGAAACGCCCGCGATCAGCTCGCCGGTAAACGCCGCGAAATCATCTTTAGCGTTTTCGAAACGTTTTTTATTCGCCTGCAGCCAATCGCGGTTATTATTCGCTTCCAGATCTTTCAAAAAAGAAATGGTCTCTTTGCCGAGCGCCATTATTCTTTGTTAAGAAATGCGATAACGATGCCGGCGATGATCCAGCAGACAGCGTCGCCGATGATCTGTTTTACGACCAGCATTCCCGGTATCGGCAGAATTGAATAATAGATCAAAAACATCGGTATGCTCATCAAAAACGTAATTGCGATACCGAACCGAACGCCCTGCCCGAGCCACGAAGCGCCCGCCGTCATACCTTTCACGTAGATCCAAGCCGCCGCAAAACCCAATGAAACATGCGCCAGGATCATATACGGCATATAGCCCATCTGCGCCTCTTCGGTGCGCATCCAGCCCAGGGCGTTATACTCCGCGCCCAGCCAAACACCGTGAACAAGCATTCCGCAAACCATCGTAACGATGACCGCGGCAATACCGGAAATCCAAAATTTCTTACCCATTTTTTAGCCTCCTATTTTGAAATAGACCGAAAAAAATAAAAACTTCTTCTTTTGTTGGAATGAAGCAAATTTACAGTAGGAAGCGGGGTAAGTCAATAATGAATGAAGGAAAAAAACGGAGAGCATAGGACTCACCGCTTTTTTGGTTTTAACTTTTACACCCTTGCTGACGCGCGGGTTTCTGCTTTTGTTCTACGTTCCCGCGCCGTGGCATTTTTTGAATTTTCTGCCCGAGCCGCAATAGCAAGGCTCGTTCGGTTTGACCTTTGGATGCTCGCGGACAAAAGGCGTGTGGCGGACGGCTTCGGTATCGCCGCCGGCGGTTGCGGTTGCCATCGCGCCGGTGAAAGCCATTCCGGCTGCCTGCCGACGTGCTCTTTGACGCTCCAATCTTTCGAGCCGTTCGATCTCTTCCTGCTCGTCTTTGACAACGATCTCGAGATTGAAAAGCGCGCGCGTCGTGTGCGTGTCGATGCGGTCGAGCATTTCCTGGAACATATCGAACGACTGCTTTTTGTATTCAACCAGCGGATCTTTTTGCCCGTAGCCGACTAAGCCGATGCCTTGTTTGACGTGGTCAATCGAAAGCAGATGGTCTTTCCATTGCGAGTCAATAATGTTGAGCATAATGTAACGCTCATACGCCCGCAAAGATTCGTTGCCGACGAGTTTTTCTTTCTCGTTGTACTTTTCAACCTCCTTTTGCCAAATCGTATCTTCAATTTCGTGCGGATTCATTTTATTAAAATCCACATTCGCGTCAACCGCCGGGTCAACGGCGTAGATGCTTTCGATTTCCGCCGCATATGTGTCAACATCCCAATCGCCCGCGCCGACTTGCGGATTCAAATACTGCGCCGTCAAATCGGCGAGTAAATCACGCGCCACGCCCGTTTCGCCTATCAGATATTCGCGGTGTTCGGGTTGCATCATCAGTTGACGGCGCAAACCGTAAATGGTGCCGCGCTGTTTGTTCATCACGTCGTCGTATTTCAAGACGTGCTTGCGCGTTTCAAAATTTCGCGCTTCGACCGCCTTTTGAGCGCGTTCGATTTGCTTGCTCACGGTGCGCGATTCGATGGCAACACCTTCTTCCATACCGAGCCATTCCATCATCGAGCGAACCTTATCGCCCGCAAAAATGCGCATCAAATCGTCTTCGAGCGAGAGAACAAATCGCGAGCTTCCCGGATCGCCCTGGCGCCCGGCGCGTCCGCGAAGCTGGTTGTCGATGC
>JBGTFE010000151.1:0-17514 GCA_041747435.1 Pyrinomonadaceae bacterium | reverse complement strand
TTTGTAAACGACGAAAAAAAAAAGGGGCAGCTGTCGGCGCTGCCCGTTGATCATCGAAAATTAATGGTACACCCGGCATGATTCGAACATGCGACCTCTTGATTCGTAGTCAAGCACTCTATCCAGCTGAGCTACGGGTGCGCAAAAGCAAGTTTTAAGACTACAAATACTGCTCTCGCGTGTCAAGCTTTATCGGATTCACTTCGCAAAATAACCTTGCCGCGTTTTCGGGATCAGATCTTGGTCATTTACTTCGATCTTTACCGAGCGCCATTTACCATCGCGCGCGCCTTTTATCGGCTGATATTCAATCGTATAGAGCGTGCGAAGTTCGGCGGCGACCGCTGCGTAAAGCTTCCCCATATCTTCCAAACTATTGATAGCATTAAGCGTTCCGCCGGTGCGTTCGGCAAGAATTTGCAGACGCGTCCGAGCGGCATCGTACATCGCAAATTGTTTTGGCGTCGGATCCGCTAGTCTTTTCGGATCGCCGGTTGGCAGCGCAAGCGGATAAACCGTGACGCCCTGACGGTCCGCTTGGTTGAGAACCTGGTTCAGCGCATCGCTGGTTTCTGGTTTGATCACGGTCGCAATTTCGGTTTCACTCGAGACAGAATTCAATTGCGTTCGGTCTAGGTTTTGCACCTGCGTATCGATCCCGTCGGTCAAAACGACGATCGCCTTGCGCCGGTTTTTTTCATTTTTCAGCTTTTCCAGTGCGAAAGTGAGCGATTTAAAGAGATTTGTGTTGCCTTGTCCGTCAGCAACCGAAATCGAATGGCGGATAGTTTTGCGGTCGGTTGTGAAATCGTTGCGTAGATTTACTTTGTCGTAAAATTCGATCACGGCAACCCGATCTTCGGGCGCAAGCGCGTCGACAAATCGCGCCGCCGCAAGCTGTATATTTTGCCGGAAGCTTTTCGTCGAGCCGGACATATCCAGGATCATCACAACGCTAAACGGAGCAACCGTCGGTTCGAAACGCGAAATCTCCTGTTTCACTCCGTCTTCATAAACCGTAAAATTCTCTCTCGTCAAATTTGTGATCGGACGCCCTTTACTATCAACCACGCCGGTATTTAGCCGAACGACAAAAGTGTCGACGGTGATCGGATCATCCACCTGCGCGGACGCATTTGAAATGCATAAGCACAGCAGAAAAATTAAAAGCGAGATTTGAAAACGCATAGAAAATTTCATCTTGTCAGACGCTCGAAATTTGAACGCGGTTGTATCCGCTTTGGTTTCAAATATTCCTTAACAATAAACGGCGTATAGTTTATAATCTTATTAACTCAGACAACAAGACGATAAAGTTTTTTGTTTCATTTGGTTTCAAGTCCGTTTTTTGGAGAGAGCGTTATGTCCTACAAGCCAAAGTTTTGCTGCCAATGCGGCGAAAAAATTGAACGTGTTGACTGGAAATTTTTGACAAGCCGGCGTTTTTGCGAGCTATGCGAGACGGAACTCGGCATTTACGATAAGATTCCGTTATTTTTGATCGCCGGCGGAGTTTTGTTTGGTCTTTTCGGGATCGGAGCTTATCTGGGAACGCCGGACAAGACGATGAATCTGGCGGCAAATAATCTCGTCGCCCGGAGCGGAACCACGATTGAGCCGAAGCAGAGTCTTTCACAACAAGTTCCGTCAAACGCGCCGGTTCAAACGCCGCAAATTCCGGCGAACGCTTTGGCGTTGACCAAGAACGATCTTCTTACGTCGGCAGCTAAGCCGAAGAAAGAATCCGGCGAACCAGTATATTTCTGCGGCGCGCCGACAAAAAAAGGAACGCCGTGTTCCAGGCGTGTGAAAGGTGGCGGTCGATGTTGGCAGCATTCCGGACAGACTCCGATGGTCGCACAGGAAAAATTGCGGGTTGCGAATTAACGTATTTGCGCATCTTTTAAAACACTTTGAAATTTTCACCGTAATTGTCTTTAATATAAAACAGAACATGAAACCTTTATCACCGAATACTTTATTGCAAAATCGCTACCTCGTCGTTCACCTGATCGGCAAGGGCGGCATGGGCGAAGTTTATCTTGCCGTCGATCAGCGTTTGGGCAGCGCGGTCGCGTTAAAACGGACATTTTTTTCCGATGACGAATCGCTCGGTAATGCGTTCGAGCGCGAGGCGCGAACGCTTGCGCGGCTGCGGCATCCGGTTTTGCCGAAGGTCAGCGACCATTTTATCGAGAATGGAAATCAATATCTGGTGATGGACCACATTTCGGGCGACGATTTGTCGAAACGCCTTGAAGCGACGCAAAAACCGTTTCCGTTGAGCTGGGTTTTGTTTTGGGCGGATCAATTGCTCGATGCTCTTTCATATTTGCATGCGCACGAACCGCCGATACTTCATCGCGACATAAAGCCGCAAAATTTAAAGCTAACGGACGAAAATAATATAGTTTTGCTCGATTTCGGTTTGGCGAAAAACTCTCTCGGTGAAACCCGGATCAGTTCCTCCGGCAGTGTCGGTTTTACGCCGCATTACGCGCCGATGGAGCAAATTCGCGGCACCGGGACGAATCCGCGGAGCGATATTTATTCGCTTTCGGCTACTCTTTATCAGCTTTTGACGAACAAGGTTCCGCCTGACGCGCTGAGCCGCGCCGACAAGCTTTTGAACGACGCGCCGGACCCGACGGAGCAACTCGAGAATTTGAACGCCGAGGTCTCAACGCCGATCGCCGAAGTGATCGCAAAGGGAATGTCCGTGAGCCAGGAGCAAAGATTCGCGGACGCGCGCGAAATGCAAAAAGAACTGCGCGACGCCTATTCACAAATTCGTAATGGCGCAGCGGAGAAAAGTTCGGCGGTGAGCGCGGCGGTTCAGGGATTGCCCGAACCCGTTGACCCGAAAGGCGAAACCGAACCGATAGCGCCGGTTTCCGACAAACATCCGACTCCGCAATCCGAGGTTGAAACTCAGGTGATGGCGTTCCCCCCGGAGAATTTGAAACAGGAAATAAAGCCGGAGAGCGCGGAAAAGGAAGAAGAAGACTTTGACGCTACATTGGCTTTTGATCCGCTGGCGACCAATGGGTCTGGCAATGAAACGGGCGCAAAAACGGAAATTCTTGAAGTTCAACAGTCCGCAGAATTAATTGCTAGCGAGGCACCCGAAACAGCAGCAGAAAACGCCGTGCCGGCGCTTCCGGTTTCCGAACCGCAGCCCGCGGAAGTTGAAACCGTCGTAAGACCATCAGATCGCGCACCGGCTGCGGTAGTGGTCACGGCGGAAGCGACGGCGCCTGTGCGAGCCGCGAAACCGGAAAAAAAATCCGGCGGTAAAGCCGTGTGGATAGTTGGCGGACTCGCCGTGCTGCTATTTTTGGCTGTCGGCGCGGGCGCGGTCGGCTGGTATTTTTATAACCGTTCGGCGATGCCTGCTTTGGAAACGCCGACGCCGGAGGTGTCTGTGACGCCGACGCCTGCCGAAATATTGGGCGAGACAAATGCGAATCAAGGGAACATCGGGGAGCAAATCACGAATTCGGAAATTCCGGCAAACGACACAAAAACCGGACCGGTAGGCGACTCGAATTCATCGAAACCGACGAAAAAGACCGACACGGCGCCCAAACAAACTCCGAAGTCAACACCTAAGAAAAACAGTCGCACGGATATTTTGCAGTAAATTTCAGGAGCTCAAAGAAAAATGACAAAAAGGCTTTTTACAGGATCGATCACATTTTTTATCTTACTTGCCGCTTTTTTTATTTTACCGGCGGAACTTGCCGCGCAGTCGGGTAAGGCAAAAAAGCTTTTTCGGGATGGAGAAAAACTCTTCGAGAAAAAAAATTATCAAGCCGCGATCGATAAATTCGCCGAAGCAATCGCCGCCGAACCGAAATATCCTGAAGCGCACTACAGGAAAGGCTACGCGCATTTTTCTCTTAAACAATATGATAAAAGTCTTGAAGAATTAGACTCTGCGCTTGCGCAAGGTTATAAGCCGGAGCTCAATATTTACGACCTTCGTTGGTTTATTAATTTCCAAAAACAGAATTTTGACGCCGCTCAAAACGATTTACAGGAAGCGACGAAGCTCGCCCCAAAAAATTTAAATTACAACATAAATTTGGGCGAGGTTTTTCTCGCTAAACGCCAATGGCATGAGGCGATGAACGTTTTTCGCGCGGCGGCTCAGACAAATCCAAACAACGCCGACATCGATTATTTCCTGGCTTTGACGCATCACGGGCTCGGCGAAACGGCGAATCAGCAAACCGCGGCGACGAGCGCGCTTAGCCGCGGAACGAGATTCGTCGGCGAATCTTATTTTTTGCTTGGAGACGCATATCAAAAGAGCAGAAAATTTGACGACGCGATGATTTCTTATCAAAAGGCTATAAGCGCGAAGCCGGATCACTATCAGGCTTATGTCAATTTAGGCGATCTTTATCGCAGTTTGAATCAATTTAATAACGCGGTCGATACGACAAAAAAAGCGCTCGGCGTATTCCAAGACGACGGAAACTTATATGTAAGTTTGAGCTGGTATTATAGTTTGGCAGATCGTTCGCAGGAAGCGGTTGAAGCCGGACTCAAAGCCGTAAAGCTGGTTCCGGGAAATTCGATGGCATACACCAATTTGTGCCGCGCATATAACGACACAAAGCAATATCAGCTTGCAATTAACACTTGCAACGACGCGCTGAAAATAAGCCCGAACGACGGCGAGACGAATTTTTATTTGGGACGCGCCCACGATTTTCTGAATAAACCCGAAATTGCGACAAAATATTACGAAAAAGCGGTCAGCGGATTGCTTGAATTTACCGCAAACAATCCGGACTATTCCGACGGTTTTTATCTGCTCGGAAACGCGTATTACGCTGTGCGCCAGCGCGGAAACGCCGTCGCCGCGTATCGAAAGTGCCTTTTACTTAGCCCTCGGTTTTCCAAGGCGCGATATAATCTCGGGTATATTTACTTTTTGGATAATAATTTGGCTGCCGCGCGCGAGCAATACGAAGAACTTCGGAAGATCGATCCGCCGATGGCTGAAAAGTTGAAACAGGCGATGGAGAAAAAGTAGCTTAATTTTTGCGATTAGATTTTAATCCTTTTACGTTGACATCGACGCGCTGTATCTTAAGCACGATTTGAACCGAATCCGCTCGATTGTCGAAACTCGCCGGTACAAACGGCGCATCCGCCGCGTCGGATCTTAAAGCTTTGTTGAGATCGTATAAAACTCTTTCATCGCGCGGTCGCTCGATAACTTCCGCGATTTGCGCCAAGCCGTCGCCAAAAACATTTGCAACAACCACGACTTCCTCATCTTTCATTTCGCCGCGCACAAGCGATCTTGTAAGAGCGACTAACGCTCCCGCCGGATTCACCGACGGTGATTCGCCCGAGACGGAAATGCGGCTTCGCGCAAAATCCTGCGCGTCTAGAGCAACTTCATTCCAGGCGAGATCGGGAAATCCTTTAGAATTTGAAAGCATCAGAGCGGATGGATAATTTGCGTCGAGCTTTGCGGTTTCGATAGGCTGTTGAACTCCGGAAAGCAGTGTTCCGAGAAGCAAAAACGCCATCAAAAGCGACGCGACGACGCCGACGCTGTAAGGCATCAGCCGAAGCTCCAGCCAGCGCCGGAAATTTTCCGCGCCGAAAAATGAGCGTTGGCGTTCGATGATCCGAAGTTCGACCGCGCTTCTGACTGAAGTCAGAACGTGAGCCGGAATTTCGGGACGCGCCATCGCGCGAAGATCGCTTCTTAAGTCCTGAAGATCAGCGAATTTTTGTCCGCACAAAGCACATTCCGCCAAATGTGCGTCAAAAACGACGCGCTCATCAGCGCTCAAACAAGCGTCCAAATAGATCGACAGATTCAATTGTAAATTCTCGCATTTCATCGTTTTTAAGCGAATAACTGACCGACCCCGGCTGTTTTCCTTTATTGGAAAACATACGGTTTGCCCAAAATCTTCAATCTGTTCTTTCAACGGAGTTGCTGGTCACGTTTTCAAAATCAATTGAATTTCCCGAGCTTTTCGCTCACTTGACCCATCGTTTGGCACCGATTTTGGCTTATTTTGTGAAACCGGGGCGGGTCAGTTATTCGCTTTTCAAATATCGCGGAGTTTTTTCCTCAATTCCTCGCGTCCGCGCGCGATCCGCGATTTTACCGTTCCGAGATTTATGTTGAGGATCGAGCTGATTTCGTCATAACTTAATCCTTCGATATCGCATAAAATAACGGCTTCGCGAAAAATTTCGGGCAATTCCTTCAAGGCGCCGCGCAAAAAATGTTCTCTTTCGCGCCGCAAAAGATTTTCTTCCGGATTTTTCAAATCGGTAGAAAAAGTCTCGCTCAATGGCGTTTCGCTCATCCCGATCGGCGCATCGAGCGAAACGGTTTTTTCGCGTCTGCGCCGCTTCCACCAACGAAAACGGTTTCGCGATTCGTTTATCGCAATCCGGAAAAGCCAAGTCTTCAAGTCGGCTTCGCCGCGAAACTTTCGTATCGCTTTCAGCGCGCTCAAAAAGGTTTCCTGCGTCAGATCGGCGGATTCTTCCGCGTCTTCCGTCATCCGAAAAAGAAGCGCGTAAATATCACCGCTATAACGCGTTACGAGCAAATCGAACGCCGCTGCATCGCCCGCTTTTAAGTTTTCAATAAATTCGCTCTGGGCGGATGAGCCGGCAGAAGACGAGTCGGTCACCAAAGCGACATTTCCTAATTCTTCGCCGTCAAAAGCGATTGACTTACTGAAGAACATCTCCTGCGTTTTTCCTTTTCCGACAAGCGGAAATTTTAGATCGCTCATCCGCATTTCCTGCGAACTAAACTATTAGACACCGCATTGCGGGAATTGTTCCCGAAAATCTTCGCCCGAATATTTGTCGTTCGCCTTTTCATCGCTTCAGCCTCTAACTTGCTAACACCCGCGTTTTTTGGTTAAATTGATTCTTTTACAAAAATCTTATTAACTGATTATACAACGAAAGAAAGGGCAAGAATTGCAATAATGGCTAGAAAAAAGAGACACGTAACCGCACCGCAATTTCGCAAACCGGAAAAGAAGGAAGAAAAGAAAAAGGAACGTTACCGAGACGAGTTTCAGCGAAAGATCGGCGCAAAGGTCGAATCTGTTAGCAAGAAATTTGAGGGTAAAGGCAAAAATTTCCTTTACGCGCTTGCAGCGGTAGCTGTTTTGGCGGTCTTGATCGGCATTTTTTACACGTGGAACCGACGTTCCAATGCGCAGGCGCAAGCCGCGCTTGGCAAAGCGATCGAAACTGCGACCGCTCAGATCACGGATGTGCCGCAGCCGGGTTCGGGCGCGAAAACTTTCAAGACGGAAAAAGAACGCTCCGAAGCCGCGGTAAATGAATTTCAGGCAATTGCCGATAAATTTGGCGGCGGCGTCGGCGAAAAAGCTAAATATTTTGTCGCGGTCACTAAATTAAAGCTTCCCGATCAACGCGCGGAAGCAATCCAGGAACTTGAAACGCTTTCTTCAAATAGCGGCGAAGTCGGCGAGCTTTCGAAATTTGCGCTTGCACACGCGCGGGCGGACGACGGGAATCTTGACGGCGCAGCAGCGCTCTTTCAGGAACTCGCCGCGCTGGAAGATCCGATCCTCGCAAAAGAGACAATAAATTTTGAACTCGCGCGAATTTACGAAAAGCAGGGCAAAACTGCAGAAGCGGTCGAGCTTTATTTCAAGATCGCCAAAGACGCGAGCGAAGCAAAAGACGCCGACGGTAAACCGATTCCGCCGTCAACGACCGCCGGCGAGGCAAAGAAAAAACTCGAAGAGCTGAATCCGGAAAAGGCAAAGGAACTTGATGCCGCCAAACCGCCAATACCGACCGGAATGCCGCAGATGCCATTTTAACGTTCGAATTAATTTGTAAAATCTCGCTGAATTAGGTATTTCTTTTAACATCACAAGGCACGAGGAATTTATCTGAGCAATATCGCCCCGATCAAAACGGCTGACGCTTCTGAAAAGGAAACTGCGGTTTCCGCGTCCGTTTCGGCGAAGCCGGTTTCGATCCGTGTTTCCCCGAACAACTATTTTGCCGCGTTTTGTCTCGCCACTTTCTTTTCCGGATTTCTGGTTTATCTTGAGATCGATTGGGCTGCGGCGCTCCTTTTCGGCGCTTCGTGGGTTCTGCTCCCGATTTTTCTTTGGACCGATAAGATCGTTTTCGACGGCAAACGCTTGATGCGCCGCGGTATCGTGCCGCGCGCTTGGGCGTGGTTCAACACTTCGCGCCGGCGGCTGAAACTTTCCGATGTCGAACAAGTCGAAACGCACGCTCTGCGCGCCTTAAAACGAGGCGGCAACGTGTTTTACCGCTATCGCACCTCGGTGCGCGGCAAGGGCGCGGAGTTGGCATTTGCGTCCGGCGGCGAAGAGTATCGCCGCATGATCCACAGTCTTTTTGCGGTGCTGCCCGAAAATGTTTTGGATAACCGGTCGATCGAATTGCGCGATTATCTCAAAGAGCCGAAGGAGACGCTGATGAAAGCGGAATTTGCGCAGATTCCTTCGGTCGATGTTCTGGAAGATTCTATCGGCGAATTGCAGAAGCCCGCACGCAGTAAGGGCGCAAGCCACAATGCTGAAGACCTTGAAAAAGCGGATTATTTGCGGCAGCTCGGAAATGAACTGCGTCTTTCGGGCTATCTTCTTCAGGCGCTTGAAACCTTTCGACGCGCGCTCGTTATAACTCCGCGAAACGCCTGGCTTTTATTCGATTTCGCCCGCTGTCTTTATTCATTTGCCGGTTCGGAACGCAACCCGAAAATGGAAAAAAAAGCGCTGGCGGCGCTTCGCCTCGCGGAAAAACGCGCCGGAGACGACGGCGAATTACTGGCTCGTCTCGGCGAGATCTATTTTCAATACGGCGACTGGGATCGAGCGCAAAAGGCGTTTCAAAAAGCGCTCGATAAAGCCGGTCAAAACTTTCGTTCGGTTCGCGGGCTGGCGGAGATAGCTCTTCGCGACGGCAAGATTGCACACGTGATACATCATTTTTCAGCCGCAAACCGCGTTGCCGAAACGCCGGCGCTTCGGCGCTGGACGCAAAACGAATCTGAATATTTCGCCCGGCTGAATGACGACGAAGATTATATGGATCTCGAAATCAGCCGCGTAAATTTGCTCGACACGCTCGAACGCTCAAAACGCACGACGCTCAAGATCGCCTTTCTCGGCTTCCCGATGATCATTTTCGGCTTGACGGTTTTTGACGACCTCGTCGCAAATATCGGCTGGGCGGTCTCATCCGTCGCGCTGCTCATCTGGATCGGGCTCATCATCAGCCGCAACTTACTTTCATCAAGAATTCCGCTCGATTTCGACGACGAAGATTAAACGAAAAAACACGAAACAAATTCGTGTTGCTTCGTGTCCTTTTGCGATTTATTTTTCCGCAAAACTATTTTCCGCCCGACGCTTTTTTGGTTTGCGTTTTCTTTTCAGCGGATTTTGCAGCTTTTACTTTTGCCGGTTTCGGTGCGGTTTCACCCGCGAGCATCGCCGTCCACCGATATTCGGGCTGCGCGACCTCACCCGAAAGCTTTTTGATGACGAATTCGGTCATCGCATCGACGATCCATCTGTGATTGTATTCGCCGACCGAAGCAAGCTCGGCGTCAGGCGCGGGATTCATAAAGTCGATTGCGTAGGGAACGCCGTCTTTGATCGCAAATTCAACCGTATTCAGGTCGTAGCCAAGCGCTTTACAGATCGTGATAACGTCTTTTTCGACACGCGCGTGCAGCTCAGGCGAGAGATAATCTTCAACGTTTACATATTGCATTCCAGAAAGATAGGGTTTCGACGGATCGTAGGGCATGATCAAAACTTTTTCTTGTCCGACGCAGTAGCAGCGGACGAATTGATCGTATTCAATGCCTTCCTGAAGCGTCATGCAGAGCGTGCCGGTTTGGTTATAAACCGCCCAAAGTTCGTCAAGCGACCAGATCTTCGAAACGTTTTTCCAGCCGCCGCCGTCAAACGGTTTCAGAAAAGCCGGGAAGCCGACATAATCGACGATGCCTTGCCAATCTATCGGGAATTCAAGGTTGCGAAGCGATTCGCTAGTGACGTCGGGAATATATTTTTCCTGCGGAAGCAAAACGGTTTTCGGTATCGCAACGCCGATCTTTGACGCAAGCGAAAAGTTGAAAAACTTGTCGTCAGCCGACCACCAAAACGGATTGTTGACGATGTATGTGCCCTCGAGCGCGAAACGCTTTAACGTCGCGCGATAAAAGGGAACTTCGTGCGAAATACGGTCGATGATCAAATCGTATTTTTTCGGCTCGTCCATTCGGATTCCGCCGATGGTAACCATTTCGGCGACGATCTCGCCTTTGCCTTTTTCATTGATGCTGTTAATTATAGATTCGGGAAACGTAACTTCGCGCCCGACCAAAATTCCTACTCTTTTCATATTTATTCCTTTTTAATAGTTGTTTATTATAAATGCCAATCTCAGACGAATCTGAAATCGTTAATTCTAATGGATTGGAGAAAATGGTGCAAGAAGAACGGCTGAATTATTCGGCAAGTTTTAATCCGAATGTGTGGGCGAGAGCGGATTCAATTTCACGCATCGGTCGCAAATTTCCAATAACTTTGTAAATAAATTTTTCTCGAACGGTGGCGAGATTATCGCCGGCAATAATTGAATCGGATTGTAGTCCCGACTGTTTTCCTTCTTTCGAATTATGCAGGATAACTACTCGACTCGGGTGCCCGGCGCGTTTAATATTACTCGTTATCATCGCAATGATCACTTGAGGCAGCCCGGTTAATAAATCGTCTTTTTGAACGACAAGCGCGGGACGTTTTTTGGCGGTTTGCAGATTCGAATCGGGAAAAAGGACAAGAACAACATCGCCGCGTTTATAACTCGTCATAAACTTCCATTCCCTGGGTTTCCCAATCTTCGGCGAAAGACAAAAGTGTAGAGCGCTGTTCGGCAGCTTCCTCTTCGGTTATTCCTTGCTCTTGCAAATTTACGTTTCCGTTTGAAGGATTTCCGGAATTCTCGACGACTCCTTTTTCCGTGAGGTGATCTACGAAATCTTCCACCTCGCTGATTTTTTCCGGCGGTAAATTTTGGATTTTTTCGATTAAACCTATGTTTTGCATAACTATTGACTCGAGCCCGGCAAAAGCTCGTAATTTCCCATTGCGCGGTTGTGTGCATCGAGCGCGCCCATTGCGTCGGCGGTGGCGTCGAGCATCTGTTTTGTCATCGCAATTGAGTCAGAAAGCTGTTCGAAATCGAGCAACGAGAATTTTTCGGGCGTGGACATCGTGACAATTTCGTCATTAAGATAGCCGAAGAAGTTTTCAATCGACTGCAGTTGTCCTTCGACGAGTTTGACGCTCTTTTCGAGCTCATCAAAAGAAGCGAGTCGGCGTTTCAGGATCTCGACATTTGTCTGTTGGATGCGTTTCGTGCGCTCATCGGTCGAAGATTCCATCGCCCGAAACGCTTGGCTCAACTGATTATGAACCGCTTGGCGATTGATCGATTTCAGATGCTGTTTGCGGCGGCGATAAACGTCCAAAAGATCGACAAAATCTTCCCAGCGCTGATCAAGAGTTTGCAGATTTGTCGGCAGTTCGCGCGCGCCGGTAAATTTGTGATAGTTTTCCTGAATTTTATCCTTTTGCCAGCGCAGATATTCGACGGCTTCGCGCTCGCGCGGCGTAAAGCTCTTGATCAATTTTTCGCGATTGGCTTTGTTTAGTTTGCGCAGGCGGTCATTTTCGCGCTGGTTAACAAGACGGCGATATCCGGGAACGAAGGGCACAACCACTATATAAATTACCTCGACAAATAATGCGACGAGCAGCGGCAAAAAACTGCCCGTGTAAGCCGCGGCGACGGCAAAACCCGCCAATCCCCAAAAATTAAACGGTTCTTTGAAGGCTTCCCGGGTATATTTTGTGTTGAACTTTTGAAGATCTTGCTGATACTTCGCAATATCTGCCATAACTTAACTAGATGCAATTTTGCCGTGCGGCTTTTGCCTGAGCTTAATTCGACTGACCGCTTTCTGTTGGCTCATTGAGCAAAGCAGGATCGAGAATGTCTTCCGATTCCACGTCGACTTCCGCGGCGGCGGCGATCTGTTTGCTTTCCGCCGACCCCGTACCGAGCATTCCCATTTGCTGTTTGTATTCGAGCAGTTTGTCCTTAAGCTGAATATCCATGGCTTCGCGCTCGATGTCCTGCATCTGCGCGTCAACCGAGCTTGAACCCAACTGAAGCTTGGCTTCGGCGGCGGCAACGCGGCGGTCGATCTTTTCGCGCATCTCGTTAAAGGTCGAAGAATCGTCGCCAATATTGAATGTTTCCATCGTCTGCGCAAGCTGTTCTTGAAGCCGCGCCTGTTTTGAAGCGCTGATAAGCTGCATTGCTTCCGCACTGCGCTTTTTCATATTCAAAACGTAGTTGTCGCGCGCTTTTAGCGCTTGCTGCGATGCGACTTGCGAATGGTCGAATTGAACGTTGGTACGCTCGAGATCTAATTGTGCCTGCTGAAGCTGACCGATATAAGCGGTGGCGATATCATCGCGTCCCATTTTTACCGAAGCTTTGATCTTCGAATCCAAATCTATGACCTGAGTCGAAAGATTCTCCTTCTGTTTAGCCAAAAGCCGTTCGGTTGCCATCACCTGTGCGACCGAATTATTTAGTTCCGGCACGCGATCGCGCATATCCCGAATTGTCTGTTGCAAAACGACTTCCGGGTTTTCCATTTTGTCCAAAGCCGCGCCGGTTCCGGCACGAAATAATCTGGTTAATCTTGCCCACAATCCCATTTTTTAATATCAAACTCCTATAAATTTGTTAAAAAAAGAAAATAAAACAAACTTTTGTCAGAAAAGCTTACGATTGAATTTTCTTCAAAGTTGCATTTTACCTTTTAAGTATAACAGGAAAATCGAATTATGGAATAGCCTGCGGCGCATGACAACCGAAACTGTGAAAACGCCGTCAAGTTTGGTTTTGCGCGCCAACTCGGATACATTATGTATTTAACATGGACAAAAAACTTGCCGCCGCGATCGACGAACTCGACGAACGCATTCTGACCAATCATCGTTTTGATAAAACGCTGTTTGCCGAGCTGAATGCAGCCCAGCGTGAACTCGGAATTTTGTCTGACGATCGCCCGTTTTCGCCTTATTTGCGCCCGACTTTTTTCACGCGCAAAATGTATGAAAAGATCACGAACGCGGCGGAGGTTTTAGCAGGCGCGCTCGAAAAAATGACGTTTGCCGCGCTTGAAAGCGATGAGATTTTTGCCGAACTCGACCTCACCGAACGCGAAGCGCGTTTGGCTCGCATCGATCCCGGTTATAAAACGGTTTGTAATTCGAGCCGGTTTGACGCTTTTATTCACGGCGAAGATTTCAGATTCCTGGAATATAACGGTGAAACGCCCGCCGGCATCACCGATCAGATGCAGATCGAAAAAGTTGTGGAATTGGTTCCCGAAGTACGACAATTCCTGAGCGAAAACGAACATTGGCGTCCAAAACCGCACGTCAATTTACTCGCGGGACTTGTTGCAACTTATAGAGATTTTGGCGGAAAAAAGGAAAAGCCGAATATCGCCATCGTAGATTGGGAAGGTGTTTCGACCAACTCGGAATTTCTTGTTTTGCAGGAATATTTCGAATCCGAAGGACATCGATGCGTGATCGCTGATCCGCACGAGCTTGAATACGACGGTAAGATTTTGCGCGCTGGTGATTTTGAGATCGATATTTTTTACAAACGAGTTTTGATCCATGAATTTCTCGACAAATTTCCCGCGGGGAACCCGCTTTCAAACGCATATCGTGACGGACGCATCTGCATGGCGAATTCGTTCCGTTCGAAAATTCCGCACAAAAAAGCGAGTCTCGCCGTTTTATCCGATAAAAAATATGCGCGTTTATTTTCGGCGTCTGAACTGGAAATGATCGAAAAACACATTCCATGGACGCGCAGAGTTCGCGATACGAAAGTTGATTTCGGCGGCGAGGACGTCGATCTGCTAGAAAAACTTCGGCGCGAACGCGAAAAATTTCTCCTAAAACCGAACGATGATTACGGCGGCAGCGGAATTGTCCTCGGTTGGGAAACATCCGCGACGGATTGGGAAACTGCGCTTGAAAACGCACTTGTCGAATCGTTCGTCGCTCAGGAAAGAGTTCCGGTCGATAAAGTCACGTTTCCGACATATTCGGATAAGGCGGAAACTCACGAGCTGCTCATCGATTTCGATCCGTTTTTGTTTGCCGGAAAAGCCGAAGGCGGACTAGTGCGGCTTTCTTCATCTTCACTCGTAAACGTCGCGCTCGGCGGCGGCGAAACCGCGCTGATCGTTTTGGAAAATATCTAAACGTCATTTTTATCTCGCGCACCGGTTTGCAAGTTCTGATTTTCGAATGCGTTCTCAAACCGTTGAACCGGTTATCAGGCTGGTTCTGATTTAAGATTTTGGAACTCGCTGGAGCGCAAAAAACAACCTTTCCGCGATTCGCGCTCTCAAACGAGTAGTCTTCAAGAGGATACTAATTTTATGCGAAAAACGATTTCTTTTTTGTTGATCTGCGGAGTTTATATCGGCATGTTTTCGCCGATCGCGCTGCAAACAAAAGCGCAGGTAAAAGCAAAACTTATTACGACGAATATGAACCAAACTTTGCCGAACGGACTGCAGTTTCGCCTTTCGGAAGGCGTCGAGGGCGCTGAAAATCGTGAAAAAACCCCGCCGGTAAATGGTGATCCGTTATCAGAAAACGATACTTCAAAACTCTTGAACCGAATTCCGCCCATAAAAACGGAAACGGACGACCAAACCGATTTTGCGAAGCGCATCGGCAGTTTGCCCGCGCCGAAAACCGGGAATAAGATTCCGGTCAAATTTCCGTCCGATGAAGATAGAGCTTTGCCGCAACATGACACAAGCAAACAGAAACTCGAAGTCGTGCGTTTTTCGCCCGAAGGCGAAGTAAAACTTGCGCCCGATCTGACTCTCACATTTTCGCAGCCGATGGTAGCTGTCACGTCGCAGCAGCAAGCCGCGCAGTTTGTTCCGGTCGAAGTTTCGCCGCTTCCCGAAGGAAATTGGCGCTGGCTTGGAACAAAATCGCTGATGTTTGATACAGACAAGCGTTTTCCGATGGCGACGAAATTTACCGCGCGCGTTCCCGCCGGGACAAAATCGGCGACCGGACAGGTTTTGCAGAAAGATTTCGTTTGGACATTTACCACGCCGCCGCCGAAGATCGAAACAAAAATTCCTTCAAGTCAGATCACGCGGCGCGACGCGATCATTTTTATTTCATTCGATCAGGCGATAAATCCCGAACAAGTTCTTAAAACGATCAGCCTTACCGGCGCTGGAAAAAAACTGCCCGTTCGCCTCGCGACGCAGGAAGAGATCGATAAAGACGGCGTCATTTCGTATTACGCGAAACAAGCGCAGCCCGGACGCTGGCTTGCGTTTCGCGCTGTCAACGCCGAAGGCGGAATCGAAAACGCGCTGCCCGCCGCAAGTGCGATCAACGTCACGGTCGAAAAAGGAACGGCTTCAGCCGAAGGACCTTTGACCACGACAACCGCGCAAAGCTTTAGTTTTCAAACTTTTAGCGCGCTGAAATTCCAAAAAGCGGTTTGCAGTTGGGAAGGCAACACGCGCTGCACGCCGTTTGATCAATGGTATTTGCAATTTAATAACCCGATCGACGCGGCGAATTTTACAAAGGAAATGATAAATATCGAGCCTCCAATCGAGAATTTGAACATTTATCCGGCGGGAAATTACATTTACATTCAAGGCTACAAAAAGGGAAGAACAACATACAAAATTACGATCGACGGTGCGCTCAAAGATACTTTCGGACAAACGCTTGGAGAGCCGGCAACCGCAACGATAAAGGTCGGCGCGGCGGACGCGAATCTCTATGCGCAAGGCGGAACTTTTACCGTTTTAGACCCGACCGCAAAACTCAACTATTCGATCTTTTCGACAAATATGAGCGCCGTCAAAGTAAAAATTTATGACGTCGAGCCGCAAAATTGGGCGCAGTTTCAAGCATATATTCGGCGCATAAATTATGACGACGAAACAAAAAAACCGACGATTCCGGGAAAATTGGTCGCGGACAAAATGGTCAATATCGAAAGAAAGCCGGATGAAATGGTGGAAACGCGGCTCGATCTGAGCGAATATCTTTCGGGCGGTTTTGGAAATTTGATTCTCGATATCGAACCGACCGTCAGACGCGATAAATACGACCGGACGCGAATTTTTACATGGGTTCAGGCGACGCAGATCGGCTTGGACGCGTTTGTCGATAATCAAGAACTCGTCGGTTTCGCGACCGATTTGAAAACGGGCAAACCGCTTTCAGGCGTCGAACTTTCGATCTATCCAAACGGAGCAAACGCAAAAGCGATAAGCGAAAACACAGAAGAGCAACCCGGCTGGTGGGATTGGATCTCGAGCTTTTTCGTCCGAAAATCCGGACCGAGCGCGACGGAAACCGTTGATGAAAACGGCGAAGTTTCCGAAACGGAAGTCGTCCGCGCAGCGCAAACCAATCGCACGACTGAAAACGGAATTTTGCGCCTTCCTTTGCCGGACGAACAGGCAAAACAGCAAAATCTTTTGATCGCGCGAAAGGGAAAAGATACGGCGTTTCTCCCTGAAAATACCGATTATTACTGGCAAGATTACGGAAGCTGGCATAAAACCGGACAGCCGGACGGCTTGCGCTGGTTTGTTTTTGACGACCGCGGAATGTATCGCCCGAAGGAAGAAGTCGCCGTCAAAGGTTACGTCCGAATCTATCAAGGCGGAAAATTTGGCGATATTCAAGGCTTGGGCGATGTCGCAAATAATTTGACCTATTCGGTGAAAGATCCGCGCAACAACGAGATCGCCAAAGGAACGGCGACGTTCAACGCCTTCGGCGCCTTCGATTTCAAATTTAAGCTGCCCGACAACGCAAATCTCGGCAATGCTCGGGTTGAAATTTATTCCGGCATTAATATTTCCGGAACCAACTTCCATCATCAATTTCAAATCCAGGAATTCCGCCGTCCGGAATTTGAAGTTACCGCGAAAAACGAAACCGAAGCGCCGTATTTTGTAAAAGATTCGGCAAATGTAGCTGTCGAAGCAAAATATTTTGCGGGCGGCGGGCTTGCAAATGCGGATGTAAATTGGACTGTTCGCGCCACTCCGACAAATTACACGCCGCCGAAACAAAGCGACTATACGTTCGGAACGTGGACGCCTTGGTGGAGATATTACGATTCGTACGACAGCGGCGGTTATTCCTCGGTTCAGACTTTCAAAGGGTTGACCGATGCCGGCGGAAAACACGTTTTGAAGATCGATTTCGAATCGGTCAATCCGCCGAGACCATACGCGATCTCCGCAAATGCGGGCGTTCAGGACGTAAATCGCCAAACATGGGCGAGCACAACGAATCTGCTCGTGCATCCTTC
>JBGTFE010000150.1:0-10304 GCA_041747435.1 Pyrinomonadaceae bacterium | reverse complement strand
GCCTCTATACAGGCTCGAACATTTTTTGCACAAGCCGGTCGCATTCATAATTCTGCCGCTTTTCGCGCTTGCAAATACTGGCATAATTCTCGGGATGGATCGATTTCAGGAATTGGTTTTCCCGAATAGTCTGGGAATCGGGTTGGGTTTGCTTATCGGCAAACCGCTCGGCATCACGCTGGTCAGTCTTTTAGCGGTCGGCATCGGCGTTTGCCGTCTGCCGCTCGATCTGAACTGGAAGCACGTTTTCGGTGCGGGTATTTTGAGCGGCATCGGTTTTACGATGTCGATATTTATTACAAATCTAGCTTTTCCCGATGACGGCGTCGTCGTCAACGCATCAAAAATGTCGATCCTATTCGCATCGCTAACCGCCGGAACCGTCGGGTTTCTATGGCTGAAATTTTTCGGACAACCGGAAGAATCGGACGAAGACGTCGACGCGATGGACTTCCACACGACGCAGGGCTAAAAAACCGAATCTTATTTTGTGACGAGTTTATCGATCAAAACGATAACGCCGTATGAAATCGCCGCGATGAGTCCAGCCATCGGAATGGTCAAAATCCAAGCCCAGACAATTCTTCCGGCAACGCCCCATTTTACCGCGGAAAAGCGTTTTGCCGCACCGACGCCAACGATCGAGCCGGTGATGGTGTGTGTAGTCGAAACGGGAATTCCGCCAAATGTGCTCGCAAAAAGCGTCGCCGCGCCCGCTGTCTCGGCGCAAAATCCGCCGACCGGCTGCAGTTTTGCGATCTTCGTTCCCATCGTTTTGACGATTCGCCAGCCGCCCGAAAGCGTTCCGAGTCCGATAGCCGCATGCGCCGACAAAACCACCCATAGAGGAATGTGCGCCATCGAATAACCATCCGGATTTGTCGCCGAAAGCGGGCTATAAACAACCAAAACCGCCGTGATGATGCCCATTGTTTTCTGTGCGTCGTTGCCGCCGTGTCCGAGCGAAAATGCGGCGGCAGAAAACAATTGTCCGACGCGAAATCCTTTATCGATCCGGGAGACATTCATCCGCCGGAAAAGCCAATACACGAGCACCATCAAAAAAAATCCGAGACTCATTCCGATAAGCGGCGAAAGCACGATGAACGACAGTGTTTTTATCCAACCTTTTGCGATCAGCACCGTGCTAACGCCGGCAAAGCCATTTCCGGCGATAAACGCTGCGATCGCTGCGCCCGCATAGCCGCCGACGAGCGCGTGCGAGCTTGAAGTCGGCAAACCAAGCCACCACGTGATCAGATTCCAGAAAATCGCTCCGAGCAATCCGGCAAGCAAAACGTAAAGTCTGAATCCTTCGTCAATCGCGTTGATGTTCACCATATCGCCGCCGATGGTTTTGGCGACCGCAGTACCGAAAACCGCAAACGCGATAAAATTGAAAAATGCCGCCCACGCAACCGCAACACCGGGCGATAAAACGCGTGTAGCCACAACGGTCGCGATCGAATTCGCCGCATCGTGAAAGCCGTTTACATAATCGAAAACAAGCGCAATGAAGACGATAAATACTACTAAACCGAGGGCAATTGATTGAGAATCCATAATTAAACAGTCAGTAGTCGGGTAACTCAGCTAATTGTGTTTCAAGACGATGCTCTCAATGATATTCGCCACAGACTCACAGCGGTCGGTCCCATTTTCCAGAATTTCGTAAAGCTCCTTCATTTTAATGATTGCGAGCGTATCTGTTCCGTTTTGAAAAAGTTCGCCGATCGAACGAAAATATACGTCGTCGGCTTCGTTTTCGAGCCGGTGGATCTCGACAATATGCTGGTTCAGATCATTGGGCTTTTTAAGCATCGAAACGGCGGCATTCATTTCGATAGCAAGACTCTGAATGACTTTTGCGAGATGTTTGGCGTGGTCGTTTATCTCCTTAATGTCATACATTATGATCGCCCGCGCTGCCGCGTCGATGTAATCGCAGACGTCGTCCAGAGCGACGCAGAGCGTAAAAATATCCTCACGGTCAAACGGCGTTATAAACGATTTGTTGAGCTTCGTAGTGACCTTATGCGTTAATTCGTCACATTCGTGCTCGTCATTTTTTATGCGTTTGGAATGCGCTTCGAAGGTTTCACGGTCGTCCTGCAGCATTTCGACCAGCGCATTCGCCGCATCCTGTATTTTCGCCGTCATTTGCGAGAAGAGCGCAAAATATTCATCTTCGCGCGGCAATAAGCTAAAAGCCATCGTTTTTCGAGTCTCCCTTATCTATTTTTGTACTGCAAGAGTAAACTATATCGGAAGAAAAATGGCTTGTCTATTGTGTGAAAAGAATTCGACTTTTTTAATTTGAAACAGCTATTCTTCGACGCTGTGTTTGATAAATGCGGCTTCTGTAAGATAAACGTTGAGCTCGCAAATATCCTTTACATAATCGCCGATCCGTTCGAGGTGTTTTGCTACAAAAAGCAAATGCGCGGCGCTTGTCGTTGTTGTCGGATCGTCGATCATCAGTTTTAGCAAATCATTAAAAACCCGTTTGTAAGCCTCGTCAATTCTACGATCTTGTTGGATTATTTCGCGCGAAGCCGCGGCGTCTTCAGAAGTAAAGGCATCCAGCGCGGTCCGAAGCATTTCCGCCGCGCTCTGTGCCATGAACGGCAGATCGATCAGATCTTTGATCTGCGGCTGATCGTTCAGGATCAGCGCGGCATCGGCAATATTTCCGGCGTGATCGGCGATTCTTTCCAAAACGGGCGTGATCTTTGCGACCGAAATAACAAAGCGCAGATCGCGAGCGGCGGGCTGCTGAAGCGCGAGAATTTCGACACTGAAGCGATCAATATCAACTTCCATTTGGTTGATAATTTTGTCCTCTTCCAAAACCTGCCGCGCAAGATCGCTGTCGCGCGACGTCAGTGATTTCATCGCGCGCTGGAGCGCGTTTTCGGTTGTGCTGCCGAGAAGAAGCAGTTTTTCGCGAAGTAGGTCAAGTTGTTGATCAATAATTCGATATTCCATTTTTCAATAATTTATCACAGAAGATTCGCATTTTTTTATCCGAATCTTCCGGTGATATAGTCTTCGGTTAATTTTTCATCCGGGTTAGTGAACATTTTTTGCGTTGGATTGATCTCGACAAGTTTTCCGAGCATAAAAAACGCCGTTCTGTCCGAAACCCGCGCTGCTTGCTGCATATTGTGTGTGACGATGACGATCGTGTAATCTTTTTTCAACTCCACGACGAGTTCTTCGATCTTCTGCGTCGCGATCGGGTCAAGCGCCGAAGCGGGTTCGTCCATCAAAACAACTTGCGGCTGAACCGCAAGTGCGCGGGCGATGCAAAGACGCTGCTGCTGTCCGCCCGAAAGTCCGAAAGCCGAAGTTTGCAGACGGTCTTTTACTTCGTCCCAAAGTGCCGCGTCAATTAAAGCTTTTTCGACTCTTGCGTGCAGATCGGCTTTATTTTCGTGGAGGCGGTTGATGCGAATTCCGTAGGCGACATTTTCAAAAATCGATTTCGGAAACGGATTCGATTTCTGAAAAACCATTCCGACTTTCCGCCGCAAAGCGACAACATCCGTCCCTGAAGCGTAGATGTTTTTTCCGTCAATCAAAACTTCACCGTCAACTTTCGTTCCCGGAATCAAATCGTTCATTCGGTTCAGAGTGCGTAAAAACGTGGATTTGCCGCAACCCGAAGGACCGATAAAAGCCATCACTTCGCGTTCGGGAATCTCTAGCGAGATACCGTCGAGAGCCTGCGTTTTCCCGTAATAAAAGTCTAAATTTGAAATGCTAATTTTATTCTGCATTTTTCTAGAAAAGTTAAAATTTCTTGCGCGTCAGATACCGCACGGCGATATTGATCGCCAGAATCAAACCGACCAAAATCAGCGTTGCCGCCCACGCCATTTTATGTTCGACATCAAACGGTCCGGTCGCGTAATTATAAATCTGGACGGTCAAAGATGCCATCGGCTGATCCATAAAATAATTGTAAAACCGACTGTTCAAAGCCGTGAAAAGTAACGGCGCGGTTTCGCCCGAAATTCGCGCGATCGCCAGCATCGCACCGGTTGCGATTCCGGTCGAAGCGGCTGGCAAAACAATGTTCCACGTTACGCGCCATTGCGGTGCGCCCAGCGCAAGCGCGCCTTCGCGCATCGAATTCGGGACAAGCCGAATCATTTCTTCGGTTGTCCGCGCAACAATCGGAATCATAATAATTGCCAGCGAAAGTCCGCCTGCCAAACCCGATTGTCTGCCCATCGGCAAAACGATCAGCGTGTAGATAAAAATTCCGACGATGATCGAAGGAATTCCAATCAATGCGTCAGCCAAAAAACGAACCGTTTTCGCAAAAAAGTTTTCGCCGAATTCCGCGAGATAAACGCCCGCGCCGATGCCAATCGGCAAACCGATCAGACACGCGAAAACGGTCATCAAAACCGAGCCGAGAATCGCGTTGCCGATGCCGCCGCCTTCGCCGACGGGTTTCGGCGTGTCAATCAAAAATTGCAGATTTACCGAAGTAATTCCCTGAATGGCGATATACGTAAGAATTATGAGCAAAACCGCAATCGCAAACACAGCACACGCCGCCGTCAGCGTCGTCATTACGCTGCTGACAAGTTTTCTCCGGCGATGGACTGATTCGTTATTTGCCATTTTAATTTGCCCGTGCTTTGCCGACATTCATTACCAAAAGTTTGGCGAGTGCATTGACGACAAATGTAACAAGAAAAAGCACTAAACCGATCTCGATCAACGCGCTCAGATAAAGTTTGTCGGTTGCTTCGGCGAAATTTGCCGCTAAAACCGACGCAATCGTGTAAGCCGGTTCAAACAGCGAAGCGGTGATCTGCGGCGAATTTCCGATGACCATCGTTACCGCCATCGTTTCGCCCAGAGCGCGTCCCAAACCGAGAACGACCGCGCCTGCAATTCCCGAAGCCGCGTTGCCGAGGACGATCCGCGTTGTTTCCCATTTGGTCGCGCCGAGCGCGAGCGAGGCTTCGCGCTGTGTGTTCGGTACAGCTTCCAAAACATCGCGGATAACCGCCGTAATGATCGGCGTAATCATCAAAGCGAGGATCAAACCGCCCGTCAACATTCCGATTCCCGTCAGACGACCTTGAAAAAGCGGCACAAATCCCAGATATGTTTCGAGAAAAACACCCAGATAATCGCGCACAAACGGCGCAAGCACGAAAATTCCCCACAATCCGTAAACAACCGACGGAATCGCCGCCAACAGTTCGACCATAAAACCAATCGGCGTAGCGATCTTTTTCGGTGCTTGTTCGGTCAGAAAAATTGCGATGCCGAGCGAAATCGGGACGGAAATTATTAAAGCCAAAACCGACGAAACGACCGTTCCGTAAATAAACGGCAGCGCACCGAAAACATTTTCGGCGGGTTTCCATTCGCGTCCGGTCAAAAATCCGAAGCCGAAATTCTTGATCGTCGGTAAAGAATTCGAGACCATCATAAAGATCATCGCCGCCACGATTACAAGAATAATCGCGGCAGTAATGAACAAAATGGTGCGAAAAATTTTATCGCCGATGGTGCCGGTCTGTGCCAAAATTTTCTCCGATTTATTGCTGTCTTAGAGGTTTGCCGCCACCCGTCATCGAGTTGATCTTTGCTTCGACCTTTTTGACGATTTCATCGGGCAAAGGCGCGTAATGCAAGTCTTTCGTGAATTTTTCGCCGTCGTGAATCGCCCACCAAAGAAAATCCGCCAGAGCCTTGCCTTTCACCGCGTCCTGCTGATTTTTATAAACCAAAATATAGGTGTAGCTCGAAATCGGATAAGCGTCTTTGCCGTCAGCATCGGTGATCTGAACGCGCAAATCGTCGGGTGTCGCGGCAACCGAACCTGCCGCCGCCGCCGAAACTCCTTCCAGAGTCGGCGCGACAAATTCGCCCTCTTTGTTTTTGATCAAAGCCGTCGGCAGATTATTGGCTTTCGCAAATGTCAGTTCGACATAGCCGATGGAATTCGGCGTTTGTTTGACCTGTCCCATCACGCCGTCGTTGCGCGGTGCGCCCGTGCCAACGCCTGTGATCCAACTCGGTTGTTTGTTTGCGCCGACTTTTTCTTTCCATTCGACGTTCGTTTTTGCAAGAAAATCGGTGAAAACGGCAGTTGTTCCGCTCGAATCATTGCGATAGACGGGCAAAATATCCGTGTCCGGCAGATTCACGTTCGGATTGTCTTTTTTAAGCGCGGCATCGTTCCATTTTTTGATCTTGCCTAGATAAATTCCCGAAATAGTTTCGGACGAAAGTTTGAGCGGCTCTTTTACTTCGGGCAGATTATAAGTCAGCACAACCGCGCCCAAAACGGTCGGAATATGAAGTAATTCGCTTTCCGCTTTTTTCAAATCTTCATCCGACATTGCATCATCGGAAGCACCAAAATCAGCGGTTTTTGCCAAAATCGCTTTTTGTCCCGCGCCCGATCCGGTTGATTGATAATCAATGCTGATTTTTGCGTTGATTTTGCCGTATTCGTTGACCCATTTTTCATAGATCGGTTTCGGAAAACTCGCGCCCGAACCTTGCAGACGCATCGCACTCCCGCTCGTTGTTGTGCTGTTTCCGACCGGTTGCCCACTGCAAGCCATTCCTAAAACAGCTACAAACATTAAAAATATATCGATAAAATTTTTCTTAAACATAAATTCTCCTCAAAATTTTTCCAACAAATCTTATATAAAATGATTTTAAGTTTTTTTGATTATTCCTGGATTGCAAAGGCAATTATACAAATCCGAAAATGAATGGTCGTTATTTCGCGCCGCAAAATTAACATTGATTTAACATTTTGCTAACTTCGGCAGTCTAACCTTGGCTTATTCGTTGAAATTTAGATTTAAGAAATGTTCGGGAAATTTTTGGGAAAGAATATCTATGTTCTTAAAACACAAAACTTATGAACTTATTAAGTGATTTGAACAATGAACTCGCGATGGCGATGTTGGTCGAAAAACAATACGCCCAAAAATTCAGTGACAAAGATGGCGTTGATTTGATCGAAAAAGTGACAGAAATACTACAGCCAATGCCAGTTGACGAAGAATCCTTACTTTGTATTCGCGAAAATGCGAATGCTGCAAATCATTAAACCACGTTAACTTACGATGATTTTTCAATTACGCTGGGTTTCGCTCTCAGCGCAAATCCCTAGGCTCCAATTCACGATTTAAGCAAACTCAAAATTAAACAATCCTCATCATAGCAATGCATTTTCGTTCTTTTATTGCGTAACGTTCTATTTTTACTTAGACTTTATTTAATGAAAAAGGTTCGATCGGAGGAGACAATGAAAAAATATACAATCACCAGAAATTTAACCGCAGCTTTTCTCGCTTGGACGATTTTGATGCTCCCTATGGCTGCCGCCGCACAGTCTCGCATCAAAGCGCCGGGTAATAAATACAAGATTCAAGACGATGTAAAACTCGGGCGCGAGGCGTCCGTAGAGGTCGATAAGACTTTTCCTATGGTGAATGACGCCGAAGCGACGCGATACGTCGAAAACGTCGGGCAAAAGCTTGTCGCTTCCATCCCCTCGCAGTTCCGGCACTCCGAATTTAATTACAGTTTTAAGATCGTTAACGCGAGCGACATCAACGCTTTTGCTTTACCCGGTGGACCGATGTATGTAAACCGCGGAATGATCGAAGCGGCAAGAAATGAAGGCGAAATGGCTGGCGTAATGGCGCACGAGATAAGCCACGTAGCGCTTCGACACGGCACGTCGCAGGCGACAAAACAAAGTAATCCGCTGGCGCAACTCGGCGCGATCGGCTTGATCTTGGGGGGCGCGATCCTCGGCGGACAAACCGGCGCGCAGCTCGGACAAATGGTGGTCGCCGGATATTTTCTGCGTTACAGCCGCGAATACGAGACGCAAGCCGACACGCTTGGCGCGCAAATTCTTGCAGACGCCGGTTACGATCCGCAAGATCTGGCGAACATGTTCAAAACGATCCAAGCCGAAAATAAAGGCGGCAATCCGCCCGAATGGCTGAGCAGCCATCCAAATCCGTCAAACCGTTACGAAAATATCAATCGCGAATCGCGCCTTTTACGCGTTTCGCAAAATCCGATCAAGAACACCGCCCAGTTTGAGAGAGTTCAATCGAAACTCAAGCGTATGCCGAAAGCGCAGACGATGAAGGAGATCGAATCAAAGGCAAAATCGGGGCAAACGCCGACAATGAACGGCAGATATGAAAACAACGTTGAGCGTCCGGCGACACGAACGCGAAGCTACTCCGCCGGAAACTGGATTCGCTTGAACGTACCCGACAATTGGGAGCAATTTCCGAGCGAAACGTCAGTTTGGTTTGCACCGCGCGGCGCTTCCGGTAAAGACGGCATCACGCACGGTTCGCTGATCGGCGTTTCCCGCGGGCAGAACCAAAGTCTTTCAGCCGCGACCGACGACTATGTCGAAGGCGTTTTGCAAAGCAACACGTATTTGCGAAAACGCACGAATTATTCGCAGACTACGATCAACGGCAGACAGGCGTATGCTATTGTTCTTGCCGGTCGCTCACCGATCACAAACAAAAATGAGATCGCGACGGTATATACGACAATGCTTCGCGGTGGAGATTTGTTTTATGTAATTACGGTCGTGCCCGAAAGCGAAGAAGGCAACTATTACAGCGCTTTCCGCTCGATGATTCGTTCGATTCGTCTGAACGATTAACCGATTTGTCAAAACCGCCTGCGTAAGCGGGTGGTCGAATCTATAAAATCCAAGTTTCAAACACCCATTTGAGACTTGGATTTTTTTTCGTTTGAGTCTAAACAGCCCGCTCACGTATGGGTGTTCAGACTTTTTTCAAAAATCCGCCGGTAGATCTTCAAATCTTTTTCTTCGACCGCTCGTTCACGTTCGGTCTTTATCAAAAAAGGATTTTCCGAGATCTCGATTTCGCGCAAATGTCGATTTTTGCTTAATAGTCCGAACATTTCGCCGGCAAGAAATTCAATATCGGTCTGAACAAAGATTCGCCCGTTTTTAGCAAGATGTCTGACCACGGTTTCAACCAATTCGGCATTGACCATTCTGCGTTTCGCGTGTTTTTTCTTAAACCACGGATCGGGAAATTGAATAGTCACCGCGCGCAAAATATTTTCCGGAAATTGCTCAATTAGTTTTCCGAGCGCGATCATCGCGTTACAGAATTCGTAGTGCAGATTTATAAGTTCCTGCTCGCGCGCAATTCGATTTGCTTCCTCAACCAAAGGCTCGCGGATCTCGACGCCAAGAAAATTCCAGCCTTTTTCGATCTCCGCCATTTTCAAAATAAAACGCCCGCGCGCCGAGCCGATATCGAGATGAAGCGGAAGCGTAGGATCGGCAAAAATCTGCTTAATTTCTAATGGTCGTGGCGTAAAACGAAAATATGGCGCGAGCGGATTTACGTGCTGGTGAACTCGAACTCTTGCCATTTCAAATGATTCTCAATAGAACAAGACAGCTGAAGATTGTCACGGTAATAAAGATTCCGAGCGCTATAAGTCCGAAAATTTCCGTCGTCGAGCGAATCTCGCGTGGATCTTTATAAACGTCGCCGGTGATCTGAAAAGCGCCGTAAAGCGCGCCAGTCAAAACGCCGCCGAGATGACCGAAATTATCGATCACGCGGTAGAGCAGAATGCCGTAAAGCGCGATAAAACCGATATTGAAAAGCATATTCTTAAGAAAATCCGGCGGCAGTATTTTTCTTCGCTTGTAGCCGTAAACCGCAAGATAACCGAGAAAACCCAAGATCCCTCCGGAAGCACCGGCAGAGTTCCCGTCCGGCAAAAATATCAGGCTGAGAATATTTCCGCCGATGCCGGCGAGCAAAAAAATGATCGCGAGATGTACGCGGTTTGAGAGAATTTCGATCAGTTTTCCGAGAACGTAAAGTGCGTAACAATTAAAAAGCAAATGGATCAAGCCAATATGAAGCTGCATTCCGGTCAAAATTCGCCAGTATTCGCCGGCGGAAAACGCAGGTTTTACAAATCCCGCGAGCAGAATAGACGTTTCGCCGCCTTCTATTATTGAACTCGATCCGTCCGCTCTGAATTGGCAAATGAAAACGACGATCAGACACCCGACCATCAAGAGCGAATAAAGCGGCACGATAGGCAAAGCGCGCCGGACATTTTCCTGCGCTTCAATCGGGTGTTCAATTGCTTCTGCGGTTTGTAAAGACATTTTTCGATCCTAGTTGTGAAAAATCCAAAATCAGAAATCACATAGCGAGTCCGCCGTCGACTTGAATTACCTGACCGGTAATATAGCGCGCCGAATC
>JBGTFE010000149.1:0-18653 GCA_041747435.1 Pyrinomonadaceae bacterium | reverse complement strand
CGTTCCTTCCCAACTGTAGCTCGTGATTTTAGAAGCGCGTCCGATTCCGCCGGTCGCTAAAATTATAGCTTTCGCTTTGACCATTCTAAATCTGCCGTGTTCGCGTTCATACGCTAAAGCACCGACTACACGGTCGCCGTCCTTGAGCAGGGAAACGACGGTCACTTCCATATAAACTTCGATGCCTTGATGGATGCCGTGATCCTGCAGAGTGCGAATCATTTCCAATCCCGTCCGGTCGCCGACGTGCGCCAGACGCGGATATTTATGTCCGCCGAAATTTCTCTGCAAAATTTTCCCGTCTTTGGTGCGATCAAAAACCGCGCCCCACGCTTCGAGTTCACGAACTCTGTCCGGTGCTTCTTTGGCGTGAAGTTCCGCCATTCGCCAATTATTGACGTATTGCCCGCCGCGCATCGTGTCGGTAAAATGAACCTTCCAATTGTCGCGGTCGTCCACATTTCCAATCGCCGCCGCCATTCCGCCTTCCGCCATTACGGTATGCGCCTTGCCCAAAAGAGATTTGCAGACAAGCCCGACCGAAACGCCGCTTGAAGATGCTTCAATCGCCGCCCGAAGTCCCGCGCCGCCCGCGCCGATAACTAAAACATCGTGTTCAAAAGTTTGATAATCCGCCATAAAAACTAAAATTCACCACAGAGTCACAGAGAACACGGAGAAAATTAATAGTAGGAGGAACAGAATTTACAAGATATTATTTTGATTCGTTACAAAAACATCTCCGTGTCCTCCGTGTCTCTGTGGTGAAAAAAATCTAAAAAAACCTAAAATCCGTCCAAATTCCCATCGAAAGAAGCCGCACGTAAATGTCCGAAAATCCGACCACGAACAAACTGCACCACGCGAAAAGCATATGGCGCCGGTTGAGCGAACTGCACGCGTTGTAAGCCGCGCATTGCAGCGGTTTGTTTGAAAGTTCGTCGCACCTGCCGCCGATCAGATGGCGTAAGGAATGACAGCTAAACGTATAACCGCCAAGAAAAAAGACGTTTGCCGTTAAAATTATTGAGCCGAGATTGACGTGAAAACCGTCAGCGAATCGAAAGGCGTTGATCGCGTCCCACGTCAGGAAAATTAAAAAAATCAGTGCAAAATAAAGGAAATAGCGATGAACATTTTGCAAAATCAGCGGAAATTTTCTCTCGCCGCGATAGTTATGTCCGCGCGGCTCGCCCACCGAACATGCCGGCGGATCAGCCCAAAACGCCTTGTAATATGCGCCGCGGTAATAATAGCAAGTCATACGAAAACCTGCCGGCGCCCAAAGTATCAAAAGCGCGGGCGAAAACGGAAGCCATTCGGGAATCCAACTCGGTTTCGCGCCGAAAAGCGCATGCGGCGACGCCCCGAAAATTTCCGGTGAGTAAAACGGCGACAGATAATTTCCGAAGGCATAATGTTCGCCTTGAAATGCAGCCCATGTCGAATAAACGAGAAATCCGGACAAAGCGAGAAAAACAAAAATCGGATAAACCCACCATGCGCCCCGGCGCATTGTTTCGCCGAATGAGCGTCGTATAGGAAGATTTGCAGAAGCCATATTTGTCGTCAAAACCTCCCGAGCGGACTTTTGAAAATTCTTAAAAAAGTGGAGCCGCCCATCGAATCAAAACCGACGAGCTTTCGATTACGAAACTAAAAAGATAGTTTAGTTTATTTTACTTACGTTTGCAACTCTTTTGTTTACTGGTATTTGCATAGGCTGGGTGTTTGACCGAGTTCTCGAATTTTACGGTTTCTTTGACCGTTGGCGAACAACAGAAAGAGGAGATCATCTTTTTGGAATAAAGTTAGGAGTTGGGTGAATACAAAAGCGAATGCAAGGCTTAATATTCTTGCACACGTTTCCATTGGCAACGTGAACTTTTTGTCAGTAATGTGATGTTCAAAAATGCAGATCAGAGCGAAAAAAACTGCTTTTAGCGCCGCTAAACCTTCTTGGCTGTTAAAAAAGTCATCCCGCTCATCCGTTTTATGTGAAGGGCGCTACTCGGTGAAAGTCGCGAAGACCTCGGAGGAAATTCTCGGGGCTTTGAGACTGCGGTTTGATGTTTTCACCCGCGAACTTTCGGGCGGCGCGGAAGCGGCAAATTCCGCATCGCTTGAATTTGATGAATACGACCGAAGCTCAAGACATTTGCTTGTGATCGAAAACGAGACGCAGAAGACGGTTGGAACTTATCGCCTGCGCACGATCGAAAACGCCAAAAACGCCGCCGGATTTTATTCCTTTACCGAATTCGGCATCGAAGATTTGCCGAACGAGGTCTTGAACCAGTCGATCGAGATCGGTCGGGCATGTATCGCGCGCGAACATCGAAACACGCGCGTGCTTTTTCTTTTGTGGAAAGGTTTGGCGAATTATCTGAAGCGAATGGGCAAGCGTTATTTCTTCGGCTGCTGTTCGGTTTTTACACAAGATACCGCAGCCGGAGCAGAGATCTTTCGCCGACTCGAACGCGACGGACACCTTCATAAAACTTATCGCGTCAACCCGCGCGCGGAAAAAATCTGTCCGCTCGACGAAAGCTTTCCGAACGACGAACCGCCCGAACTGCCAGCTCTTTTTAATATGTATTTACGACTCGGTGCAAAAATTTGCGGAGCGCCAATTATAGACCGCGAATTTAAAACCATTGACTTTTTCGTATTGTTTGATTCAAAGAACGTAAGCGAGAAATATCGGAAAATGTTTCTTGATTAAATAAAAACTCTCTCTTCAAAATTCGTCTTAAAATCTTTTTCAATGGTCAGAACCGTCGAAGAACGTGTACCGTAGATCGGCGTTTTTATAAAGATCGCGGAAAGCGCTTTTTCTTTTTGATAACCGATGCCCGTTTCCGGGAGATCTTCATCATCAGCCAAGCTTTCATCGCCGAGAAGCTGAAAACACACTTCTTTCGAAAAGTTTTCGTCGATGTTTTCTGCTAAAAATGCCTTGCCTTTTTCGACCTTTCGCCACGGCGTATCGAGCAAATGATTGCTCAATCCGTAAACACCGCCTTCCAATCTGCGCACGGGTCCGCCGCGATTAGAAAAATAAAATATTTCATTTTTCGCCGGGTTTATTTCGCCGATCATTAAATTAAAACCCGAAAATTCCCGCGCTTTGCTTTCGATATTTTTTAGATAACTTTCGCAGGGCACTTCCGACTTTAGAAAATCGGCGACAAGATCTCCGCGCGAAATGGTGCCGGGCGGCGCTTTCGGGTCGCGGTAGTTTGTCACCGCGGCAAATCTTCCCGTTTTTGTTACGCCGAGCCACGTTCCGCCCGCGACCAAATCTCTCCCGGCGAGAATATTCGGAAAATCATCCCAAACATGCGCTGCAGCGGTCGGGCGATCGTAAAATTCGTCGCGATTCGCAACCAGAATCAATGGAAAATCGGGATGCTGATTGTAGGCAAAAAAAATTACGCACATAAATTAGCGGTCGGCTCGTAATGGTCGACGATTTACAGAAATCGGTAAATTCGCTGCAGGCGTTTTTCCCACCGCGAGTCTTATAAGATCCAAAACAGCTGTCGGCTTGGTTCCGAGTTTAGCGTTTTCCGCGCCGATTTCAAATGCAATACGCCATTGCGCGAATAAAATTCGGTAAGCGTCAAACAACGAATACTTCGGGTCGTAAATATTTGTCGATTCGCTGGTTACGCCGTTTAGCTCAATGATCTTGAAGTTTTTCCCCGCTTGCAAATCTGCAAAGGACGCGGCTTTTATGTCAAACCTGCCAAAATAGAAACCTTCAAAACGCCGACATATTTCATCGATCTTGTTTTCCAGGGCTTCGGTTTTCAGCCAGTCACCGTCGACAAAAATCGCGCCGCGGGAATGTGTTCCAATGTCGATAAGTTGAACTTTCTCGCCTTTTGCCGGAATCGTTTGCAGCCGTTCGCGATTGTGATCGAAATAGCTTTTTGCCAACCTCACGGCTCGATCGTCGCGCAAGATCAAAGTCTCCAGCGTCGCGCGTCCGTCACCAGCAAGTTTCGGAAAACGCTTTTCGGTGACCGAAAAGATCGCGCCTTTTTTTGCGTTCGGAAATCGATAGTAAAAAATGCTTGCTTCCACGCCGTCGGCATATTCCTGAAGAAGATAATCGCTTTTGAGATTTTTAAGCTCAGACGGAAGTTCCGAAAAATTCCTGATGATTTTCACACCGTTTCCGCGCTCGCCGGCGTCAGGCTTCAGGACGAGCGGAAAATTCAGATCGTTCTCATCAATAAATCGCCGAGCGTCGGATACTTTCTTTTCGGTCGTCGCGTCGCGACCCAAAAAAATGTGGCGCAAGAGATAGTCCGAATTCGCCCGAGATTTTATCAAGTTTTTATATATTTCATGTTTCGATTCTCCGATAAAACCGCCCGCTAGGATCGCCGGATTCGCACACGTGAAAATATTCAGGCTTCTATGTTTGAAAGCAAGCCGAACAAAATAACAAACTACGGGAAAATAGAAAATTTTGAGCGACCAAAATTCCCATTTTCCGATCCGTTTCAATTTTCCGATAAAAAGCCGACGGTTTTTCCAGGAACTGAATTTCGATAGGATGCGTAGCGCGATAAAAGAAAAAATTACGAGCAAAATAAGATTCTTTGAAAAGAAAAATTGCCCGGCAAAGGCGGTAGAGCCGACCAGAATCGGTGTCCAAATTGCAGCCGCGAGCACAAGATAAAATGCAAACTTTGGAAAATTCGTTCGCAAAAACCCCGCAGCCAGATAAGTCGGAAGCCGCAAACCGACTAGAAAGCGGCTCAGAAAAACGACCGCGGCGCCGCGTTTTTCGAACCATTGAGCAGCGTTTGAGACAGCAGATTCGGAAACAATCCGGGAAAACCAACGTTTTCGCAAAACCTTTTCTCCACCGAGCCTGCCAATCCAGTAAAGTAAAACGTCACCGACAAAAATTCCCGCAAAACACGCCGCAAGCGCCAAAGCAAAGCTGATCCGTCCCTGTCCGGCTAAGGCTCCGGCGGCGAGACACGCTGCGTCTTCGCTAAAAAATGTGGCGAAAAAGAAAATAAAAAAAAGCGCAACCGGAGAAAATTCGCCGATTGCGTTGAGGTCAAAATTTTGCAGAAATTCAATCATTTCCTAAAAATTGCATGCCCGCGAAAAACGCCGAAAACGCGAAAGAAAATATTCAAAGTGGTCTTCGAGTGTTTTGCGTGTTTCGCGGACAAACCTTATTTCAGTTTCACAACCGAGCGTTCGCTCCAACTTCCGAACCGGCGAAGATATTTCCCAAGATCGGAAGTTCGCGTCGGTGAATTACGAGTATGATTCCGCTGAAGACAAAAACGATCGTCGCCAAAACAAACAACAAGCCGCTGTCGTCTTTTACGACGATTCCGAGCTTAGTTAAATGGCTGAAAATTGCGCCGGAAATCGTTCCGAGCGATATGAATGCGCCGAGCCAGGCTGTTTTTGGAATCAGCAAGAAAATCGCCGCAAAAAGTTCAACGGCGCCCGAACCGATGCGCCCGTACGCTTCAAATTCCGCGCCCATCAGCGTCGTAAAAATATATTTCGATTCTTCCGCGCCGGTAAATTTGAAAAATAAAGTTTGCAGTAAAATGATCGCAACCGCTATTCTGCAAATCCAACTGATAATTTTTAATATTGATGACATAAGTTTTCTCCTAAAGTTCTAAATTTAAGCCGCTTTTTTCACTTGCCCCAAAACCTCAGGGTTGAAGCAGCGACGCCAAGATGCGATGGAGTTTTCATTCCGAACGAATTCATTTTTTCGGCGATCAACGCGTGATGATGAACCGTATGACTGAGAACGAATTCGAGTTCTCGCCCGGCGGTCGATTCATTCCACACCGCATCGTCAATTTCCGACCGCACATGCATTCGTCGCTCAAATAGTTCCGGCGAAAGATCGTTCATTTCTTTGATAAGTAATGTGAATCGTTCTTTCGCGCAATGCCGATTTTCTTCGACGCGCAAATCTCGTTCGCGCTGGCTGTAATCGATTTTTCCGTTTCTGATTCCGTTTAAGAGGCATTGCACAAAATCCAAATTATGGCGGAACTGACCGCCGATACTGCCCGTGCCGTTTGCGATTTTTGGGTAGGTAAAATCGTCTAGCGCCGAAATTATTTCGACTCCGCGCGCCAATTCGTCCGTTAAAGCTTTGATCAAAATGTTTCGCGTCGGCGCGCCGTTGTTTTCAAAATTCACTAAGTCGTTTCCTCTTCGAAAAATTTCTTTTCTCAGAAGGCTATTCCTTTTTCCAGCCGATTTATTCCACGAGCGTTCGTTGGAATAAGTCGCAGGGCAAGTGGAATTAAACGGCTGAAATCGCGCGTCCGGACACTCGGCACGGGAAATCTAAATTTGAATTTTGGAGAAAATTTATATGTTGAAACAGAAATTTTTTATCGGTTTTGCCGTTTTGGCGGCGTTGGTTTTAGGTGTTCAGGCAAACGCTGTTGCGTTTGGCAAAAAAGTTAAGAAAGAAGTGAAATTCAAAGTTCGCGTTGAAAATGTCGCAGCTTCGGACGGTTTGACGGCACAGGACGGCTCAAAATATCCGTTTGCGCTTTCACCCGGATTATTTGTCGTTACAAACAAGAAAATGGATTTTTTCAAGGTTGGAAAAAAAGCAAGCGTTGGAATCGAAGCGCAGGCTGAAGACGGAAATCCCGAAGTTTTGGCGAAAAGTTTATTGACGAAAATCGGTTCGGTAAATATGGGCATTTTCAATACGCCGATCGGTGCGGACAAACCTTCTCCCGCTTTTCCGGGCGGTTCATTTGAATTTACTTTTATGGCAACGGAAGGAATGAAACTCAATTTGGCGGCGATGTTCGGTCAGTCAAACGACCTTTTCTACGCTCCCGAATCCGCGATCGATCTTTTCGTGAATGGTGAAGCGATCAGCGGCGACATCACAGATAGATTTATCTTGTGGGATGCCGGAACGGAAGTAAATCAAGCTCCGGGACTCGGTGAGGATCAAGGTCCGCGCCAAAAAGCGGCGAACACTGGCGCGGCTGAAAACGGCGTTGTCAGTTTGGTCAAAGACGGTTTCACCTATCCGAACACGAACGAAGTTTTGAGAATTACTATTACGCAAGAATAACAAAGTTGAAAAGTGAAAAAGCGGAAAAGTGAAAAAATTGGCTTGAACTAACTTTTCTGACTTTTTCACTTTTTCGCATTCAAACAAGGAGAATCTTATGAAAGGCTTATTAAAAAATATCGGTTTTATCGGTTTAGTTTTATCAATTTTTGTTGTCTCGGCGATGGCGCAAGTTGTTGAAAAGAAAACTTTAACGCTCGAAGGCGCAAGACAAGTAATCGCTGCTGCAAAAGATTACGCGAAGAAAAACAACGCTCCCGGCGGCGTGATCGCGGTAGTTGACGACGGCGGAAATCTGATCGCGCTGGAAAGATTGGACGGAACCTTTACAGCCGGCGCAAACATCTCGATCGGGAAGGCGAAAACTGCCGTGATGTTCAAACGCCCGACCAAGGTGTTTGAAGACATTATCAAAAACGGTAGAACTTCAATGGTCGCGTTGCAGGATTTTACCCCGCTTCAGGGTGGCGTTCCGATCATGGTTGACGGGCAAATCGTCGGCGGTGTCGGAGTTTCGGGCGCGATGAGCGCGCAACAAGACGAAGAATTGGCAATCGCGGGCGCAAACGCTCTGAGCAATCAAAAGACGGCGGCGGTGATGTTTTTTGACAGCAAAACGGTGGCGGATGCTTTCTCGAAAGGCGCGGTTTTGGAAGATGGCTCGAACGGTGAAAATTATATGGTTCACGCCTCGCGCCGCGAAAAAGCCGGAATGAGCGAAGTTCACGAGCTCGATACCGACATTATTTATGTTTTGGACGGCACCGCCGTTTTCGTTACCGGCGGAAAATCCGTCGATTCGAAAATGACCGAACCGAATGAATTTCGCGGTTCGATGATAGAAGGCGGCGAAACCCGCAATTTGAAAAAAGGTGATGTTGTGATCGTCCCGAAAGGCACGGCTCATTGGTTCAAAGAAGTCAGCGGCACATTTCTTTATTACGTTGTCAAAGTTCGATAGGAAGAAATTGCCCGCGAAAGGCGCGAAAAGGCGCGAAAAAATATTTTGGTTTTATTTTTAGCGTATTTCGCGTGTTTCGCGGGCAAAAGTTCCTTCAAAAGGAGTTTGGTTATGAAAATATTATCAGCATTCATATTTATGATTCTTTTTTCGCTCGCGGTTTTTGCCCAAGAAGTGCCGAACGGCACCGCGGAAGCAAGTATCAATTTGGCGACTGTTGACGGCGCGAAAATGGTCAAAGGAAACTGGAAATACAGCGACACGCGCATCATCGAAACCGATTTTAAATCAGTCGGCACGGACAATCAACCGACAGGAAATCCGGTCAAAACCTACGATTACACGCCGCACGCCGGAGTTGCGGATTTTGACGATTCGAATTGGGAAATCATTCCGGCGGGCGATCTCGAAAAACGGCGCGGCAACGGGCGGCTATCGTTTAACTGGTATCGAATCAATATTACGATTCCCGAATCGGTGGGCGGTTTCGACACCAACGGCTCGACCGTCGTTTTTCAAACTGCGCTCGACGATTACGCCGAAATCTGGGTGAACGGCGAAATTTCGCGTTATTTGGGACAAAAAGGCGGCTCGGTCGTTTCGGGCTGGAACGCGCCCAATCGTTTTATTGTCGGCAGAAACGTAAAACCGGGACAGCAAATTCAAATCGCTGTTTTCGGCATCAACGGTCCGATCTCGAATCCGCCGACTAATTATATCTGGGTGCGCGAGGCGAAACTAGATTTTTACAAAGGCTCAAACGAACCAATCGCGATTACTCCCAGCGAAGTCAATGTCGAAATCGTCAAAAAAGACGAAGCAATCGAAAAAATCGTCGGCGCAAATCCGAAAATTTTCAAACTTGCGGAAGGTTTTAAATTTACCGAAGGTCCGATTTGGACAAGTGAAGGTTTATTGTTCTCAGACCCCAATTCAAACGTCATTTACAAATATTCCAAAGACGGAAAACTATCGGTTTTTAGAACACCGAGCGGTTATTCGGGTGCGGATATCGCCGAATACGGTCAGCCCGGCTCGAACGGTTTGACGCTTGATAAAGACGGAAATCTGGTTATCAACCAACACGGCAATCGCCGCGTGATTCGGCTCGAAAAAGACGGCAGCGAAACGGTTGTGGCGGATAAATTTGAAGGCAAACGGCTGAATTCGCCGAATGATCTGGTTTATCGTTCGGACGGAACTTTGTTTTTTACCGATCCGCCGTTTGGCTTTCCGAAAGCGTTTGACGATAAGCGAAAAGAACTTGATTTTTCAGGTGTCTATTCGATTTATAAAGGCAAACTTCAATTATTAACCAAAGAATTTACAGGTCCGAGCGGCATCGCATTTTCGCCCGACGAAAAATATCTTTACATCGGAAATTGGGATGAAAAGAAAAAGACGGTTTATCGTTACGAAGTCAACGCCGACGGCACGATCAAGAACGGCAAACTGTTTTTCGATTTCACAAATTTTCAAGGCGAAGACGCGATTGACGGAATCAAGGTTGATGTCGAAGGCAACTTGTTTGTTTCCGCGCCCGGCGGTTTGCAGGTGTTGTCAAAAGAAGGTCGTCATCTCGGCACGATCATCGTCCCGCAACACGTTCATAATATGGCATGGGGCGACGACGACGGCAAAACGCTTTATTTGTGTGCTCGAAACGGTCTTTACAAAATGCGTCTGAATGTTGCGGGTGTTCGTCCGACGGTGAAATAGAGTTTTGACTTCCGTCTTCAGACGGCTTAACGCCGAGAAAGAAGCCGTCTGGAGACGGGACTCAAACATTTGGAGAAATTATGTTTAAGAAATTTTTAGTGTTGAGTTTGATTTTGTTAGTTTCGTTGATCGTTCTTGGACAAAAATCGGATCAGGTGAAAATCCATCCCGATCCGGTTCCGGTTTATCCCGGAAATTACAAGGTTGAATACGAAGGGCGCGGCATTTTAACAGTGAGCCGCCTAAATGCGGGACTCGAAGCGCGCGCCCACGAAATTTCGTGGTTATTGCTTCATTTTTCCTTGCAACATTGAAAAAACAGGCATAACATCATCATTAAAATACAATGATGGTGATTTCCGATTACAACGTGGTCGAAGAGATTGCACGCAACAGTTTTTACGTTTTGTTTCGCGCGCAGCGTAATAAAGACGGAAAGTCGGTTTTGCTGAAAACGGCAAGTACGGATTTGCCGACGTCCGCCAGTCAAGAAAATCTCAGACGAGAGTTTGGAATTTTTGGGAATCTGGAAATAAAGGGTGTAGCACGCGTTATCGAACTCGTTGAAGATAACTGTCTAGTTTTAGAGGATATCGGCGGAAATCTCTTGCGCGAATTCTGCGGTTCAAATCAACCTAACCTCGAAACTTTCTTTAAACTTGCAGTCGAGCTAACGACCGTCTTATCGGAAATCCATCGACGCGAGATCGTTCTCAACAACATCAATCCGGACAATATTTTGTTCAATCCTGAAACCGGCGAAGTTTGCTTTCTGGATTTTGGCTGTGCGGCTCGCAGAGCATCCGAAAATCAGGTCTTTTGGAAGCCGAATTTGACGAACTCAGATTTGCGTTACCAATCGCCTGAACAAACCGGAAGAATGAATCGCGCGATAGACTATCGCACTGATTTTTACTCATTGGGCGTGGTTCTTTACGAATTGCTCACCGGCAATCCGCCTTTCGATTCGGGCGACCCGCTTGAATTGATTCATTCGCATCTCGCAAGACCGCCGCTTTCGCCTTCCGAAATCAATCTGCAAATTCCCGAAACGGTTTCCGAAATCGTTTTGAAACTGCTTACCAAAACTGCGGACGAAAGATACCAAAACGCGCTAGGATTAAAAGCTGATTTAGAGATCTGCGCGGATGAATGGGCGAGAAAGCATCGGATCACGCCATTTGTTTTAGGAAGTGATGATGTTTCAGGTAAATTCAGTCTGCCGCAGAACCTCTATGGACGAGAACCCGACGTAAGAAAACTTCTTTCGGTTTTTGAATTGGTTAGCGAAGGCGCGCCCGCACTGATGTTGGTCGCCGGCTATTCGGGAATTGGCAAAACGTCGCTCATACAGGAAATCCACAAACCGATAGTTTTAAAAAACGGTTATTTTATTTCGGGGAAGTTTGACCAAGTGGCGCGCGGCACGCCGTTTAACGCATTAATTCAGGCTTTTCGCGGACTCGTTCGGCAACTTCTGACCGAAAGCGACGAACAGCTAGATTATTGGCGCAGAATTTTGACCGAAGCTCTTGGCGCGAACGGCGGCGTTTTAGTTGAAGTTATTCCCGAAATAGAACTGATAATTGGCGAGCAAGAACAGCCGCCGCTGCTCGGAGCGACTGAAACCCTCAATCGCTTCAACTCGTTTTCCAAAACTTTGTCGGTGCGATCGCCCGAAAAGAACATCCGTTGGTTATTTTTCTTGACGATTTGCAATGGGCTGATTCGGCGACGTTGAGCCTTTTGCAGCCACTTTTGACCATTCCCGATATTCGACATTTTTTGCTGATTGGTGCCTATCGAGACAATGAGGTTGATGCCGCGCACCCTTTGATTCGGACTTTGCGCGGGTTGGAATCTTGCGGCGTTGAGATCCACCGTTTAATGCTTAAATCTCTGCAATTGACGGATTTAACCCGATTTGTGAGTGACACTTTGCACGGCGAGAGTGCCGCTGCCGAGCCGTTGGCGCAGCTCGTTTGGGAAAAAACCGGCGGCAATCCCTTTTTTGTCCGACAGTTTTTGCAAACTCTCAAACAGGAAAATTTTCTCAAATTTAATTACGAGCAAAGGCGTTGGAACTATCAAATCGAGGACATTTCAGGCGCGGGCGTAACCGACAATGTGATCGATCTGATGACGCGTAAGATTCAACGCCTTTCCGAAAGAGTGCAAAACATTTTGATGCTTGTCTCCTGTATCGGCGACCCGTTTGACGAACAAACACTGGCGGTCGTTAGTGAACAGACGCAGGAAGCCGTTGCCGGAGATCTGGAAGAAGCAATCTACGAAGGACTGATTTTGCCGTCGACGCGCGATTTTCAAGCCAGCGAGACAACCGCTGAAACAGAAAAAGCGACACCAAATTATTCTTTCTTGCACGATCGCATTCAGCAGGCGGCTTATTCGATGATTCCGGAAGAAAAAAAGCAGTTTGTTCATCTTACCGCAGGGCGATTGCTCGCGCCTCAAGTCGATGAAAAGGTTTTCGATGTCGTCAGGCATCTGAATTTCGCGAGAAATCTTATCACCGACCAAGATGAATTATTGCAACTCGCTCGATTTAATTTTGACGCTGGGCGCAAAGCAAAATCATCCGCCGCTTTTGAAGCCGCGCTCAATTATCTCGAAACAGGTGCGAGTCTTCTTACCGAAAAACGGTGGGATTCAAACTATGAATTTACCTTTGATCTATTTCTCGAAACCGCCGAATGTGAATATCTGTGCGGTAATTTTGATGAAGTTGAAAAGCTGACGGAATCCCTGCTGAAACGTGCTAAATCGAATTTGGACCGAGCAAAAGTTTTTAATCTTCGGATGCTTCAATTTGAAAATCTGACGCGCTATGCCGATTCCATTGCCACTGCCCGCAAAAGTCTCGCGCTTTTCGATATTTCGTTTCCCGATTCTGACAGAGAAAAACAAGGCGCGCTGGAAAATGAGATCGAAGCGATTCGGAAATTGCTCGGCGATCGCAGTATCGCGTCGCTGATCGATCTGCCCACGATGACCGACGCAGAAACGCGGATGGTGATGAATATTCTGACGGATATTTGGTCGTCGGTTTATATCACAGGCGACGCGGTTTTGGCGCGTTTGATTTCGGCGACTATGGTGAGATTGTCGTTGACAGACGGTAATGCCGCGGAATCGGCTTATGGTTATGTTACACACGCCATCACCGTCGGCGCGGTGCGCGGAGATTTTGAATCCGCGTATGAATTTGGCGAATTAGCCTTGAATGTCAACGAACGTTTCCACGATTTGCGGCGACGCGCCAAGATTCACCAGCAATTTCACGCGCATGTCGCGCTCTGGCGAAAACCCTTTCAAATCTGCGTCGAACACGCGCAGGAGGCGTGCCGAAGCGGACTCGAAGCGGGCGATTTTCTTTACGCGGCATACGGCGCGTCAACCGAAGCGTGGGCAGCGGTTTTGATTGCCAACGACCTTGAAAAATTTGTGCAGGATCATTTGCCGAGTCTTGCGTTGATTCAGAAATTAAAAGTTGCGAGTTTTGCCGATTCTCATAATCTGATGCTCCATTGGGCGCGGGCATTGCGGGGCGAAACCGCCGCGCCGACTTCTTTTTCAACGGATGATTTTGACGAAAACGAGTACATAGAAACCTACCGTGACAATCCGTTTTTCACGATGTTTCACGCAATAATGAAAATGCAGCTTTGCTACCATTTTGATGATCGCGAAACTGCGCTCGAAGCCGCCGCGAAAGCCGGAAAGATCGCGCATCAACTCGAAGGAATGATCTGGACGCCGATTTTTGATTTTTGGAATGGATTGATTACGGTCGAGTCAGAACCGTCTGCGGTTGCGCGCGGGTCTGACATTTCAACCGCGCAAAAATCCCTAGCCATCCTTGCTGAAAACTGTCCCGAAAATTTCCTCTGTTGGTCGCTGCTTTTATCCGCGGAAACCGAGCGCGTTAAAGGTCAGGCAATTTCGGCTATCGAACTTTATGAAAAGGCAATTGCTTACGCGGACGACACAAAATCGATTCAGCATCAGGCGCTTGCAAACGAACTTTACGCAAAATTTTGGTTGGATCGCGGACAGAAAAATATCGGCATCGTGTTTTTGTCCGAAGCAAGCCGTTATTACGCGGATTGGGGCGCAAGCGCCAAAGTCGAACATTTACAAAGCAAATATTCCGAACTGTTTGATTTACAAAAAAACTTTCTTTCAAAAAAACCGTCCGAAGTTGATTTGGGCGAACTCGACATTTTCAGCGTTACTAAAGCTGCACAGGCGATTACCGGCGAGGTCGAATTTGAAAAGTTATTGACCAAACTGATTCGCATCACGATCGAAAACGCAGGCGCACAGCGCGGCAGTTTGATTCTCGAACGCGATGGCGAAATGTTCGTTTTTGCCGAAGATTCACTCGAGAATCTTGAAACAAAGCTGCACGATCCGATTCCGCTTTCCGTAACAAACAATTTGCCGCTCAGCGTGATAAATTTTGCCCAAAGAACTTTGGAAAACGTAGTTTTGCCAGATGCGAAAAGCGATCAGAAATATGGCAATGATACTTATATTTTGCGTTATCAACCGTCTTCGATAATGTGCGTTCCGATCATCAATCAAGGTCGTTTGCGCGGATTACTTTATCTCGAAAATAATGCTGTAAGCGGCGCGTTCACGCCGGAAAGAATCAAGATTTGTCAGATCTTGGCTTCGCAAGCCGCGATTTCGCTCGAGAATGTTCAGCTTTACGCAGAAATGAAAGAAGAAGCGGCGCAGAGGCGAAAAGCGGAAGAAACCCTGCGCTCGGTTATGGAAGGCACAGCGGGCGTAACGGGTGACAATTTTTTTGCTTCGATGGTTAAGCATCTTGCTGACAGTCTAGGTGTGCGCTATGCGTTTGTAACCGAATGCCGCGACTATCTGCAGCTTCGTGAAAAGGCAAAAGCAAAGATGGTCGCGTTCTGGCAGGGCGACGGGCTTGCGGAAAATGTCAGCTACGAACTCGGTGAAACGCCGTGTTTGAATGTGTTCAAAGGTCAAACCTGTTATTACCCGAGCGGTGTCCGGCAGCTTTTTCCGAATGACAAAGACCTTGCCGCATTAAATGCCGATGGCTATTTGGGAATTCCGCTTTATGCGACAAGCGGGCAAGTCGTTGGTCATTTGGCTGTTCTCGACGACAAACCGCTCGTTCACACGGCGCAGGGCGAATCGCTTCTTAGAATTTTTGCGGCGCGTGCCGGTGCGGAATTGGAACGCCTTCACGCCGAAGAAGAATTGCGCGTTGCTTTGGCGGAAGTTGAACAATTAAAAGACCAGCTGCACGAGGAAAATATCTATTTGCAGGAAGAAATCCGCCAACAGCATAATTTTGAAGAGATCATCGGCGACAGTCCGGCTCTGCTTGAAACCCTGCAAAAAGTTGAGCGTGTTGCACCGACCGATGCGACGGTTTTGATCACGGGTGAAACGGGAACCGGTAAAGAGCTTATCGCCCGCGCCATTCATAATTTTAGCGAGCGAAAAAATCGTCCGCTTGTCAAAGTGAATTGCGGTGCAATTACAGCCGGATTGGTCGAATCCGAACTTTTTGGACATACAAAGGGCGCGTTCACCGGTGCCGTTGATAAACGCGCCGGTCGGTTTGAATTGGCAAATGGCGGCACGATTTTCCTCGACGAGGTCGGCGAATTGCCAATAGAAACACAGGTAAAACTGCTGCGCGTTCTTCAGGAAGGCGAATTTGAATCAGTCGGAAGCAGTAAAACTGTGAAAGTTGATGTGCGGGTGATCGCCGCGACAAATCGTGATTTGGAAGACGAAATTAAGGCAGGAAAATTTCGGTCGGATTTGTTTTATCGACTCAATGTTTTTCCGATTCGCATTCCATCGCTGCGCGAACGCCGCGAAGATATTCCGTTGCTTGTGACGTTTTTCTTACAAAATTTCGCGAGGAAATTCGGCAAGCAGATCCAAAATGTTCCGACTGACGCAATGAACCAATTCGTCAATTACGATTGGTCCGGCAATGTGCGCGAACTTCAAAACATCATCGAACGCGCTGTTGTACTGGCGCCGCCGGATGAAAAATCGCTGCGCGTTGATGCAATTTCAATTCTGAATCGCCGGACAGAAACGACCGAAGGCTTTGCCGCACAAGCTTTGACATCAAATAGTCAGACAGCGCCTATTCGTCCGCGTGCATCGGCTTTGCAAGATGTCGAGCGGCAGCATATTCTCGCCGTTCTTGAAACGACGCACTGGAAAATCGAAGGCGCGAACGGCGCCGCGCAGATCCTTAATCTACATCCGAACACGCTTCGCAGTCGGATGAAAAAACTCGACGTTCAACGTCCGCAGAAATCGCTTTGAGTCACACGTCCAGGCTGCAATTTTGGGCGCATCGCTAAAAGCGAAACTCCAATCTCACGAACCCACGAAATATCGTGTCCACGAACCACGAAACCACGAAATATCGTGCGAATTGCCCTTCGCCGATTTACTACAATTGACTCTAACTCACCTGTTTATAACAAATAACCCGATTCAGGTTTCGTGGCACACCAATTGAAATACACATCAGCGTTCATCTCGGACGAAGAAATACAGGAATGCTGAAAATCACAGAAATTAATCGAACTAGAAATACGGCGACGCTCAAACTTGAAGGTCGCGTTGGCGGTGATTGGATATCCGAAGTCAAAAACATGTGCGAAAAAATCCTTTCGGAAGGTATTGATTTGGCTCTTGATCTCGCGGACGTTTCGTTCATCGAGCGAAAAGCGATTCCGTTTTTTGGTGAATTGCGCCGCCGCGAAGTGGTTTTTTTTAATTGCTCGCCATTTTTGTGCGAACAGCTGAAAGGAGTGTTGAAATGATCACATCGTCGGTTGGAATCGAAACAATGAACGCCCCTGTTCTGCAAACTACAAACTATTCTAATGTCGCCGAACTCGTCGAAGAGCATGCTAATTTTCTTTATCGCTTTGCAATCCGGCGCGTACGCGACGAATCTGCCGCCGAAGACCTCGTGCAGGAAACTTTGCTTGCGGTCCTGAAATCCAGCGACGGGTTTTTGAATAGATCATCCGAGCGAACCTGGCTGACTTCCATTCTAAAAAACAAAATCGTCGATCACTTTCGCAAAACAGCGCGCGAAGAAACGTTTGACTTTTCCGGCGATGAAGAGTTTTTTCAGGCGGACGGACATTGGAAAACCGAGTTTGCGGCGTCGGCGTGGAATGCCAAACCGAACGAACTGGTTGAAAATCGAGAGTTTTGGGAGATCATCAATCGCTGTCTGGCGAAGCTTCCGAAACAGACGGCGGCAGCCTTCATATTGCGCGAAATCGAGGGTTTAAGCAGCGATGAAGTTTGCGAAGCGCTAAATATTTCCGCAAATAATCTTTGGACGATGCTTCACCGGGCGCGCGTCCGGCTCCGCAGCGAAATCGAAGTCAATTTTTTTAGCCGCAACTGAATTTTTGGCGAAATGGACGTTGAAAAAGTTTCCGAAATAATCTCAATAAAATTTAAAGAAATGCCGATGAACCAAAGTTTGCTCGTCGGCATTTCTGGCATTGACGGGAGCGGAAAAGGATTTGTTACCGCAAAGCTTGTCGAAGCAATTCGGCAAAAAAGCGTCAACGCTGTTGGAATAAACATCGACGCTTGGCTCAATTTGCCGCAGATTCGTCTGACTAAAACGAATACTGCTGAGAACTTTTACAAAAATGCTATTCGCTTTGAGGAAATGTTTGATCGATTGATCTTGCCCTTGAAAAGGAATCGCGTAGTTCATTTGGTCGCGGATTTTGGCGAAGAAACCGACCAAGAATACCGAAAACGCGAATATGTTTATGAAAATGTCGATGTGATTTTGCTCGAAGGAATTTTTCTGTTCAAAGCGGAGTTCATCGAACGCCTTGTCCCGAAGATTTGGATCGAATGTTCGTTTGAAACCGCTTTGAAACGCGCCATCGCACGCGCGCAAGAGGGTTTGTCGCCGGAAGAAACCATCTCGGCTTACGAAGCGGTTTATTTTCCCACACATAGAATTCATTTTGAGAACGATGATCCGAAGCCGGCAGCCGACATAATTCTGAACAACGACAGCGAACAAGAATAAAAAAATAGCGTTGAGACCTAACGAAATCTCAACGCTTCCCATTTAAGCAGACAAGAAAAGCAATGAAAACCTAAAAAATTCCCGCGTTTACGCGTGCTGTTTTTATTCCATATTCGCCCGCGACGCGCGCCAATGATTTTTTCAGCTGCGTTCTTGCACGGTTCAGGCGCGACATCACCGTTCCGATCGGAATTTGCAAAATTTCGGCGACTTCTTTGTAATCAAATTCCTGGACGTCCGCCAGCAGCACGACCGAGCGATAATGTTCCGGAAGTTTGTTCAAAGCGGCGATCACTTCTTCGTCCGTCAAAAATTCGGGGATCGGCGCGACAAACGCCGAATTCAAAAAAACGAGATCGTCGGCTTCCTGCATATATTTCGCCTGCGTGTATTTTTTGCGGCGATGATGATCGTATTTATTAAAGAGAATTTTATAAAGCCAGGCGCGGCAGTTTGTTCCGAGTTCGTAGTGCTCAAACGATTTCCACGCCTGCATAAATGTTTCCTGAACGAGGTCTTCGGCATCGGTTTCGTTCATCGTCAAACGTTTGGCGGTACGGTATAGATCGTTCAGATGCTTGACCGCTTCATCTTCAAAAATTTCGGGTGTAATTTGTGTTTCCATTTCAGTAAACTCCTTAAGATTTTTTGTAAGAATAATTGCTTACAATCGTTAGTCGTTTGAAACGGAAATTCCTTACAAGTTTTTTCTATTTTTTTGAAAGGAGAATTAACAGGGATAG
>JBGTFE010000148.1:0-5830 GCA_041747435.1 Pyrinomonadaceae bacterium | reverse complement strand
CAGTTTATGCAGCCGTACGTCCAAAAATCCAGCAAAACAACTTTGCCTCGGAGCGCTGCCAGCGTAAGCGGCTTATCAATATTTAGCCAGCTTTTGCCGCCCGTAAGCTCGGACGCGCGAATCTTTGTTTGTGCAGAACCGGAAAAAACTGCAATAAACAATAAAATAACCGCTGAGACGCTGAGGCACAGAGGTCTAAAAAAAAGAAAATTATTTGTTTCACCGCTTTTGTTCATCCTTCCTCTGCTCGTTTTGCGTCTCGGCGGTGATTCATTTCACCATTTGACCGTTCCTTCTTTGCTTTCGTCGATCTCGGCAATTTGGATGCCTTCGTCGTAAAAGAAGATCTTCATCTGGTCAAAAAGAAACTCGTGCGAATCCGGATTTGAAACGTCCAAGCCGAAATGGTTGATAAGCTGTTTCTGTTTTTCGAGCCATTCGCTCCAGCACGTTTTGCAGATCTCAGTTCCGATCTTTTGCCCGAACTCCGTCGGGAACGGCGCAAAACCTATCGCCTCGTTTTTTTGCCCGCAACGCGCGCATTTAAATTTATCACTTGAAAATAAAGCCATTTTTTATAAACTCCTTTAATAGAAATTTTATCACAGTGCTAAATAAAAGCGTGAAAATCGCGGATTTGAAGTGAAATTCCCGGATTACAAGCGAAATTCCCGGATTACAAGCGAAATTCCCAGATTTAAGGTGAAATTCTTAAATTAAAGGGTGAAAGTCCGGGATTACAGGTGAAATTTGCAAATTACAGGCGAAATTCCTAAATTACAGGTGAAATTATCAGATTGGAAACAAAAATTCATCTCTGCAACGATTTTCTTCTCGTTTATGCGTTTTGTGTTTGTCTTATTACATCTAAAATGTCGTCATCCTTCGGGCGGAATAAACTGATCGCCTGAACTTTGTGATACGCAATTCGTCCTTCTTTATCAATAACCACAACGCCGCGAGCCGCGCGTCCGGGAAGCCACGACCGAACGCCGTAATCTTTTACGACTTCGCCGGTTTCGTCTGACAAAAGCTTGAGCGTCAGGCTGTATTTGTCGGCAAAAGATTTGTGCGACGAAACGGAATCCATCGAAATTCCGACAACTTCCGCGCCGGTCTCTTTATACTTAGACCAATTATCGCGAACGGAGCAAAGCTGTTTTGTGCAAACGGGTGTATCGTCGCCGGGATAAAAAAGCAAAACAACGGTTTTTCCGCGATGATCGCCCAAGCGCCATTTGTCGCCGTCCAAGTCCCGCAAGGCAAAATCGGGTGCTATGTCGCCAATTTTCATCGTTTGAACCTCTCTTTTTTACTTTCTTCGTCGAGCATTTCCGCTGTCTTGCGTCTGAGCCGGCGTTTGCCGTGCGCATTATAGATATATTTGCTTATGATCTCCTTTGGCGCGACGGCATTAGCCAACGCCCACGTGAAATCCATTTCCGCGTTAACGGTCGCCGTCGCCATACGCGTTTCGCGCAGCATCAAAACACTGCCCCAAAACAGAAAAACAATTCCGATTATCCCGACCGGGATCGGGATCCAGCGATACGTTGTAAAAAATGCCGCAACGGCTATCGTTACGCTCGTCAAAATGAAAAATCCGAGCCCGTAATAAAACGCGCCCATCGCCCGCTGCAAGATCCGCGCGCGGCTTGTGACTTTGTCGAGCAAATTCACAACAGTATCGAGTCTCTGTTCGTAAAGCGGAACATTGTCTTTATGCTCGATCGTGATCAAATCGCTCAGGCGCTGCTCTAGATCGCGCACGCGGTCGATCACGCGTCCGAGCCGCGTCGAGGTCGAAAGCACAAGCGAACCCGTCGCCGAAATCAGCAGCGTCGGCGTAACCATCGCCGTCAAAAACTCGATCGTCGAATTTAGCGCGTTCGGATTTACATTTATCAAGTCGCTTGCCATCGAGAATTATTTTAACGCAAAGCAGCGAATGCGGAAACACGCACGAAGTAAGTGTCGGTCTTTTAAAAAATCAGAAACCAAAAAACTTCCCGTCTTTTACACCCTTGCTTACGCGCGGGTTTCTGCCTCTGCGTCCTTGCGCCGTTGCGTTTTAGCGTTAAAAATAAACTCATGACTCACGGAACGATAAAAATTCTGCGCCACGAAAGCGCGATCTTGAAAAATAACCCGCCGGGCGATAAACACGTCCGCGATCTGATCGTTTATCTTCCGCCCGGTTATGAGAACAGCGATGCCCAATTTCCCGTCGTTTATTGTCTGACGGGTTTTACCGGTCGCGGCAAAATGCTTCTCAACGACAACGCATTCTCGCCGAATCTGGCGGAACGAATGGACAAATTGATCGCGGATAAAAAGATAGAGCCGATGATCGCCGTGATGCCTGATTGTTTTACGCGATACGGCGGTTCGCAATATATAAATTCGAGCGCGACCGGCAATTATGAGGATTATTTGACGCGTGAGATCGTGCCGTTTATCGACGCAAATTTTCGCACGATAACTGATAAAAATTCGCGCGCCGTGATGGGAAAATCCTCCGGCGGATACGGAGCCATGATAATGGCGATGCGACACGCCGATATTTTCGGTCTTGCGTGCTCGACCGCCGGCGATTGTTATTTTGAATTATGTTATCAGCCGGATTTCGTAAAAGCTTTTCGCGCGATCAAAGGCGAGCCGAAAGTTTTGATCGAAAAATTCTGGAACGAAGAATTGAGAAAAGGAAAGCAGGATTTTGAAGGTTTGAATATCATCGGAATGAGCGCGTGTTATTCGCCGAATCCGACGAGTAAACTCGGTTTCGATCTTCCGTTTGATCTCGAAACGGGCGAGATCCGCGCCGATATTTGGGTAAAATGGCTCGAACACGATCCGGTCCGGCTCGCGGAAAAATACGCGGAAAATTTGAAATCTTTGAAATTGTTTTACATCGACGCCGGAAAAAAGGATGAATTCGCGCTCGATCTCGGCGCGAGAATTTTGTCGAAAAAACTAAAGGAATTGAATGTTCCGCACATTCACGAAGAATTTGACGACGGGCATTTTAATATTTCGTATCGCTACAATCGTTCGCTCGAATTGATTTCGGAAAATTTGGACGGCGTTTAGAGTTCAAACTTTAGTTTGCTCGGCACTAACTTCGGACAACCTAAAGGTTGAACTCTGAACTCCGTATGCGTTCAACTTCCGACTGCATTTTTCCCGTCAGCATATAAAACATCATTTTATAATCGGAAATAAAAGACCAAAACGGATATTTAAAAGTGGCGGGTTTGTTTTTCTCGACAAAAAAATGCGCCGTCCACGCAAAGCCGTAGCCGACGACGAGACTGAGCGGAAAATAAAACCATGTCCCGCGCCAAATAAACCAGATTAGCAGCAAAATCGCAAGCGAAGTTCCGGCGAAATGAAGCCATTGCGTCAACGGTTGGCTATGTTCCTGAACATAGAAATCCCAAAATTCCGTATAATTTTTTATTCTTTCTTCGCTCATAATATCACCCAGCCGCAAATAAAGATCGGTATTTTTCTGCCGAAACCGGCTCAATATTCGTTAATTCCAAATTTTCCAAAACATGCGCCGTCTTACTCATCCCGACGAGCGCGGTCGAAACATTCGGCGCTGAGCGGACAAATTGGATGCTCCTTTGCGCGTCGGTTTTAAGATCGCCCAAAGTCTCATTCAAATGGATGGGAAGATTTTGCGCCAATTTTCCCTGCAGGATCGAAGCACTGCACATTACCGAAATACCAAGCCTATTCGCCGCTTCGATGGCAGAATAAACTTTACCTTCGACCGCTTGATTCTCAAAAAGAAACGCTTCGGGCATCGCTAAATTGAAAGGCAATTGGATAAACCGGAAACCGTGATCTTCGCCCGCGACTTGTTTTGCAATGTTCACCATTCTTTCGAGCGAATGATAAGCGGCGTCATCCGGCGAAACGCGGAAACCGTTCCACGTTGCCGCGCCATAAAATTGAATTTTTTGCGTAGTGCGGTTTTCTTCCAGCGTTTCAAACGCCTTTGCGAGGCGCGCTTCAAAGGTATACTTATCAACTTCGCCAAGCTGCGATTCGGGATTGTGAATATAAAAAACGTCGATGTCTTCGACTTTCATATTTTCAAGCGATTGGTCGATCTGGCTTTGCAAGTAATTCGACGTCATGCAATGACTTCCGCCGACCAGATCTTCAAAAGAAGCAATTCCCGTTTTTACAAAATTTTCCTCGAAATAAGCTCTGACGTCGCGCGGCGGCTCGCCGTCAAACGGCAAATATCCGCCTTTGGTGCAGATGAAGATCTCTTCGCGCGCAAAACCTTTTTCCCGTAAGATCTGCAGAGCGTCGCCGATGTTTCGCTCGCTGCGCTGAAAACGATAATTCGCCGCGGTGTCGATCACATTGCAGCCGGAATCGATGAATTTCACTATTGCGTCTTTGTAATTTTCGTCGGTTTGCGCGTCCCAGCCGCCAAGATACGTGCCGATGCCGATTGACGAACCGTTTTACCCTGCGCGCTACGAAAATGTCCGATTGCCGCGTTCGGAAATCTTTCCGCAAAGTTTCGCGTGCCGTCCGTCGTTGCAAATTTATTCATAACGCCATACTAAATTTTCCACAATTTCGACGATCGTCTGCAAACCTTCTGCGTCGGTTTCATCAAAATCGTTCAACTTATCGCTGTCGACGTCAAGCACGCCGAAGACTTCGCCAGTTTTATCGAAGATCGGCAAAACGATCTCAGATTTTGACGCCGAGGCGCAGACGATGTGTCCGGGGAATTCATCAACGTTCGGGACGATCACAATTTCTCTTCTAGAGTAAGCGCGTCCGCAAACGCCTTTATCAAAATCGATTCGCGTGCAGGCGATCGGTCCTTGAAACGCACTTAAAACAAGCTGATCTTCTTTTTTGAGATAAAACCCGACCCAGAAAAAGCCGAGCGCTTCTTTTAGAGCGGCGCAGATATTCGCCAGATTTGCGACCAGATCGGTCTCGCCTAAAACAAGCGCTTCGAGCTGAGGTGCAAGTTCCGCGTAGATCTTTTCTCTACCCGCTGTTTTTGAAAATGCAAGACTTTCAGCCATCGGTTCAAATTTTATCACAAAGTGAAACAACGACTGCCGCCGATTTTCACAGATTATTTTTTCTTAAAATCCGCGCGAATTTGTGCTAATCGTTGTTAAAAATTCTTCTGTGTTAAATTTAAAGTAATGTTCGAAAAAGAGCTTGAAACGGCGATTGATCTGGCGCGAAAAGCGGGCGAGAAAATTCTCGAATTTTACGCTCTCGAGATCATCGCCGAAGAAAAATTCGGCATCGATAATTTTTCCGAGCCGGTTACGATCGCCGACAAAACGGCGAGCCGGATCATCGTTGAAGGTTTGGCGGCAGCGTTTCCGGACGACGGAATTTTATCCGAAGAAGAGACGGACGTTATCGAAATTCGTTCCTCGCGAAATCGCGTTTGGATGATCGATCCGATCGACGGAACCTGGGGTTTTATAAAAAAGGACGGCGATTTTGGCGTTCAGATTGGTTTGACCGAAAACGGCGAAGCGATCCTGGGCGTCGTTTTTCTGCCGTTTCACGATGAATTATATTATGCGACAAAAAACAGCGGGACTTTTTTGATCGAGAATGGAAAAAGCCCGACACGTTTACAGGTCTCGGATAAAACCGATTTCGGTGAAATGTTTCTCGCGTCGAGCCGCAATCACCGCAGCCCGAAAATGCACCGGATCATCGACGATCTAGGCTTCAGGAAGGAGATCCAACGCGGCTCGGTCGGATTAAAGGTCGGCTTGATCGCGCGGCGCGCGGCGGATCTTTATATTCATCTCAGTCC
>JBGTFE010000147.1:0-5763 GCA_041747435.1 Pyrinomonadaceae bacterium | reverse complement strand
AACGGTGCGCGGCTTTTTCTGCCGCCGTATGAACCGCCCGTCGAACCGAATGTGCCGAAAGAATTGGTCGAAGGCTACACACAGCTTGGTAACTTTATGGCAAAGGATTTGCGCGAAAAAGGCTTTCAGGGCATTACGACCGACACGACTTATGACGCTTGGACTCCGGCTCGCGCTTACTCGCATTATCACGGCGGCGTGCGGATTTTGTCGGAAACGGCTTCAGCAAAACTTGCTTCGCCGGTAGAAATAAAATTTGAAGACTTGCGCGGCGGGCGCGGCTTTGACTCGAAAAAAGAATCCGACAAATTCGCGCCCGTCTGGAAAGGCGGCGCATGGCATCTGCGCGACATCACGAACTATATGACGAGCGCGGCTTTTTCACTTTTGAAACAGGCTTCGGAAAATCGCGCTAAATGGCTTTCGAGATTTTATTCAATCGGCAAAGAAGCCGTCAGACCGCGAAATAAAAGCGGAGAACTTTACGGATTCAGAATTAAAATTGATGATAATTTTCCGAGGTTGTTGAATATTCTTGATAGAGCAGGAGTTCAACACGGTTTTCCTAAGGGAGAAAAAAAGACTGAAGTTCAATTTACAACTTTTAGTGGTGGAACAGTATATTATCCATCAGAGTCTATAATTGTTCCGCTTGAACAACCTTACGGCGATTTTGCAAAAGCAGTTTTAAAAAGACAAACGTATCCAAATTTGAAAGACGAAAAAGGAAGTCCAATTCCGCCTTACGATGTTACGGCTCACACGCTTTCGCTTTTAATGAATCTTAAAGTTGAAGAAATTAAGGCACCTTTTAAAATTGATTGGATAAGAAATGTTCGGATTAATCGGGCAAGATCAGATTGTCGTCTTGGCGTTAATAATCAAATCGCAATTTACAAATCGCAGATTCCTGTTATGGACGAAGGTTGGACTCGTTGGGCTTTTGATGATGCGCCTTGTATGGAAAATGAAAATATAATTGACCAGAAAATCAGAGCAAATAATTTCAAACAAAAGAAACCGCCGTTCGGCACGTTAAATGAAAAATTAATAATCGAAAAAGGACTTAATGACCTAAAATACAAAACAATCATCTTCCCCGACCAATCGCCGAATCAAATCTTAAACGGCTATCCGAAAGGCTCGATGCCCGATGAATACACGGGCGGAGTCGGCAAAGAAGGCGTGGAAAATCTGCGGAAATTTGTCGAAGCGGGCGGCACGCTCGTTTTCTTAAACCGCGCGTCGGATTTTGCCATCAAGGAATTCGGCTTGCCCGTCCGCGACGTAACCGACGGTTTGCCGCGCAAAGATTTCTTTATTCCCGGCTCGATTCTTCGCACGGAATTAGATACGACGCACCCGATCGCCAAAGGTATGCCGAAAGAATCCATCGCGTGGTTTGAAAACTCGCCCGCGTTTGACGTTTTGTCAGAACCGCCTGTGTCAGCGGGTGGTTTAAGCGCGGATAATGTCAAGATCATCGCCAAATATCCCGAAAAAACTGAAGAAATTCTGCTTTCCGGCTGGGCTTTGGGCGCGGAAAAAATCGCCGGAAAAGCAGCGCTCGTCGAAATCAAAATGGGCAAAGGCAAGATTATTTTATTCGGCTTCCGCCCGCAATATCGGGGACAGAGCTTGGCGACCTTTCCGCTTTTGTTCAATGCGATTTCGGATTAAATCAGAAGCCCGCGCGTCAGCAAGGGCGGAATTTAGAGTTTAGAATCCACCCTTGCTTACGCGCGGGTTTCTGATCATAAAAGAAAACCTACAAACTACACGTTTTGAATCGCCCGATGCTGCCAGCAAAACACGGTCTCAGAACGCTTTGTAATCGATCGGATCGCGAACACCAGCATTTCTAAATCCGCGCAGCCGCAAAGCGCACGAATCGCACGTTCCGCAAGCAAGATCTTCGCTTCTATAACACGACCAACTTAAGTGCAAAGGCGCATTTAATTCAATTCCTTTTTTCACGATTTCCGCTTTTGAAAGATGAATGATCGGCGTTTTGATCTCGATCTTTGTTTCCGGTTTTGTTCCCGAATCGATTACTTTTTCAAACGTTTCAAAAAATTCCGGACGGCAATCGGGATAACCGCTCGAATCCTCCGCAACAGCGCCAATATAGATCGATGTTGCTCCCAAAACTTCCGCCCAGCTCACAGCAATAGAAAGCATATTCGCATTGCGAAACGGAACATAGCTCGTCGGGATTTCCTGTGATTCGAGATTTGCCTCGCTAACTTCGATTGATTCATCTGTCAAAGACGAGCCGCCAATCTTCGCCAAATGTTCGATCGAAATTTCCATGCGCTTTTCGACATTGTAAAACTCGGCAATATCGTTGAACGCTTTTCGTTCGCGCCGCTTGGTCAATTGCCCGTAAGAACAATGTAGAAAAGCGATATCGGTGTTTTCGTTTTTCGCTATCGCGGCGGTGACACACGAATCCATTCCACCGGAAATCAAAACTATTGAAAAATTATTCATTTTTTCCCAAAATGTTTAAGAGCCTTTTTTCTCGGCAGCTTTTGGCGGATTAAATTTTCTGTACGGAGTCATCTGCTGCGCCATTTTTGCGACCGTGAGTGCAAACGCCGGAGTATAGGTTCTGGGTTTCTCTTTGGAATTTGACGGCAGACTTACCGTCCAAATGGATTTTTTCTCGTCGAGCGTTAAATCGAATTTGATCTCGCCGCGGGAATCTGCAAATGGCTGAAACTCATAAATATTAGCTGCCCAACTTTGCGAATTGAAATTGTCCATTTTTATTTCGTCGGTAAAGGTAGAATTATTCAGCAAAATAAAGGCGTTGGCGTCGGAAATATTTTTCAGTTCCCATGAAAGCGAAAGGTTTTTGAAGGAAGGTGCGGATTCGACCGTTCGAAAATCGACCTTAACAAGTTCTTTCGGCTGACCCAAAAACTGTATGTCGGGTCGTTGAGCCGGAGATACGTTGACCGAGTAGTTTAATTTGAGCGATTTCAGAAATTCGCACGTTATTGGAAGTTCCGCAGGGACATTTCTTACGGAGTTTTCGACTTTTACCGGCGCCGCAAGTATCGCAAGCTTTTGCGGTATCAAAATTCCATTTTTCGCCAAAAACCGATTCCGCAAACTAACAAATGAAGCGATCGTCTGTTTGCCCAGAGCGTCGCTGCCAAAGAGTTCGCTGACGATAACATCGAATTTCCCTCGAATTTTTACGTCGTCGGAATTTCCGTGAATGATCTCGATCTTGTTGGCGACACCGTTTTCCTGTGCGTGGCGAAAAATGATCGGGATCAGGCTTTCTTCAATTTCGATCGCCACCACGCGTTTTGCGCCGAGTTTTGCAGCAATAATTGCCCAGACTCCGGTTCCCGCGCCGACATCGAGAAAGTTTGTGTCTTCAAAAACACAACTTTTTATTGCCTGATGGAGCAGTTTGTTTCGTACACCGTCAGCTAGCATTTTTTGGTGATACTGCAAAATTCCGGGTAAACGCGCGGCAAGTTGTTCTTCTTTTTCCTTTTTCTTCATTATTTTATAGAGCTTCTGAAAAGTTATATTTTACACATATATTCGGAAAAGATTATTCGCATTTTCGTTTGTCTGGTGTTGTTTCCGTCAATACAGGGAAAATCCGCTAGACTTTTTGGAAATGAAAATTCTGTTTAAGACAAATTAAACAAGAGACGTAATTTCTGCTAAACCAATCAGAAAAGAGCTTTAGAACATTTTCAAGCGGACAAAAATTGACACCGGTATTTTATAGTGCTACGCTCACATCAATCTAGAAAAGAATCGGTCTATTGTGCGATCTAATAATTTGGGATTTTTAACAGAGTCTGGCAAGCCGGAACTTCAACCAATTAGGTTTGAAGCGTATGGAGTCGGCATTGAAATCGGTTGCAATAACTCTTTAATTCTGCGGGAAATAGAAAGTCGTCTGCCGCGGATTATACCGAAAGAAACGAAACATCTGAAAGCGAAAAAGTTTGACCATTTATTTTTTATCAAGGAAATCCCGACCGATAATTTATTTGAAATTTACAAGAATTCGAAAAAGATCGAATGGTGGACTGATAAGAATGCGCTTTTGGACTATTTGGATAGCCAGTTGCGAGTAACGATTGCTGAATACGCCGTTTCGAGGGTTTTCATACACGCGGGAGTTGTAAGCTGGAAGGGAAATGCTCTTGTAATACCGGGCAAAAGCTACAGCGGAAAAACAACCTTGACTGCCGAGCTGATAAAGCGTGGAGCGATTTATTATTCGGATGAATACGCGGTCATAGATGAACGGGGTTATGTTCATCCGTTTCCAAAAATGCTTTCAATACGAGGCATTATTGATGAGTTCACCCAGGTGGATTTTAAACCGGAAGATTTAGGCGGAAAGATCGGTACTGAACCGCTGCCCGTGAAACTCGTGTTGATCACAGAATTTGAAAAGAATGCGGTCTGGAAGCCGTCTAGATTAAAAACCGGCGAAGGCATAATAGATATTCTTCGACATACGCTTCCGACCAGACTTAAACCGGCATTTACGTTAAGGGTTATTAGTAAAATGGCAAAGCACGCCGTAATAACCAAAAGCAAGCGTGGTGAGGTAGGAAAATTTGCTCAGGATTTGATACACTACATGGAAACTGTATCTACTTAACGCGTTTTTTTGATCATAATTTTGCATTCAGGGAGGAGAACGAAAAATATGAATAACTTTAAGATTCCGGCGGCTCGAAGTGAAGATCTGATCATTCAGGGATTGGGTGAAGAGGTTTTAGTTTATGATTTGAAAACTGACAAGGCTCACTGTTTGAATCAAACTACAGCTATTGTGTGGAATGCCTGCGACGGCAAGAATTCAATTAACAAAATCATCGAATCGCTGGAAAATCAGACCGGAGGCAAAGTTTCCGAAGATTTGGTTTGGCTGGCAATCGATTTGTTAAATGAACGGAACCTGTTGACTGAAAAAAATCCGCAGATTTTTTCCAAAAGTAATCGACGTGAGGTTTTGAAAAAAGTAGGTTTAGCCTCGGTGGTTGCTTTACCGATAATTGCTTCTTTGGTCGCGCCAACCGCCGCATTCGCTGTAGCTTGTTCCGGAACGGTAACTAATTGTGTCGGCTGCCCGGATGGAACGCCGTGTGACGTTGATATGGATACGATCATTGGAATGTGTCTTGCAGGCGCTTGCGCCGGCGATTAATGATTTTATTCATTATTTCGCGAGTAAATTGCGGAAAATTATGCCGGTAAGATCGAAAGATTTTATCGGCGTATTTTTTTCGGTTTGCAGTTTACTTAAACACCCTGAACGTCAGCTCCCCAGATATATTTATGCAGCTGCAGATTTAGTCTAACCTTCAGATTACTCTCTGCAATCGTTTCGGCGATTTCCTGTAAATTCCCAATATCGAAAACGGGCGAGATCAAAACGGCTTTTGCCCGTGTTTCGAGATCGTATTTATCGATAATTCCTTTCGCAAATTCCCAATCTTTTAGCTCGGCAACCACGAATTTCACTTCGTCTTCCTTTCTTAATCTTTCCAGGTTCGCCCAATGATTGCGTTCCGCTTCGCCCGACGCCGGACATTTTACGTCCAGAATTATCGCGGCGCGTTCATCGACTTTTTTGGTCGAAACAAAGCCGCCCGTTTCGATCAAAACCTCGTAGCCTTTATCGCAAAGCTGTTCTATAAAGGGAAAGACATTCTTCTGCGCGAGCGGCTCACCGCCGGTAACTTCCACCAAATTGCAGCCGAATTCTTC
>JBGTFE010000146.1:0-85685 GCA_041747435.1 Pyrinomonadaceae bacterium | reverse complement strand
AATACCCATTTTGGCAGCGACACGCCGTCGGACGAAAAATCGTGGCAAATCCAACCGAAAGACATCGCTCAGATCGTAATCGATCTGCTCGAAATGAACCCAAATGTTCTGCCGAGCAAAGTCGAGATCAGGCCAAGCAAGACGCCGAATTCTTAGAATTCTAAAAAAAATACGTCTGAGGATTCTTATTGATCCCGAAAGAAATTGAAGGCCGCAGGCAGCACCCTGCGGTAAGAGATCCATCAGCGCCGCTTCGCGCAAAAGCCTGCCCGCCGGATCGCCTTTCGTGCCGGCGGCAGGCTGACGGGGCATCGACAACGATATTCGCATAGCGGATAATGAATAAGATGCCAACACAAGCGAACCCATATTATACACTCGTATTGATAGCGTCGATTCTCATTGTCGCCGCGGTGCAGATGGCCAGCGGCCTGGATGCGTCAATTTTAGCGGCCGGTTTTGATAAGCCGGTTTTTTTAAATAGTCAACAGTATTGGCGGATCTTGACCGGGGCGACCGTACACGGCAGCATTCTGCATGTCGCAATGAACTGCTACGCATTCTACAGCTTTGGCAAAATATTTGAAATGCTTGCTAATCGTGCCCACCTTGCCATCGTTTTTCTTCTGTCTGCAATTGGCGGCGGCCTGCTAAGTCTGATTTTTGCACCAGACGGGCTGTCGGTTGGCGCGTCGGGCGGGATAGTCGGCCTGGTCAGCTATCTTGCGATTTATGCGTTCCGGCGGCGGCAGTTTATCTCATCCGCATTCCGAAAAAGCCTGCTGATCAACATCGGTTTTATACTTATTTTCGGACTCGTGCTGTTTCGTGTGATCGACAATTTTGGACATATCGGCGGCCTTATCGCCGGTGCCGTTTATGCTTTGATTCAGATACCGTCAGACGAACACACAGACCCCCGTGTTGCCGGTTCGTTGACAGAGCTTGCCGGTCTTGCTTCGCTTTCTGTTTACATTGCCGCTTGTGGTTTCAGCATTTTGCTGATCCTGCGCGTGATCTGATCATCTATGGCCCGTGTTCGCGTACATCAGCATGTAAATCCTCTGAGTCCTTATTACAAGCAAGAGCCGTCGCCGATTGATCTGACAAAAGCGTTTGCAATGCCGACGCATCCTCTTCACGTTGACATTGGCTGCGGACGGGGAAGATTTATTCTGCGAATGGCCGAAGCGATGCCAGATTGGAATTTTCTTGGCGTCGAGATACGCGAACCGCTTGTTATTGAGGCAAATGAGATTGCATCTGAAGAGGGCGTGACAAATCTGCATTATGAATTTTGCAATGCAATGATCTGGCTTGAATGTCTGCTGGCTGATATTCCGCACGGTTTGCTGAAGGTGGTAACCATACAGTTTTCCGACCCTTGGTTTAAGAAAAAACATGCGAAACGCCGTATGGTCAATCCCGCTTTCGCCAAAGCCGTCACGGAAAAGATCGACGCAGGCGGGCAAATATTTATACAAACGGACATTGCGTTTCTGGCTGACGAGATGTTTGAAATGTTTCGTTCAAACCCAGAACTGATCGAATATCCGATAAAAGAAAATCCCTTTCAGATAAAAACCGAAAGGGAAATTGCAGTCGAAAAAAATAACCTGCCTATCTACCGGGTCATTTTCAAAAAAGACGCCGCTCTGATACTTCCTGCGTAAGCGGGCGTAAAAAGCCCGCGCGACCTACCACGTTATATCGATCTCATAGTTATCGGCACCACTATTCGGGTCAAAGATCTGCACGATCGCGGTGTAATCATTAAATCTCGATGGTTGCTGCAGCACGGTCACGGTTCCGCGGCCGTTCCGTTTGCGGACATTTACCGAACCGGGACGATTTGCAAGATAACCGTTTAGATCAAAAGTTACATTCGACAGCCCGGTTCCGGTCGTGTCCTGCGATTGAACGCTATTGCCGGAAATAATAACGTTTACCGTCTGATCAACACGACCGCGCCACCTTACATTGCCAGAGCTGTATGGTTCCTCGACATTTGCCGCCGCGGCCCAGCTCAATTCGAACCGATAATTGTCAGCACCGCTGTTTCGGTCAAAAATCTCAACAATAGTCGTAAAATTGTTTGATCGATCGGGCTGTTGAATGACCGTTACGTCTCCCCGCCCGTCCGTTTTGCGGGCGGTAATTATTGACGGTCGATTTGGCATTCTTCCGTTAATCCCCTGAGTGAAGGTCTGCAGCGTATTGCCGCTGATATTTTGCGTGGTAATGGAATTGCCGCGAAATATAACGTTTACGCGGTCATCAACCCGCCCGCTCCAAAAAGCGGTACCGGTATTCCCGCCGCCACCACCACCACCGCCGCCGGGACCGGGCAATGGCGGGTTTGTGCCGACCGGAACATCATAGGTTCGGTTGCGGCCGCTAAAACCGTCATCATATCCCTGCTGAAAGTAGAGTGCGATATTCTGATCGTAACGGCCCAATGCACCCTGTACACTATTTCGTCCCGGGCTTCGGCGGTCATTAAGTCCTATCGTATAACCGGAATTATAAGCGCTCCGCTGCGAATTCGTCCATCGCGTCGATGGGCGTACGCTGTCGTACCCGGCGGAATATCCATCGCGGTAAAAGCTCTCATACTGCCGGTCAAATTTGCTGCGGTAACGGCGGTAATCGTCATTTTGATTGCTCCGGCCGTCCGACGCTCCGTCCTGATAACCTTCGTCATAAAAACCGCACCGAATCGGCGATGCAGTTGCCGGATTGCATTGTGCCGAAGCCAAAATGCTGCTAAAGGCGAGCGTACACAAAATAAAGAAAAACAAAATATACTTTTTCATTATCAGTTCTCCTGTCGATGTATTTTTCAGAAATGTTTATTCAAAGCGGGTTATGACGCCGCGCCCGTTTTGATGCTGACCCAAAATAATCGCGATGCCCGCGATATTCGTTGTTATTTTGTCAACGCTTCTTCTCTTTTTTAAATTTTTTGATCACCATATCGCGCCGCAATTTTGGCAGATGATCTATAAAGAGTTTGCCATTGCAATGATCGGTTTCGTGCATAAAGGCGCGGGCGGCGTAGCCCTCGGCTTCGCGTTCAAACCATTTACCGTTTTCATCCTGTGCCCTTAGCCTCGCCTTTTGAGGACGAACTACGACCGCCGGAACCTTTCCGATCGAAAGGCATCCTTCCTGACTCGACTGTTCACCGTCGGCTGCGACGATCTGCGGATTGGCTGCGATCAATTTTACCCCCTCGCAGTCCATGACAAACAGCCGCAGATTCAGCCCGATCTGCGGAGCGGCGAGGCCGACGCCTTCCGCATCATACATCGTTTCGAACATATCTGCACAAAGATCGGCAAGATATTTGTCAAATTCTGTTACCGGCACGCCGATCGCGGCAAGCACTTCCTCAGGATATTCCGATATCGGTCTTATCGCCATATTTATCTCGGGATAACGCCCGAACGCGCCCTTCGCTGATAATCGCGGCTGGCGTTAAATCCTTTTTCTTCACGTTCGAGGCATTCCCAGCAGATTATACGCTCCTCATTTGTCGGCGACAAAAAAGTATTGTAATGATCGACCACGCGGTCGCATTCCGAACATCTTTCAAATTTTTTATTTGTATTCTTTGGGTCGGTTGTTTCGATCATTACGGTTTCTTTTTTAGCAAATACACTTTTTCCTTGTAAAATTCTTTTTCGATCTCAATAGTGTAGTTTGTCTTTACAAAATTTTCCAACGGGACACGCGCCTGCGTAACGAACCACTCTTCACCGATAACCAGCCAAATTTCGTCCGACTTTGGTGGAATCTCGGAAAACACATAATCAATTTCGCGTCTAAAACTCTCAGGGCTGCCAAAATCGACCCCCGGCTGAAAGTCAAAAAATCTCTCGTCCGGCAATACTCCGTTTAGTCCGCGATAATAATACGGCAATGCCAGGGCGTCATAGGCTGAAAGGACAACGACCGGCTGGCCCGCCGTTTCGTGCTGCGAAATAAAAACTGCGACCCTTTCCCAATCGCCACGCTTCGCCCCATTTGGATACATCGTGATCAGGGAGTATGAAAATGTCGCAAGGATTATCAACCCGGCCGCAACTGAAGTTATTTTCACGGTCCGCTCGCCCGTTTCCCGGGCAAGATCGGCGATCAGCGACGCCGTAAAGATAATTAGCGGAACAAATAAAACGGCTGCATGGCGAATCTCTATGTACGAAGGCCCGAGAATAAAATAGGCGGTAAGCAGGCCGAGGCCGACCGTGGCCGCGATCGCTGCCGTTGCCAAAGTTCGGGTACTTATTTGCCGGCGATTTTTTACTGCCAAAACAGCGAGCACGGCCACAAACATCCGAAGCAGCCACAGCCGCAAAACAGAGAATACTGACGGCTCAGGATCAGAAAGTATATCGCCCGGCATCCAAAAATTTACGACATGATGCCAGATTTGACGGACGCCGGATATTAGATCGCGTTCAACCGCCGAACCCGCGGCGTTAGCTGTAACCTGTGACGCCACGGTAAAGGCGATCGGCACAAGCGCGGCTCCGACCGCCGCCATCACGAAAAAAAAGGCGCGTGCCTCGCGCCATTTTCGAAGGACGATCAAAGCCAAAAAAAACCCTGCCAACACGAAGACCAGATAATAGTTTGTGTATATGGCGAAGATTGACGCTGTAGCAAACCAGATTTTCTTATTCGCGGTCGTTCGCTCACCGGTAAGGTCATTCAGAAAACTGTCAAAATAGAGCTTCGTGAGAACGATAGTCAACAGGACAACGAGTGAATAAAGCCGAATCTCCAGGCTTGCCCATAATAAAATGGGATGCAGCGCGAAAAAAGCTGTGACCAGATGAGCCGGTCTCTGCTCGAACAGCTTTCGAGCCAAACCGGCAAACAACATTATTGCCGCGGCGCCGCAGATTATCGAAAATAGGCGGGCAAAGAAGATCGATCCGTCTATCAAACGCCAAAGGCTCAATATTAAAAAATATGCCGGCGCCTGTTTTTCGTCAGCCGCCGCATTTTGAAGCGCGGCCCGAAAACCGCTTCCGGTTGTATAAAGCGTCGAAGCCTCGTCACTCCAAATGTTAAGCAGAAAAGCCAGGGGGAGAGCAAGCGCCATGTGGAAAAAAATCAGAATATAAACAAATCTGTTTTTCATCATTTCTCGGCTTCGTTAAAATCTTGATCTTTCAACCGCCCGAGGCGGATAGAAGGCTGAAGCTATGTTGAAATTTCGACGAGTTCCCGTAGTTTGTTCAGCGTTCGCCAATAGACGTCCTCCATAAAAATATGGGCAAATTCACCGTTGCGGCCGATGCTCAGTAGATTTTTTATGTTGGTTGTATTCTCAAAAGCGCGCCGCGCGTCTTCATATTTATTAAGAAAAACGGGATACGCTATCGGAGTTCGCAGTACATTATAGCCGAGATAACGGGCTGGCGCGTCGGGAATGATTTTGGTGATGGATTTAAGGCACATGCTGGCCAGTTCGGCTTCCTCCATTTCCCAAATTTCGTCGCCTTTTTCGCAGCCGATGTCGGCTGTGATAATTGTTTTGCCCGGCGGCGCAAGCCACGGCATAGATATCGTCGCCTCTGTCAGGCGGAAGAACGGAAAGCGTTTTTCCGGAAACCACATAACCGTATCGGAAAGCAGTGCTCGGCCATCAAATTTCAGATTAATAAACACCATTGGACGATATCGAAAACCCCCAAATGCGTCGAGGGCGTCGGTTCCACGCACTAGTTTTACCAGAATGTTTGCAGGTGCCGTGCTGATGACCGCCGAAACTTCATGTGTTTCACCCAGTGCTTTTATCCCGACCACCTTTTCGTTTTCAACCAAAATTTCTGAGACCGGAGATTCGAGTTTGATCTTATCCTCCAAACCTTCGGCCAGCTTTTCGCACAAAGTTGCTACACCACCGTTTGGATAGACGTGATAGACGCCGGCGGATTCGGGCATTTCGCGGCTGTAACCGCAGGCTACGGCACGGCCCGTAGCTCGGCTGGCGGCCTTTAGATACAGGGTTTTGCCTATGCTTCCCGGCAGGCTTTCACCGACCGCCGCCGACAGATCTTCAGCCCGCGCTCCCGACCACGCTTCGATCAAAGGCAGAGCGACCTCGTCGGCTAACGCCCGGCCGTAGCTTTTGCGAAACCATTCGGCCGCGGAGCGCGGAGCCTGGCCGTTTGACGCGAATTTGCTCTTTATTCCACCGAGGGCCATCCGCGGGATTTTGACAAGCCCAAACGGATAGGAATATGTCTTACCGCCGAGCCAAACCTTTTCGCCATAATGCTTTACAATCCGGCAATCGGCACTGACGCCGATGGCCGCCGCCAACCGGTTGGTTATAAAATGTGCTCCGAAATCGTAAGAAAATCCTTCGGCATCCTTAAAACTTGAGGCCAATCCGGCGATTTTTTTTCCGGCTTCGTATAAAACAAACGGTACATTCCGGCGGTTAAGATAATTTGCCGCTGTCAACCCCGCAAGCCCCGCACCGATAATTGCAATTGGTTTTTCAGTTTTCATTGGTTTACGTGTAAATCTATTTTTGCAGCGTGGCCCGAAGAAGAGCCCCTCGGCCAAATTTGTTTAAAAACATATCAAGCGATGTAAATGCGGACAGTGAAAGGGTCGATTTGAGCGTAAATTGATCTATGAGAAAAGACGGAGCTCCCTGGTCAACCAGCCCGTTGTGAATTGAATAGACCCAGTTGACGGGGCTCACCTGCGTCGTCATATCGTAAACGCGAAAACCGCATTTTTTTGCCAGGCTGCTAAGGGACGCACTGTTAAAAAGATTCCAATGACGCGGAAAATGATAGCCGCCCCAATAACTTCCCTTGAAAAATTTGAAGTCGAGAGAATCGGTGTTATCCGTCACAACAACGAGTTTTCCGCCCGGTTTTAAGACTTTCATCACCGCAGATAAAACTTTTTCAGGCTTTTCGACGTGCTCGATCGTTTGAAACATTATCGCCAGATCGTAAGAACTTTCCGCAAGATCAAGCGCTTCGATGCTGCCGACGTGAACGGTCAATCCCGATCTTTCAGCCATTTCCGCAGCTCGTTTATCGACATCAACGCCTTCGAGCGTCCAACTCTTTTTTCCGTATTTTCTCAATAGATTCAAATGAAAACCGTCGCCGCAGCCGACGTCAAGAATTCGCGCGTCGTCCGGCAAATCTTGGCACAGCGTCAAAAGTCTTTTCGCTTCAAGTCTTGAGCGAACTTTATGAACAAAGCCAAAATCCGCTTCGGAAAAATCGAATGCGTGATAATTTTCGGGATAAATTCGCTCAAATTCCGAAACCGCCGGGCGCGGATTCAAATAAACCAAACCGCACGAATTGCATTGCATCGCCAGAAACGTATCCGCGCTAGTGCGATATTCAAAATCTTCGCCAACGCCGACCGGCATCGCGTCGTCCGTTTCGCACACGCAGCACGCGACGTGAGTCAATTTAAGCGGTTTGTGTTCTTGCATAATTGAGCGATCTTACGTTGTCGGTTTTGACGGTTCGCGCGTGTTCGCGCAAATTTACGACGTCGAATTTGTCTGTGAAGGCTTCCAAGATCTCTCCGACGAATTCCAGCTTTTTCTCGATCGGCAAGTTCATTCCGGGAAAGAATTTAAGCTCGGGCGCGTCTTCACCCGAAAGAAAATCGAGCGGATGAAGCAGCAAAGAGGGCTGCGTTTCGGTCATTTGGCACATCGTCAAAGCGGTTTTCCAATAGTTTCGCGCCAGCGTTTTTGAAAAAGTCGAAAGATAGATCAGATAGCTTGCATGGATCGGCGTTTTGAAGATCGGCAGCGTCGTAACCGGAATTTCAACCAGAGATTTTTCGCCGATCTGCCATTTATAAGGCTTTAGCGATTGAAAACCGTCCGAAAATTTTCCGAAAAGCTTTTTGCGCTTTTCCTTTTCTTCAACCGACATTTCCGGCGATTTGAAAAAGTAGTACGCGCGCGCTAGCGGAGCGATATATGTCGGCAAGGTCGAGCAATCATATTCGTAACCGCGCTCCGCCAGAACTTCCAAAACCGTCGGCGATAAGCTGTACCCCGGACCGCGAAAACCGACGGGTTTTTGATTGGTAATTTTTCGAATCGCTTCTTCCGTCTTTTCAAATTCCTCAATTAATTCTTGTTTTGAATAAAGATGGAGCCAAGGCTCGTGGCGAAAACTGTGGTTGCCGATCTCGTGTTTCGCATCCGCAATTTGCGCGATCGCGTCGCGATTTTTATCAAGCGCTGCATCTTGCCCGACAATAAAAAACGTAATTTTCAAATTTCTTTCGTTCAAAAAATTCAACGCGCGCGGAACGACGCAATCGAGATACGACGGAAAAGTTTCCCAGCCCGCATCGCCGTGCGTTTTCATATAAGACCACTTGTTGTCGAGGTCGAGCGACAGGCTCGCAATCGTTTTCATATTTTATTCACCGAGGAGACGCAGAGAAAGCAGAAATTGTTACCTAAAAATCTCCGCGTCTCGGCGTCTCCGCGGTTAAATGTTCCTTAAAAAACTTTTCCGCAAGTTGAATTGTTTCGTTGACGTTCAAAGTTCCATTTACAATATGCGCCGAATTTACGATAAACAAATTCTCAACTGAAGTTGCCGTTGCGGGAAGGTTTTCCGAATAAGTTAAAGTCGGAATCGGGAACACATTCCTGACGCGCGAAATTTTGAATTCCACAACATCTTTTCGCTCAAAATGCGGATACATTTTTTCAAGTGCGCTTAAGAATTTTTCCTCGATTTCCGCATCGGTTTTTTCAAACAATTCATCGTTTGGCGCGACATATTTCGGCAAATAAACAAGCGCATTACCGCCAAAATGTGATTTATCGACAAGCGCGGACATTTCAATAATTCCCGTAAATGGAGTTTCGTCGGTGATGTTGGTAACGTAAAAATTCGATAAGGATTTTTTCGTCAAAACCGATGCGCAGACAATGCCTTGATATTTAATATTTTCGAGTTTTGCTTTTTCGCCTTCCGGCAATTCCGTGCAAATTCTGGCGGCAATGTTCGACGGGCAAGTTAAGATCACTTTGTCGAAAAGATTTTCGTTTTTCGTTTTTCGTTTTTCATTCTCAAGCTTGAAATTCGAAATTTGAAGACCCGAAAAAGCCGAAGCGACTGCCGCCATTGCGCGTTCCCTTTTCATTTTCAAACCGTTTCCGTTCACGCTCACTTGCCGCTGAACTGCCTTTGCAGCGCCGCGTCTTCCCGGCTTTTCGCCAATTTTGATCTCGAATTTTTCGTCGTTTTTTACGATTTCCGAAACATTCGAATTCAAACGGACCTCAACGCCTTTTTCTCTTAAATGCTCGCCGAATTTTTCCAAAACGCGCGCATAACCGCCGCGCACATAACCGAACATTTCCTTTTTCACACCCGAATTTCGCGCGGCATACATTCGTTGGATCGTCGCCCAGATAAATGCCGCGGACGTTTCTTTGTATGCTTCGCCAAGCTTGGCTTTGAGCAGAGGTTTCCAAATTTTCTCAAACGTCTTTCTGCCGGAAAATTTGGAGAGCCAATCTTCAACCGAAATTTTTTCTAGTCTTTTCCAATTTTTAACTTTTGAAGCGTAAAAAATAGTCGCTCCGAGGCGAAACTTTGAAATCAATCCAAGCGGCGGAAATTTTAAGAATTCCAGCGCGTTCGACATCGAAACCAACTTACCGTCGGTATAAAAACCGGTCTTTGTTTCAACCCAATTGAATTCGTCGCCAAGCCCAATTTCTTCAACAATTTTCCGCGTGAAAGAATCCGAAAGAAGCGTAACGTGATAATGTTTGTCCCACGTCACGTCGCCGATCTGCCACGCGCTCGCCAAGCCGCCAATCTCCGATGCGGATTCAAAAACGGTCACCGAGTTTCCCGCTTCCGATAAACGCAAAGCGAGCGTCAGACCGAGAAAACCGCTTCCGATGATGGCGATGTTTTGAGACATTAAATTTCTTTCACGTTTTGGTTTTTGATCTCGTATCGCAAACCGCAAACGCAATCAAATTTGTGCTTTTCCGAATCGTCAAACTTATGAAAAAGCTGTCCGCATTTGCAGACCGCGCCGACGCTTCGTGCCGGACTTCCCAAGACTAGATGAAAATCGGGAACCGATCTCGTAACGACCGAACCCATTCCGACCATCGCCCAGCGTCCGATCTCAAGATCATTGCCGATAATGCAGCCCGCACCGATGGTCGCGCCTTCTTTTACAAGCGTCGGCAGAGTATGTTCGTCGGGTTCGCTCGGTCTTAGATTTTTTAAGTCGGGAAAAGTCGCGCGCGGGAAACGGTCGTTTGTAAAAGTCGTCGAAGCCGAGATCATCACGCCGTCTTCGATGGTGACGGCAGCGCAAATATAAACCATCGCGTTTATTTTCACGCGGTTTCCGATCTTTACGTCATACGCGATATAACTTTTTTCGCCGACGATGCATTCTTCGCCGATTTGGGCGCCGTGCCTGATGTGCACATTGTCCCAAACGCTCGTTCCTTCGCCGATCTTTACGCCGTCTTCGACAATCGCCGTCGGGTGAACTCTAGCTGGTTTTAGGTTTCCGCTCATTTATTTTCTCCTTGGAGTGACGCATCGGCTTACGCCGACGCTGCTGACAAGCCCGTCCACTAACGCAGGCGGTTCTGACATTATTTCGCTGCGGTTTCCGCTTTTTCGTTCACACGCTGCCATAGATTTTGGCTCAAAGATTTATACGCCGCTTCGATAACTTCAACCGATGCGAGCGCGTCTTCGGGTTTGATCAGCAGTTCCTGTTTGCCTCGAATAGCGTGCGCAAAATTCTCGATCTTTGAACGAAACGCCTGAACTTTGTCATAGCCTTTGCCGAAAACCGTCCAATCCGGATTGGAATTCAGCTTGTATTTCGATTCGCGCCAGCCGATCTGAAGTGTTCCGTTTGTCCCGTAAACGCTGATAAAATTCGGCAATTCCTTATTGATTCCCCAGGTCAGATCAACACTCGCCAAAACACCATTTGACGTTTTTGCCAGGAGTTTGACGTTTTCATCGACAGCGAGATTCTGTGTCCCGCTTGTTTCCAGCGCGAGGATTTCCTCGATCGGTCCGAGAAAATATCGAATAATATCGACCGAATGCGTTCCGTTATCGATCAAAACGCCGCCGCCGGCGACCGATCTGTCAGAATTCCAACGCTTCGACATATCGACTTTCGCGGTAAATGCATTTTCAAACTGAACGACTTCGCCAAGGAAACCGGAAGCGATCATCGATTTCGCTTTGATAACGTCTTCGACGTATCGAAACTTCGAAGCCATCGTGAATTTCACGCCGGTTTTTTCAGCCGTTGCGATCATTTCTCTCGCTTCCGCGCTTGAAAGACAAAGCGGTTTTTCGCAAAGCACATGAACTCCGCGATCCATAAAATACATCGCGATCTCCGGATGTGAATTCGGCGGCGTTGCGATAATTACCGCGTCGATTTCCGAGTTTTCGGCTAAAGACCGGTAATCAGCGAAACTTTTCGCGCCAAAAGGCTCGGCAAAAGCTTCAGCCGATTCCTTTCGAACATCTGCAACCGCGACAAGCTCACAGCATTTGCTGGTTTGAAACGCCTGCGCGTATGTTTGGGCGATTCCGCCGGTTCCGACTAATGCAAATTTTAATTTTTCCATAATGATAAAAAAGTCAATTAACAGGGATGAAGAGGATGAATGGGATTTTATAAAGATTTTATTTAATCCTTGTCTATCCTTTTCATCCCTGTTAATTATTTCTTAGTATTTTCAACAGCTTCGCGGATCGAAGCCGCCAGAAATTCAATGTGCTTTTCCTCGTAGCGTTCGTTGATCGGCAAAACCAAAACGTCATGCAGACCTTTGATCGTGCCCGGAAAATTATCGTCGTTGTAATCAACGGCTTCCGCACGCGCCAGATTGAACGGATAATGCGAATCGCCGAATGTGTTTTGTTCGCGGAAAATTTGGCATTTGTAAGCCGGTTTGACGACGTAGCGCGGCGCGGATGCGACATCGTAAGTTTTAAGTGCTTTTGCCAATCCGACCGCGCCGTCTTCGATCTTCGCTTCGTCAACGCGCAGACAAAATTTCCAGTAAGTCATCGTCGAGCCGTCCGCCGGTTTATAACTTTCGATGCCGTCAATGTCCGCAATTTTTTCGTCCAGAAGCTGCGCCATTTTTTGACGTTGTGAAACCGAATGATCCAATTTTTTCAATTGTTCATACGCGACGGCGGCTTGCAGTTCGGTCATTCGATAATTGAGCGAAGCAAAATAATGATCGGGATTAGCGTCGCCGTAGCCCCACGCCTTGTTGATGAAAAGATACATCCGACGCGCGATCTCATCGTCGTTCGTTACGACGATTCCGCCTTCGCCCGTCGTCATCTGTTTGCCTTGTTGGAAAGAAAATGCGCCGATCTTGCCGATCGTTCCGGCGTATTTTCCGCCGCATTTTGCGAGGAAAGATTGCGCCGTGTCTTCGATGACGGGAATATTTTTTGAATCGGCTAATTCCATGATCGCCTGCATCTCGCACGGATTTCCGAACAGATGCGTAACGATGATCGCTTTCGTTTTTTCGCTCAAAACTTTTTCGATCGTTTCCGCCGTGACGTTCAAAGTTTTCGGGTCAACGTCGGCGAAAACGGGAATTGCGCCTTGAAAAATGATCGGCGTGAGCGCGCCCATATCGGTGATGGAAGTCGTGACGATCTCATCGCCCGGATTCGGATTGACCGCCGCGACCGCGACGTGAACCGCCGCCGAACCGGAATTACACGCATAAGCGTATTTCACGCCGAGCCGTTCGGCAAATTCTTTTTCGAGCAGTTTGCCGTATTTGCCTTTGGTCGTGATCAACACGCCGCTCGTCAAAACTTCCGTGACCGCGGCGATTTCTTCCGCGCCGAAAGTGCGCCCGCTTGCGTCCTGATCAGACGGCAGTCTTAAAATTTTTTCTGGTTGTGCTACTGATGTCATAAATTCCTCGTTTTTGATGTCCGCAAATCTCGCAAGAACAAAAGTCCTGGCGCTATTTTTTTGATTCTACGGTTGGTTTTTAACTAAACTTATAATTACCTTTGAATTTCGGAATCGATCTGTGGTTTCAGATTTTCCTTAGGTAAAGAAGTTCTAATTGCGGTGGTTTTCCCGAATAAACGAGTTTTTGCGAGATTTGAGAGCAGACTCAGATGTCCGAAAATTGTGCGGGCGGTTTTCATTTTTGAGAATCCGAAAAGGCGGACTTCCAAAACTGCGGGAAATTCGACGATCCTTCCGCCCTTGAGATCAAGCCTTCCGAGCATTTCCGCAACGCCGAGAAAGCCTTTTTCATTAATTTCAAGATCGACTACTGAGCTGCGGCGATAGATGCGAAAACAGCTTGTATAGGTTGAAAGCTTTGAACGCAAAGCGCGGCGATATAGAAAAGATGCGCCTTTTGAGAGAAACAAACGCCATTCGGGAACGTTTCTGACGCCGCCTTTTAGATGATACGGCGAAGCCGTGACCATATCGACGCCGTCAGCGAGAAGCGGAAGCATATTTTCGAGTTCGTGCGGATCGTATGTGCAGTCGCAATCCATAGAACAGACAATTTCGGTTTTCGCCGCTTTTAGACCGGTCATAATTCCGGCAGCGACGCCTTGATTCGTTTCGTGCCGTAGAATCTGTACATTTTCCTCCGAGCCAAACAGCTCATTTAATTTCGCGAGCGTGCCGTCTGTGCTGCAATCATCGACGAAAATAAACTTCGGCTCATAGCCTTTTTCGGATAAATTCTGCTCGACGCTTCGCAATGTATTTGCCAAATACGGCAATGCTTCTTCTTCGTTGTAGCAAGGAAGAGCGATGGAAATTTGAGTTGCAGTCTTGGATTTTCGATCCGGAATTTCCGGAACGGATTTTTCTTCCTGCAATTCGTAATTCGCAATTCGCAAATCGTCTTTAACATCCAAAAACGCGGCGCCGCCAACGAAATCGTATTTCTTTAAATATTCCTTTAAGACCCATTCCATTTTGTCGAGTTTGCGATAGTGCCGAATTCGGTTGTAGCGCGATGCCGCCGAGATTCGCGGTTGTTCGGGATCAAGTTCCCAAACGTGAAAATACAATACGAACGGCTCTTCGTAGCGCTCATGCCAATCGTGCACCGCGTGTTTGAGAAGCGTATATGGGATCTGGCGAAAATAATTTCCGCCGGAAATGGGAAGAAGTCCCAAACCGACGTTCCGCGTTGAATACGGAAATTCCCAGACGACTTTTCCGTTCGCGTGAACCTGATGGGCGAGGCGTTTCGATTTCGCATCTTTTTTTACGGGTAAAAACGATGCATCGTAAACAAAATCTTCTTCGGCGAGAATATCGAAAACCCAATCGTCCTTTTCATACGCCAACTTTTCCGCCGCGCGATAACCGATGATCTTCTGCCCGCCGGCGTCTTCCAAAACCTGGTTTGTGCGGCGCAGATCTTCGCGAAATTCTACCGGTGTGAGATGCCGCAGGCTGCGATGGTAAAAGCCGCGGCTTGCGACTTCGTGTCCGCGCGAGACGATCTCGCGAATCAGGCGCGGATTTTGTTCTGCGATCCAGCCGAGAACAAAAAAAGTGGCTTTCGTATTGTAATCATCAAGCAGATCAAGCGCTTTTAATGTGTTTTGTTCGTAACGCGGCTCAAAATGGGACCAATTTCGCTGCTGTATGAGATTTTCAAACGCGCCGACGTGAAAATAGTCCTCGACCAAAACGGTCAACAGATGTTTTTTCTTCTTGTTGGGCTGAGTCATTTATGAGCTTTGAGCGCGGAAAAGCGATCGCTGGAACGCCGTTACTTTCAGCTTTTCCTCGATGATCTTGACGATCCGCTTTGCGGCTTTACCGTCGCCGAAAGGATTTCTGATTTCCTTGACGCTTTTTATCCACGTTTCGATCGCGTAATTTTCTTCGAGCATTTTTTGCAGGATCACGGGATTGCCGCCGACCAATTTTGCAACTTTTGCTTCAATGGCTTCAGGTCTTTCGGTGTTTTCGCGCAAAACAAAAAGCGGTTTGCCCAAACTCGGCGCTTCCTCCTGCACGCCGCCGGAATCGGAGACTATAAGCCATGATTTTTTCATCAACGCAAGAAAATCGGTGTAATCAAGCGGATCGAGCAAGTAAATTCGCTCGCAATCGGCAAGAATTTTTCGAGTTACTTTCTGAACATTCGGATTCGGATGAACCGGAAAGATCAGACATGTATTTTTTCTTCGCTCAACAAAATCGCGCAAAACTTCCAGGTTTCCGGTCATTGTTTGTCCAAAGCTTTCGCGGCGATGCGTCGTCAGCAAAATTCGCTTCAGCCCGGCGGTTTCCGAAACGAGTTGGTGGATCTCATCGCTTCGTCTGACGTTTTTTATCATCAGCTGAAGCGAATCGACGACCGGATTTCCGGTTACAAAGATCTTTTCCGTTGAAATATGTTCCGCCAAAAGATTGTGGCGATTTTTCTCGGTCGCGGCGAAATGAAAAGTCGCGATCTGCGACACAAGTCGGCGATTCATTTCTTCCGGGAAAGGACTGTTCGGATTGCCGGAACGCAAGCCCGCTTCGACGTGTCCGACCGGAATTCTGCGGTTAAAACCGGCGAACGCGCCCGCGAAAGTTGTAGTCGTATCGCCCTGAACCAAAATTAGATCGGGTTTTTCCGCGTCTAAAATCTTGTCGAGTTTTGCGAGAACGCGCGAGCCGACTTCGTTTGGCGTTTGGTTCGCCGTCATCACGCGCAAATTGTGATCGACCTCAATATCGAGAATTTCAAAAAGCGGCGCAAGCAGATCTTTGTGCTGGCTTGAGGAAACGACGATCGTATTAAAATCTTTTCGTTTTAGCTCATGGATCACCGGCGCAAGTTTGATCGCTTCGGGTCGTGTGCCGAAAAGGACGAGGATTTTCGGTCGTAAATCCATTGCGAGACCTGTGGCTTCGCCTCCGGTCGGTAAATTTTTATCTGCGGCGTCGTGCATTTGCATCTAATCTCTTAGGCTGATTTCGTTATAATAAAATCATAAATCGCGTGTTTTTCCGCTTTACGCGCGTCAAATATTTAATGAAGACCATTTCGGCACTAATTATTTTCTTTGCCTGCTTGGGTCAAATTCACGCGCAAGAGCGCGTTTTGCGCGGAACTGTAGTCGATCAAGCGGGCGCAGCCGTCGTCGGAGCCGAAATCCGAATTGTATCGACTTCCGGCAAGATCGCACGCTGCGAAACAAACAAAAACGGTAAATTTTCGTGCGCGCTGGACTTTGCCGACGATTTCCAACTTTCAATTGTTGCGACGGGCTTTTCCATTCTACGCCAAACAATAGAAAATACTCAAGATTTTTCTGCCGAGATGACGTTTACACTCGTTCCTTCGGACGTGCGCGAGGAAATCGTAGTCACCGCAAATCGGATGGAAACGCGGCTCGGCGAAACCGCCGCGAGCATCGTTACGCTCGTCCGTGAGGAAATAAGAACGACCGCCGCGCCGACTATCGATGAGGCGCTCCGGCAAGTTCCGGGCTTTTCGCTTTTCAGGCGTTCGGGAAGCCGCAGCGCGAATCCGACGGCGCAGGGCGTTTCTCTGCGCGGAGTCGGTGCGAGCGGTGCGAGCAGAAGTTTGGTTTTATTTGAAGGCGTTCCGATAAACGACGCATTTGGCGGTTGGGTTCAATGGAATCGCGTCCCGCCGATCGGCGTCGAGCGCGTCGAAGTTTTGCGCGGCGGCGCGTCGAGCCTTTACGGCAGCGGCGCTTTGAGCGGCGCGATCAACATTTTGCCGCGAAAACCGCGTGAAAATTTTGTTTTTTCTGCTGAAATTTTCGGCGGAACGCAAAATACCTTTTCCGGTTCGACGTTTTTCGGCGCGGCAAAAAACAACGCGAGCGCAGATATTACTGCTTCTATCTTTCAAACGCGAGGCTATATTTTGGTCGACAAAGCCGAGCGCGGCGCGGTCGACAGCTTTGCCGGATCGAAAAATTCAAATCTTTCCGCGCGATTCGGCAAAGAATTCAAAGATAAGTCTTACATCTTTTTCCGACCTTCAGTTTTCGGCGAAGCGCGGACAAACGGAACGCCCGCGCAGATCAATCGAACTCATATAAGGAACTTCGTTTTCGGCGGCGGATGGGAAATTGCCAACCCGCAAATAAGTCTTCCCGACACAAAACGTGAAGTTACCGATCTCAAATTCACCTGGCGCATCTTTGGCGGTTCGCAAACATACGACCAAACCTTTTCCGCGGTCAGCGCCGATAGGAACAGCGAAAATTTGACCAGAATTCAGCGAGTTCCCGCGCAAAATATCGGTTTTTCGAGCCAGCTCACCGGTGTTTTTCAACAGATTCAGACTTTTGTAATCGGCTTCGATCTAAAGGAAACACGCGGCGCGAGCGACGAGATCGGATTTTCAAATAACAACATAACTTCGTTTTCCGGCGCGGGCGGACGCGAAAGAATTTTCGCCGTTTTCGTGCAGGATTTTGTTCGGTTTGGCTCAAAATTTGTTCTCGCCGGAAGCGTTCGTTACGACGATTGGACGAACGTGCGCGCGTATAGTTCGACGCGAACGGTTTCAAACAATCAGACAACAACCGACAATTTTCCCGACCGCTACGAAAGCGCTTTTTCGCCGCAAATTTCCGCACTTTTTCAGGCGAACGAACACTTGTCGTTCTTCGCCATCGCGTCGAAAAGCTTTCGCGCGCCAACGCTAAACGAGCTTTACCGCGGCTTTCGCGTCGGCAGCGTCGTAACGCTTGCGAACGAAAATTTGAAAGCGGAAAAGGCGACAAATTTTGAATTGGGAACGAGCTTCGCACGAAACAGATTTTACGTTCGCGGGAATTTTTTCTTTACCGAGATCGCGCAAGCCGTCGCCAATGTAACTTTGAACGTTGTGCCAAACTTGATCACGCGGCAGCGCCAAAATGCGGGAAAAACACGAGCCGCAGGTTTGGAAATTCAAACCGAACGGCGTTTTACTGACTTTCGCGTTTCGCTCGGCTATCTTTTGTCCGATTCGCGCGTTGCGGATTTTCCGTCGAATCGAACCTTGGAAGGCTTACCTGTTCCGCAGGTTGCGCGGCACCAATTCACTTTTCAAACGAATTACTTAAGAAAAGAGTGGACCATTGCGCTGCAAGGTCGGGCATCGTCGGCACAGTTCGACGATGATTTAAATACCTTGCGGCTCGAACCATATTTTCAGCTCGACTTTTTCGCCGCGCGAAATTTTAAAGAAAATGCGCAGATCTTCTTTGCCGTCGAAAATGTTTTCAACTCGCGTTATTCTGTCGGCAAAACGCCGGTCAGAACCGTCAGCTCGCCGATAAATTTTCGGATTGGAATTCGTTGGAAGTGATTTGATCTGAGCTCCGCCAGGAGCGGAATATTTGTAGGACGTAAGCGCGCAAAAATCATTCAAGTTCCGTAGGAACGTCATACTTTTATGTCGTTCCTACGGAACTCGGTAAATTTCAGAATCGGTTTTTCTACAAACATGGCGTTCCTGAACGGAACTTCAAACCTATTCCGGCGGACCCGAACATCCCGGACCGTGAAGCGCCGGAACTTTTGTGCTAATGATCGGGAAATTTTCCGCGTCCGCATTTTTCGCCATCCATTCTTCGTATTCAGGCGGGTAAGACATATCCGAAAAGATAGCTTCGACCGGGCATTCCGGCAGGCACGCGTCGCAGTCGATGCAAGTGTCAGGATTGATCAAAAGTCTGTCGGGCGTTTCGTGAAAAGCTTCGACCGGGCAAACCGCGGCACAGTCCGTGTATTTGCAGTCGATGCAGGGCGTCGTCACGATATAAGTCATTTTTATCCAATCTCCTCGAAGCGTGTCTTAAAGCAAATTAAAAACGTAATATCTGTGAGCCTAACTTGTCAAATCTGCATAGACAAGTGTTAGAATTTCTTCAATATCAAAATTTTAATTTAGAACATAATTATGAAAAATCTAAAAGCAGAACGCGAATTAGCGCTCGATTTTTTGCGTGTGACCGAGGCGGCGGCGATCGAATCGGCGAAGACGATGGGACAGGGCGACCGCAAGCATTCGGATCACGTCGCGGTCGAGGCAATGCGCGAAGTAATGGACAGCGTTCCGATGCGCGGACGGATAGTTATCGGCGAAGGCGAGCGAGACGAAGCGCCGATGCTTTATATCGGCGAAGAACTCGGCGGCGGCATTTTTTCGGACGAAGCGCGCGCCGAGTTTCCCGAAGTCGATATTGCCGTTGATCCGCTCGAAGGCACAAATCTTTGCGCTCTCGGCGCAAACAACGCGATCGCCGTTCTCGCAGCCTCTGAACGCGGCGGACTTCTCAACGCGCCCGATATTTACATGGACAAGATCGTCGTCGGACCTTCCTGTCGCGGCGCGGTCGATATTGATGCGCCCGTTCAAGACAATCTGAAAAACATCGCGCGGCGTTTGGGACGCGAAATCGAAGATTTGACGGTGATCTGTCTTGACCGCGGGCGTCACAAGCAATTGATCGACGATGTTCGTGCGTCCGGCGCGAGAATTCGCCTGATCTCTGACGGTGATCTTTCCGCCGGAATTTCAGCGGCGGTCGCCGGCACGAATATTCACGCGCTGATGGGAATCGGCGGCGCGCCCGAAGGCGTGATCACGGCAGCGGCGATGAAATGTCTGAATGGCGAAATCCTTGCAAAACTCGTATTTGATCCTGACAGACTCGGCGTCGATAAATCAAAGGTTCCGCCCGTTGCGGAAGTTATGAAACGGCTAAAGAAAATGGGCATCCACGATCCCGACAAAGTTTACGACACGAACGACCTTGCGCCCGGTAAGAAAATAATTTTTGCCGCCACCGGCGTGACGGACGGCGCTTTGCTGCGCGGAGTTCGATTTTTCGGTTCGGGCAAACGCACGCATTCCGTCGTGATGACGACAGATTCAAAAAGCATACGCTTTGTCGATACGGTTCACGTCGAAGGCGGACCGGACGCGGTGATTAGATTTTAGCGAGTCGCAGTCTGATTAAACACACAAGAATGTCAATGGAAACTCCAAACCCTTTTGTCCTTGATCTCGATAAGGTCGGCGCGGATGATGTCGCGCTCGTCGGCGGGAAATGTGCAAGCTTGGGCGAGCTTTTCCGCGAACTGACGACGCAGGGCGTGCGCGCCGTCGACGGATTTTCGACGACGAGTCACGCTTATGAACTGCTGCTCACAACGGACGATTTGCGGAAAAAATTGCAGAAACTTTTGAAGGGTTTGGATGTTAATAACCTCGAAGACTTGGCGCGCGTCGGCGCAGCCGCGCGGAATTTGATGCTCGAAACGCCGTTTCCGAAAGAAGTCGAAACAGCGATCTTTGATGCTTACAAAAGATTAGGATCGCGCATTGGCAAAAAAGCATTCGAAGTTGCGGTGCGCTCCAGCGCAACGGCGGAAGATTTGCCGGACGCATCGTTTGCCGGACAGCAAGACACGATCTTAAATGTTCGCGGCGAAACGCAGCTAATCGAAGCTTGTCATAAATGTTACGCGTCGCTCTGGACCGACCGCGCGATCTCTTACCGCACGGCAAAAGGATTTGACCATTTTGACGTTGCTTTATCGATCGGAATTCAACCCATGGTTCGTTCGGACATTGCGTGTTCCGGCGTCATGTTCACGCTCGACACCGAAAGCGGTTTTCGCGACGCGGTGGTCATTAACGGCGCGTGGGGACTCGGCGAAGCGGTCGTGCAGGGAATGGCGACGCCGGATGAGTGGATAATTTTCAAACCGACTCTTAAACTTGGTTTTCGCCCGATCGTAACGCGAAAACTCGGCGTTAAGGAAGTAAAAATGGTTTTTGCGGACGACGGCACCGGAACGCAGGTTCGCGATGTTGTGGAATCTCAGCGTAAACGTTTTTGTCTTTCGGGTTACGAAGTTTTGCAGCTTGCAAAATGGGCGTGCGCGATCGAAGATCATTACTCAAAACGCGCTGGACGGCAGCAACCGATGGACATCGAGTGGGCAAAAGACGGCGTTACGGGCGAGCTTTTTATTTTGCAGGCGCGTCCCGAAACCGTTCACGCCCAGAAATCGGAAAACTTTATCGAGAGCTATTCTCTGTCTGAAAATCACGGCGCTCCGCTGGTTTCGGGTGTCGCGGTCGGTGAAAAGATCGGATTCGGGACGGCGCACGTTCTTCTCGACACCAATAGGATCACAAGTTTTAACGAAGGCGAAATTCTCGTCACTTCGATGACCGATCCGGCTTGGGAACCGATCATGAAACGCGCTTCGGCGATCGTTACAAATCGCGGCGGACGCACGTGTCACAGCGCGATAATCAGCCGCGAGCTTGGAATTCCGTGCATCGTCGGAACCGGCAACGCGACCGAAATGTTGAAAAGCGGCGTCGATGTCACGGTTTCGTGCGCTGAAGGCGACCGCGGAAATGTCTATTATGGCGAAATAGGATTTACGGTCGACCGTCACGAAATCACGGATTCCGAACGTCCGAAAACGCAAGTGATGATGAACGTCGGCGATCCGGATCACGCTTTTGCCGTTTCGCGGCTTCCTAACGACGGCGTCGGACTTGCGCGGCTTGAATTCATTATCAACAATGCGATCGGCATTCACCCGATGGCGCTCGTCAATTATCCGAATTTGCGAAACCGCAACGACATCGATGAGATTTCAAACCGCATTTTGGAAGAAGAGCCGAAAGAATTTTTCGTGCGGAATTTGGCAGAAGGAGTCGGACGCATCGCGGCGGCATTTTATCCGAAACCCGTGATCGTAAGAATGTCGGACTTTAAATCGAATGAGTACGCACGGCTTATCGGCGGAAGCGAATTCGAACCTTTAGAAGAAAATCCGATGCTCGGCTTTCGCGGCGCGGCGCGATACTACGACGACCGTTATAAAGCCGGATTCAAACTCGAATGTCAGGCGCTCTGTCGCGTGCGCGACGATATGGGCTTAACGAACGTCAAAGCGATGATCCCTTTTTGCCGCACTGTTGAAGAAGGCGAAAAAGTTATCGCGCTGATGGCGGAATACGGCTTAACACAAGGCGAAAACGATCTGGAAATTTACGCAATGTGTGAATTGCCGGCAAACGTCGTTTTTGCCGATGAATTCCTTCAGGTTTTTGACGGATATTCGATCGGTTCGAACGATTTGACCCAACTGGCACTTGGTTTGGATCGCGATTCCGAAATGGTCGCGCATCTTTTTGACGAACGAAACGGCGCGGTCGAAAAAATGGTGGCGATGGCAATCGACGCCGCAAAAAGAAACGGCAAGAAGATCGGAATTTGCGGACAGGCGCCGTCTGATTATCCCGAATTTGCAAAATTTTTGGTGGAACGCGGCATCACATCGATCTCGTTAAATCCCGACACGGTTATCCAGACAACCTTACATATTCTTGAAACCGAAAAACAATTCAGCGCAGCCGCACAATAGTTTTTAGAGTTATGCGCCAGCCGATAGAAAACTACACTTCAACGGACCTCGCCCAAAAGTTTCGCAAACAGGCGATCAAGGTTTGGGGCGCCGGCTTTATCTTAGTTTTTCTGTGGGTTTTCATTATTTTGCTCGCGCCGATAGCCGCGGCTGGTAATGCGACCAACGTTTCTCAACCGATTTATTCGTTTTTCAGTTTTCTGTGTCATCAGATTCCGGACCGCTCGTTTCACATCGACGCACATCCTTTTGCCGTTTGCTCGCGCTGTTTCGGCGTTTATTTCGGCTTACTCCTCGGATTTGTCATTTATCCGATTTTCCGTTCGCTTGCCGAGATCGAGCCGCTGCCACGAATTTGGCTATTTTTGGCGATAGTCCCGATCGCCGTCGATTGGTCGCTCGGACTGTTTGAAATTTGGGAAAATACGCATCTCTCGCGTTTTCTTACGGGCTTGATTTTAGGCGCGGCGTGCGGGCTTTTTATCGTTCCGGCTCTTGTCGAGCTTGTCAGGCTTTTGCGGCGAATTCCCGCGCGCAATTAGGCATGTTTTTTGACTAAAACGCAAAAAAGTTGCAACATTACGAATGCGACCAAGGTAAATAAGGTTATGAGTTTTACGACAGAAAGCGCGGTTCAAACGGCTAAATCAGACCTCAGTGCGCGTTTGGGCGTTGCCAAAAGCGAGATAAAAGAAGGGTCGGTCGATGAAGTCGATTTTCCGGACATGTCGCTTGGCGCCGCCGTCGAAGGCGAAATGTCGGCGCAGATGATCTCGAGCGGCTGGCGGATAAATTTAGACGCGAACGGGAAAAATTACGAGTATCGCGCCGATAAATATCAGTTGCGCCTCTGCGATTTTAACGGAACAAATCATATAATAAAATCGTGATCACACTGGAAATCGATTTGGAGCAATATTTATGAATCGAAATAATTTTTGGATACATGTTCTTGTAGCGATAGTTTTGATTTCACTAGCGGGTATCGTCGGGAAGATCGCGCGTTGGCAACCGACGCCAGCGAGCAAAACTGACAAGGTAACTACCATACCGAATGCGCCGAAACGGTCGCTTGGCGAAAGCGAGCCGGAAATCAATGTTAGATTCCGTCCCGGCGTAACTTTGGCTGAGATCAAAAAGATCGCCGCCAAAAATAACGACCGCGTCGAAGATGAGATCGAATCGGTAAACGGTCTCGTTTCTATTGACGATCTCGACAACGCCGACGCCGAGAAGGTCGCCGCGCAATACGCTGAAATGAGTGATCTCGTTCTATATGCCGAGCCGAATTTTGAGATCAAGCTCATCGAACCAAGCGATGCCGCTTCGTCCTCGGATCTTCTTCACCGTGAAACCGAAAGTAATCCGCTTTTTCCAAACGATCCGATGTTTGGTGAACAATGGGCGCTGAGCAACGACGGGCAAAATGGCGGAAAAGCGAACGCCGACGTCGCCGCGCTTAAAGCGTGGCTAAAGACACAGGGAAGCGATAAAGTTGTCGTCGCTGTTTTGGATACCGGTGTCGATTACACGCATCCCGATTTGGTTGAAAACATGTGGTTTCGTCCCGAAAATGTTCCGCAATACAACGACGACGAACTCGGAACTTTTAACGACGAACACGGCTTTAACGCCGAAAGGAATCAGGGCGATCCGAGGGACGAAAACGGTCACGGGACGCATTGCGCCGGAATCATCGGCGCCGAAGGTGATAATGATCAGGGAATCTCCGGAATCAATTGGAAAGTGAAAATTATGCCGCTCAAATTTTTGGGACGCGGCGGCTACGGAACGACCAAAGACGCGATCGAAGCGATAAATTATGCGATCGATCGAAAGCGAAACGGCGTAAATATTAAAGTGATTAGCGCGAGTTGGGGTTCACCGGCGCGTTCGAAGGCGCTCGAAGATACGATTCGCGCGGCGGGCGAAGAAGGAATTTTGTTTGTCGCCGCCGCCGGAAACAATGGTTCGAACAACGACAAGAGTCCGCACTATCCTTCAAATTATGCGCTTCCGAATGTAATCAGCGTCGCCGCGCTCGACCGCAGCGACACACTTGCGTCATTCTCAAACTTCGGCTTGAAAACGGTTCATATTGCCGCGCCCGGCAAAGAAATTCTCTCGACGTGGCTGAACGACCAATATCGCGAAGCATCGGGAACATCGATGGCAACGCCTTATGTTTCGGGTGTCGCAGCGCTGATCCTGGCAAGCGAGCCGAATCTTTCGGTCGAAAAATTGCGCGAGCGGCTTTTGAAATCGGTCGATAAAATCGAGTCGCTTAACGGACAGATCGAAAGCGGCGGCAGGATCAACGCGGCAAAAGCGCTGGGCAACTAAAAAGCCCGGAAATTTTCAGAATGCGGGATATGTTGCGTATCCCGTATTTTTTACGCGCGATTGCAAACCATCTACGTCAAATCACTTACCATTTGGAACATTTCGCGCCGATTTTTTTTCGAGAACAAATCTTTACACGTTCGCGTACTTTTTCTTCAAATAACTGTAAAACACGGACTTGTCGCTTTCAGAAATTATCGTGAAGCCTATTTGGCACGTTCATTGCACTTTCCATGTCTGGAGGCAGCGACGGTTAACTGCAAAAAATCCGGCGTTGTTCGAAAGTTTTTTACAAGGAGAGAAAAATAATGAATCGTTTTAGAAATTTAGTTACAGTTTTTGCATTTGCCCTTTTAATTCTAGGCTTACCCGCAATCGCGTCGGCGCAGTGGCGCAACGACCGGAACAACCGAAACGACGATGATTATTACGGTAACAGCAGGTCCAATCGTAATTTGCAGGCGACGATCAAAAATTTGAAAAATCGCGCCAAGCAGTTTGAAAAACAACTTGACCGCGAACTCGATCGTGACCGTTATAATCGAAATCGCGGCGACCGATTGGAAGATTTAGCCACCGACTTCAGGAAAGCGACAAACCACCTCGATAACGAGTATGACGGCAGACGAGATTATAACGACTCCGCCGATGAAGCGCGCCGCGTTTTGCAAGTAGGTTCACAGCTCGGTCGGGCGCTGTCTCGCGCGCGTTTGAGTTACAATTTGCAAAATCATTGGAACCAGATCGAGCAGGATTTGCGTATTTTGTCGAACGCCTACAATCGCGGCTACAATGATCGAAACAACCGCAATGATCGAAACAATCGCAATGACGATTGGCGCCGAAGAATTCCATTTCCTTTTTAAGAAATATTTTCGCGCAGCGGCTGATATTAGCTGATCAATAAAAGTCCGAGCATAAAACTCGGGCTTTTTTGTTTTTAAACTCTAATGCGTTTAACATTTAGCTATGCCGGGAACGCTTTATCTAGTGGCGACACCGATCGGAAATTTGCAGGATATTTCTCTGCGCGCATTAGAAATTCTAAAAACGGTCGATTTGATCGCTTGCGAAGATACGCGGCACACACGAAAACTTCTGACCCATTTCGGAATTTCGGCGAGGCTTATCAGCTACCACGAATACAATGAACGGGAACGCGCAGAAGAATTATCCGAGCATTTGATTGGCGGAAGTTCTGTCGCGATCGTCTCTGACGCGGGAACGCCGGCGATTTGCGATCCGAGCTTTAGAATCGTGCAAAAAGCGATTGAAATCGGTGCGAAAGTAGTGCCGGTTCCGGGCGCGGTGGCATTCATCAGCGCTTTGATCGCGTCGGGCTTGCCAACGGATTCGTTTTTTTTTGGCGGATTTCTTCCTTCGAAAAAAGGCGAAAGACGAAATCGTTTGCACGAAGTCGAAGAAATCCCGGCAACTCTGGTTTTTTATGAAACGCCGCATCGAATCGCAAAATCTCTTGCGGACTGTTTGGAAATTTTCGGAAACCGTAAATGCGCGGTAGCGCGCGAATTGACAAAGCTTCATGAAGAAATCGTTCGCGGCGATCTGAAAGAACTCTTGGAGAAATTCGCCGAAAAACAAACAAAAGGCGAGTTGGTTTTGGTGATCGAAAGAATGCAACCTTCGAAGCTAAAAGTTCAAACTTCAAAAACTTTGACCGAAAGAATCAGGGAACTTGAGAACGAAGATTTTGACCAAAAAGCTGCGCTTAAAAAAGCGGCGAAAGAATTCGGCATTAGCAAATCTGAAGCGTATCGCCAGGTGAAAATAAAAAAATAACACGAAGCCGCGCACGAAGTAAGGTTAACAAACACGCTTACTTCGTGCGCGTTTCTGCATTTTATCTCGTCGTTAGTTCAGCCGGAAGCTGTTTATCAACGGCTGGACGAGCCGTCGCGTCGCCAAGTTCCCACAGCGTGAGAAAGATCGTTCGCGTAACTTTTTCCATCTTGGCGTAATCGATCTTATCGGCATGATCGCCCGCGCCGTGATAGTCTTCGTGCGTGCCGTCAAACCAAAAGATGATCGGAATTCCTTTTGTCGCGTAATGAAAATGGTCCGAACGGAAAAAGAAACGGTTTGGGTCTTTCGGGTCGTCGTATTTGTAGTTGTAGGTCAGCTTCAAAAACGAATTATTTACGCTTTCGCTCATCGCTCCAAGCTCGGTGCTCATCATTTTCGAACCGATCACATAAATTTCGTTTTCGCCGGAAAGTTCCGCGTTGCATGGCGGTTGTCCGGGTCTCGGATTTGTGTCGCAAGGCGCGAGATAGCCGGGTTTTTTGCTTCGCCCGATCATATCGATATTTAGCTGCGCGATTACCTTTTTGAGATCGACAGTTGGAAACATTGTAAAATATTCGCTTCCCCACAAACCTTTTTCCTCGCCGGCATGCCAAACGAAAAGGACGGAGCGTTTCGGGCGGATGCCGGATTTTGCCAAGGCTTCCGCGATCGCCAAAACCGCGGTCGTGCCAGAACCGTCATCGTCCGCGCCGTTAAATATTTTGTCGTCGCCCGGAGCATTCGGATTTATTCCGACGTGATCGTAATGCGCGCCGATGGCAACAAATTCATTTTTCAAAACCGGATCGCTGCCTTCCCAGATCGCAACAACGTTCTGCGTCCAAAGTATCTCGGGTTTGCTTATCGCGCTGATGCTCGCGGTCTGCGCTTTTAACTCGCCGCTGCCAGATTTTATGCCGAGCGCGTCGCCGACTTTTTCCGTAACGAGCATCACCGGCATCGAGCTCGGCGGCGTATTCACGTTTCCGCTGTCGGCGCGCAGTTTTTCTGGAAACATGGTGCCCCGGGTAAAAAATCCTCTGACCCGTTCCCACATTCCCTGTAGCTGCGGGGGAGCTATTACGATAACGCCCGTTGCGCCTTTTTGACGGGCATTTGTAACCGGGTCAGCCCAGTCGGTTCCGGGTGTGCCCTTTAAATCGCCTGGCGTTACCCCTGCGGGCATCGCAAGCATATATTGCTGCGAAAAATTCATGGCGGAAAGAACGAGGATTTTGCCCTTTACATCGATTCCACCGAGCGCGTCGATGTTTTTCGATTTCACCATCCATCCGTCTTTCCCGAAAACGAGCGGACCGTCAACCATTGCGTTGCCACCGAGGCGATCGCCCCGCAGGAAATCTTCGCCGAAAACAAAGCTTTTGCCGTCAATACTTAATTTCATCGTCGAAGGGTCGATGCTATCGCGCCGCAGGGCGATCTTCTGAAAGAAAGTTCCACTATCGCCAGCAGGCTTAAATCCCCAACGCGAAAGATTCAACGCGATGAATTTCGCCGTTGTGTCGAGTCCCCGCGATGGTGTGTCGCGTCCTTCCATTTCGTCAGACGCGATAAAATGCAGATAATCGCTCATTTGTGCTGCTGTAATATTCATCGCCGCCTTCATCGCGGGCGAATTCTTTTTAGTCGACGTTTGCGCCGCGATCGGAACGATAAAGGTAAAAACCAATAATAATGCAAGTAAATTTTTTCTCATTTTATTCTCCAGGAACAATAGAAACCGCAGACGAACACCGATGTTGAGGAAAGTTTTCTTTGTTCTCTGTGGCTTAGTTAGTGCTATTTTACGTATCTCCGGTCAAATTTGTTTCGGATCGACCGCAACAATTGAAATCTTATTTTTATCGGCGAGCTCGAGCATTTCCTCGCGGTCAAACATTAAAGTTTTCCCCGCCGTAAGGCACAAACAAGTCGCGCCCGCGTTGATCATCGCGTGAATCGTTGGAACGCCGACAACCGGAACGTCGAAACGCATATCCTGGTTTGGCTTTGCTACTTTTACGACCGTTAGTTTCCCTTTTGCCAGCTCGCCGGCACGTTCAATCGTCGCGTCCGTGCCTTCCATCGCCTCTATCGCAACACACGCTTTTGCGCGAACGACGATCGTTTGCCCGAGATCGAGCCGCGCTATTTCGTTCGCGATCTTCAAGCCGTACTCGATATTTTCACACTCCGTTTCATTCGGTTTTCGCCGTGATAAAACTCCTTCGCTCGCCAATTGATCTTGAATAAAGTACGTCGAATCAATTAATTCGATCCCTTCTTTAGACATTTCCGCGGCGACGCCGCCGATCAAAGCGTCGGTGTTTCGCTGCGGCAAATTCCAAAGCATTCTGACCATTCGCAAATCTGGCAGCGCGCCGGAAAAGATCTGCACGTGTTTCACTTGTCCCGCCATGATCGCGCGCGTGACACCTTCCGTTTTGAAAAAAGAGATCATCTTTCCAAGCTGCCCGATGCCGACCCAAACCACTTTTTCGGCAACTTCCTCAATACGCTTATCGGTTTCTTCGCGAATCGCAACAACCGACAAATCAGCGCCCGCACGCCGCGCGCCTTCGGCTACGAGAAAAGGAAATCTTCCGTTTCCGGCGATCAATCCGTATTTCATAAAAAACAAATCTAAACAAGACAAAGTTTAGCGTTAAGGTGAATTTTCTAACAACTCGCATCGCCAACTTTTTTGAATTTGTTACGTTTCGTTTAATTCCGCCATCGGAAAATTGACGTCGCAAGAAGCGGGACTTAAGATTGAATTACATATTTTTTTTGGAGGAATTTTTATTATGAATAAAACTGAATCAGCAGATCTGATTTTGAAACTTTACGACTTACGACGCGAGAAGACGATGAGAGAAGCGCGAAACTGGATGTTCGGTTTCAACCCGACCAACGCTGACGACGTAATGACGACCATGATGGACCCGGAAGTTGGCGGTTATCTTCGAATGGTTTTGTCGTATTGGGAAATGGCGGCGGCGCTCGTAAGTCACGGCGCGATCGACGCCGATATGTTCCACGATACGCAGGGCGAGCATATTATGGTTTTTTCCAAGATCGAACCGTTTCTGGGCGACCTTCGCGAGAAGTTCGAAAGCGAGGAATCTTTTCAGCACCTTGAAAAGATCATTATGGATCGACCGGACGGCGCGGAACGCGTGAAAAAAACGCAGGAATGGATGAAGTCGATTGCGGCTGAACAAGCCGGCGAAGCAGCGGCGTAAATAGCCCCAAATTTCAAACGGAAGCCTGCGCATAAGCATGAGCGGAATACTTAACTTTTTTATCCGTCCTTGCTTACGCGCGGGCTTCTGTTCTACTTAACTACGCCGCGTTTCGAGGCTTCGATGAAATCGACCAGAAGATCTACTTCCGCACAATCCGCGACTTCCTCTTTTATCTTTTCGACCGCCTGCGTGGTGTTCAATTTTGCGGAAAGCAGAAGATGAAACGCTCGGTGCAGTTTTTCAATCGTATCTTTCGGATAGCCGCGGCGGCGCATACCGACGCGATTTAAGCCGTAGCATTTGGCGTGATTTCCCTGAATTGTCGCAAATGGCATCGCGTCTTTGACGACGACGGAATAACCGCCGACAAACGCTTCATAACCGATACGGCAGTATTGGTGAACGCCCGAATACGCGCCGATATTTGCTTTGTCGGCGATCTCGACGTGACCGGCGAGCGTTGCCGCGTTCGCCATGATGACTTCATTTCCGATCACGCAGTCATGTGCGATATGCGCTTGCGCCATTAGCAAATTATCGTCACCGATACGCGTGATCCCGCCGCCGCCGGAAGTGCCGCGATGAATCGTCACGAATTCGCGAATTTGATTTCGTCGTCCGATATCGGTTGCGGTTTTTTCACCGCCATATTTCAGATCCTGTGGCGCCAATCCGATCGAAACAAACGGAAAAACATGCGTTTCGTCGCCAACCGAAGTTTTCCCGTCGATCACCACGTGCGAATCGAGCCGAACTTTCGAGCCGAGCGAGACTTCATCGCCGACGATACAAAACGCCCCAATATGACAATCCTCGCTGATATCGGCTTTTGGGCTGACAATTGCGGTTTCGTGAATAAACATAAAAAGTAGAGAGTGGAGAGTAAGAGTTGAGAGACGAACGCGAATTCATCCGTCTCTCGAGACTCCTATGGTCTTTCGGCGATGACGCACATGATCTCGGCTTCGGCTGCGATCTTCCCGTCAACCTTCGCTTCTCCGCGCATCTTCTGTACGCGCGTGCCTATTCGCAAAGCGGTCACTTCCAAAACGAGCGTATCACCGGGAACGACGGGACGGCGAAAACGCGCATATTCGATTCCGCTGAAAAACGGGATGCGATTGTCGCGATCTTCAAACTCGCGAAGAGCAAGGATCGCGCCGACCTGCGCCAGAGCTTCGATCTGCAAAACACCCGGCATTACCGGTTCGCCCGGAAAATGCCCCTGAAAAAAAGGTTCGTTAACGGTAACTTGCTTGATGCCGACAATACGAACGCGCGGTTCGAGTTCGATGATCTTATCGACCAGCAAAAACGGATAGCGATGCGGCAAAATTTCCTGGATGGCGCGTGAATCGAGAATGGTCATTGCAAAATAAAATTTAGCATACAAAATAAAAAAAGTCAGAAGCCAGTATATTTGACGGGCTTCCGACCTTAGATTTCTTATCGGTAATTACTACGGCTTTGCGGGCACCGTGCTCGGGACGGTTGTGGGCGTCGTCTTAACTGCGGTCGTCGCCGGACGCGCGTTGTAGAACTTAACGAAATCCGCCGTCACATCCGTAACTTCGTCCCATGCGAGAAGAACGCCGGCATTAAAAAGTTTCGCCGAATCTAGAAGAAGCGCATAAGCCTTTTGCTTTTGATAATCCTGCATCGCTTTGCCAATGTCGAGCATGACGGGTCCTAGAACGACTTGCTCACGCTTCTCGTAACGCACTTTTGCGTCGTCTTGCTTAAATTTATGTTCGCGAGTCAGTTTTCCGTATTCGTCGGCTTTTGTGGAATACGTGGTTTGAATCGTCGCCGAGATCGGAACATTCGTACCTTGAGCGGCTTTTATCTGGGTTTCCAAAACACCGATCTCTTTTTCCAAAGCCGTGAGTCGGTTAACCAATGAGGTCAGATCATCAAAGTCTTTTTTAAATTCGGCATCCAAACTTTTTCTTGCAGTAAGAAATTTGGTGATACCCCCTTTTTCATCCTCAAAGGCATTTGTGTTGATAAGTCCGATCTTACTCGCCGGGGTTTGGGCGAGTGCCGATACTGCGAAAAATGCCGCGACAAAAAGTGTGGCGACAAAAAGACGAAATGTTTTCATTTTTATAATACTCCTAATAACTTGTAAAAAGGCTGTTCGTTTCCGAGATATATCTTCTTAGAATCTAAAACTTTTTGAACTGTTGCCCGCTGCCTAGTCAAACCGTAAAAGAAAGCAATATTAAAATATCACCCTTCCGATTGTCAAATCTTGTTCAATGCAAGATGTTTAGCGTCTGTCCCGGGAAAAAGTTCGACGGGGCGAGTAATCATAAACGTTTAATTCGTTTGATTTCAGATTTACTTAGAAAGTTCTGCCGATGGTAAATCGCCAGCCGTTCCGTTTTCCGGGAAGGGGCAGATTCGGCAGATCCGGCGTAAATCCAAACTTCCCGTTCGGATTGTAATAATAGATCAAGCGGAACGGTACGTTGACGACCGGAACCTGAACGCGAACTTCCATGCCTACGCTCGCCCGAATGTCGCTGATCTTGCCAAAGGCGGATTCATCAACGCGCAGCAACCGGTTCAACTGCGCTTCACCACGATAGTAAAGCGGCTGAATGCCCGCCGGAATGCTCACCGGGCAGCCGAAGCGGTTTCCGCGGCAAAAAATATCGATAAACTCGGCGGTCGTCAGCGGCGAATTGTTATAAAGCAAAAGGCTGCCAAAACTCGATTCGATCTCCGGCGTATTTCGCAAAGCCAGGATAGTTGTCGTGCCGCTTCCGACGAAAATGTCATCGCGCAAAAATTCGCTGTTAATAACCTGGGTCCCTGATTTTCTCAAATTAAAAACCGTTCCGACATCCGCAAATGCGGCTATCGAAACCGGTCCAAAGACCGGGATGCGGTATTCAAAATTTCCCAGTAGCTGCGTGTCGCCTCCGATATAACGAAAGTTGTTGTTGAGAAATCCGGGATTAGACCCGCCCGCGCCGGTCAAGGTTCCAAGCTGAGCCAGTTCGTCGCGCGTTCTGCTGTCGAGCCCGACAGCCGCAACCGGAGCTCCGGAAATATTTGTCGCCGGTACGACGTTGCGAGTCGTTACATAACTGTCAAACGGCGCAACCGGACCGATCGAACGCGCATTGTAGCCGCGTACGTCAAACTCGCTGCCGAGGTAATATCGTTCAAAAACCGGAATTCCACCGATAAATGCGAGCGAATTCGCGTTCTTGATCTTATCGCTCACCGCGTATGTCCCGATCGTTCCTGCCGTAACTCTGAATGCAAAAACTTCAGTATTGCTCCTGTCCTTTTTACGTCGAACCGGAATAAATTTTGAGTATTGAAGACTCGGCTGATAAGTTCTGACGTCGCCGCCCAAACCGGCGAAAGCAAACGAGACTGCGAGTTGCGATCCGCGTCTGGTATCGATGCCGTTAGGCATCGGCTCGCGGGACTCATACACAAAAGTGCCCGTAATGCGGCTTGTAAGAATATTTGGCTGAGCGTAAATGACCGGAATTGCCTGCGTTGGATCGCCAGTCCGGTTTACCGCCGGGTCCTGAATGCTCGTCGCCGAAAATTGATAAGTCAGTCCGACACGAGAAAACTGCGTAAACGCACGCTTCTTAAAGAGAAACTCCGAAAGCGGCGCGGTCGCAAAAAGACTGACGCCATATGTGCTCTGTGTAAAAAGATTGCTCGCATCGGTCGTGAGCGAAGCGTTAGGATCAAACTGAAGACTGGTAAGCAGATCGGCATTTTGGGAAAGAAATGTTCCTTCGCCAAAAAACTTAGATCTCGACGCCGAAAGTGTGAATCCGACGGCGATCGGTCGGTCGCGGAAATACGGTTCCTGAAAGGAAATTGAAAGCACCTGCTGACGATTTCCGATACCGAATTGGATCGAAAGAACTTCGCCGCGTCCGAGCAAGTTGTTTGTCGAATATTCCAAACCGAAGGAAGACCCGCCGATTCCTGAAATACCGCCATTCAGCGAAATTTGCTGTCTGCCGCGTTCTTTGACCTGAATCACCAGATCTACGTCGCCCTGATCCTGATTTGTGCGAATCGTTACATCCTGATCTTTATCGATCGGATCGAAATACTGTGTTTGATTCAGTCGGAGTATCGAACTTTCGAGCGCTATCTGATTGTAGATATCGCCTTCATTCATCAAGACTTCGCGGCGCAGAATTTTGTCGCGTGTAAACGTATTACCGGTGAACTCCAGCCGGCGCAGGCGGAATTGTCTGTTTTCATCGATCACGATCGTGATATCGACAATGCCTTCGTTTGCGTTCGCGGGGTTTTCTTTGAAATCGGGTTGAAACTCAGCGTCATAAAGCACAAACCCCTGCCTGCCGTAAACCTTTTTCAAATCCTCGTAAACAGCTTGCTGGAGACGCTTTCCGTCCGCGATCTCGCCTTTCTTCAAGCCGACGTACGCAAGTATCTGCTCCTCGGAAAAGATCGTGTTTCCTTCAACTTTCAGCTCGCCGACGCGAAATACTTTTCCTTCTGTGACAGGAATAACGATCTTCAAAGTGTCGTCCTTCGAATTAACGAACGGAATTGGAAACAACTTCAAAACCGGTAGACCGGTGCGCCTATATCCGAGCCCTACGACTTGGGGCTCGCCGACACGTGCCTGAAAATAGCCTTTCGAGAACATATAAGAGCGGACGTTTTTTTGCAGATCGTATTGAAGTTTTCTGAGGTCGAGAATGTCCGTTCCCTTAAAACGCGCGATAATTCCCGTTTCCGTAACGAGTTGGAGCGCGCCGCGCAGTTCGCCGTCCTTGAAAACCTGGTTACCTTCGAATTCGATTTCGACAATACGCGAGCGATAGCCCTGATCGACAACAAACGTTATCGCCGTCGAAGTCGCCGAAACCTCTTCCGTTTCCACAGTAACCTTGGCATTCGGAAAACCTTTGCCGGCAAGGAGTTCGCGTATTACGCGTATGCCTTTCGAAGCGTTCACCGGATTATAAATTGCTTCTTTTGAAATCCCGACGCGCTGCTCGCGAAACGCTTTCAGCACATCGGATTCAGGCACGGCTTTTAAGCCGTCAAACTGCAGATCGCGAATAATCGGAAGCTCTTTTACCTGAAAAATTACGTTGACGCCGCCCCGCACGCCCGGTTCCGTAAGAACCTTCGTCTCGACTTTGTCGAAAAAGTTCAGCGCCAGAAGTTCCTTCAGATCTCGCACGACCTGCTCCGGATCGTAAACGTCGCCGGCTCTTGTTTTTACATAATAAAGAAGGTCTTCATCGCGCAGACGCCGATTACCCTGTATATCAACCAATTCGACCGTTTGCTGCACAGCCGCGGCAGTCGCGGGTTTTGGATTTTCTTTCGTATTTTCGTCTGAGTTTGCTAAGGCGGGCGCTGTGAGAAATATAAAACTCAATAACACAAGCCCAAAGAAGCGAAGAATTTGCATAAAACCGATTTTCCTTATCACCGCGAGTTTCGGCTTCCAACAAGCCTATTGTGATTTTGTTTCCTGCCTAAAATATACCTTTAAATGCCGTGCTTACAAAACCGGCTCTCTGCTTGAGTTGATACGCGAACTTGGATTCACCGACTTTTACGTTGGTTGCCTTTTTCGCGCCTCTCGCGTCAAACTTCCGAATTATACCGAACAAACACCAAAAAAGGAAAAAGCGCAAAAGCGGTAAGAGAAACTTTTGCGCGTTTTTGTTTCGAATTCGGGAAAATTGTTATGCCGGATTTACATTCGGAACCTGTTCTAAAAGCTCATTTTCCAATTCTTCAAGCGGGATCGGTCGAAATGTAAGTTTGTCTTTTTCGCAGTAAATTTCAACGAGGTTTTCTTCGCTCAATTCGCCCTGGATCAAAGCTTCGGAAAGCTCATCCTCGACGTATTTTTGCAAAGCGCGTTTTAGCGGACGCGCGCCGAATTTGCGGTCGTCGCAGGTTTTTTCTATCAACCAGCGTTTTGCGTCTTCGACGATGCGAACCTGCAAAGTTCGCTTCGCTAACATTTCGTTGAGATGCCCGATCTGCAGATCGACGATCTGCATCAGATCTTCGTCCCGGAGCTCGTCAAAAATTATGATCTCGTCGAGACGATTGATAAATTCCGGCGCAAATGTCTTTTTGACTTCGCTCATCACTTGCTCTTCCATTTTCGAGCGCGAAGCGTCGGCGCCGGACTGAAACCCCATCGTCGCGCGTTTTTCGATAAATCTCGCGCCGAGGTTCGAGGTCATTATAAAGATCGCGTTTTTGCAATTGATCGTGTTGCCCTGCGCGTCAGTCAAAATTCCGTCTTCAAAAACCTGCAAAAGCACGTTGAAAACGTCCGGATGAGCCTTTTCGATCTCGTCAAAAAGCACGACCGAATACGGTGTGCGCCGCAATTTTTCGGTCAATTGTCCGCCTTCTTCGTGTCCGACGTATCCGGGCGGCGAGCCGACAAATTTCGACACAGCGTGCTTTTCCATATATTCGGACATATCAAAGCGAACCAAAGCGCGTTCGGAGCCGAAAAGAAATTCCGCAAGTGTCCGTGCGACTTCCGTTTTGCCGACTCCCGTCGGTCCTAAGAATAAAAAGGAGCCGACCGGCTTGTTCGGATTTTTGAGTCCGGCGCGTGAACGGCGGATCGCTCTCGCCAACGCAGAGATCGCCGAGCGCTGCGAAATAATGCGTTTGTGCAGCTCTTTTTCGATCTTTAAAAGCTTTTTCGCTTCTTCCTGTTTGATCGAGGCGACCGGAATTCCCGTCCAACGCGCGATCACGTCATCGACGTCTTCTTTTGTCACTTCGACCGCAAAAAACGAATCTTCGAGGGTTTCCAGCTCGAGCGAGATCAATTGTTCCTCGTTTGTCGCGCGTTTCCAGTTATCGACAGCTTCCTTCCAAGATGGCTCGGATGTGTTTTCGTGCTGGTATCGCAATTTGGCACGCGCGCCCGCTTCGTCGAGAACGTCGATTGCTTTATCCGGCAGAAAGCGGTCGGAAATATATCGATTCGATTGATAAACCGCCGACTTCAGCGCTTCCTTTGAATACCGAATTTGGTGAAACGCCTCGTATCGTTCCGCCAAGCCTTCGACGATTCGAAGCGCTTCTTCTTCGTTCGGCGGCACGATCTTGACCGATTGAAAGCGACGTTCTAAAGCTTTATCTTTTTCGATCGATTTGCGGAATTCGTTTGGCGTTGTCGCGCCGATGCACTGAATTTCGCCGCGCGAAAGCGCCGGCTTGAGAATATTCGCGGCGTCGAGCGTTCCTTCCGCAGAACCCGCGCCGACCAATGTGTGAAGCTCGTCGATAAAAACGATGTAGCGGTTGTATTCGCGCAGCTCGGCGATGATCTTTTTCAAACGCTCTTCAAACTGACCGCGATATTTCGTTCCGGCGACTATCAGCGACAGATCGAGCGACAAAATGCGTTTATTTTCCAAAAACGACGGAACGTTTTTTTCGACGATTCTCTGCGCCAAGCCTTCGATGATCGCCGTTTTTCCGACGCCCGATTCGCCTATCAAAACCGGATTATTTTTTGTCCGCCGGCAAAGAATCTCGATCACGCGTTCGGTTTCCGCTTCGCGACCGATCAAAGGATCGAGCTTTCCTTCCGCGGCTTCGCCGGTCAGATCGCGCGTGAATTCCTGCAAATGCGGAACTTCGGATCTTTCGCGGTCGGAAAAGGAATTTGGAAAACCGGCGCTTCTGCTTATTTCATCGCGCACATCCTGAACGCGCAGCCCGATCCCAAAAAGGATCTCGGCGGCGATCGATTTTTCCTCGCGCACTAATCCGAGAAGAAGATGCTCCGGTCCGATATGACGATTTTTCAAACGCTGACTTTCTTCGTTTGCAAATGCGAGAATACGCTTGGTTTCGGGCGCGAGATGCAGTTCTACGGATTGGGGAATGCGCTCTCGCATAACGATGCGTTCTTCTACTTCGCGGCGGATCGCCTCAACCGAGCCGCTGTTTTGAAACGGGAAAAACCGCGCGGAAATCGTCTTATCCTCGCGCATCAAACCGAGTAGAATGTGCTCGGGAGCGATAGTCTGCGAGCCGTATTGCAGCGCTTCATAACGTGCAAAAAAAATGACCCGACGCGCTTTTTCAGTGTAGCGTTCAAACATAATTGCTGACTTTCAAAAGAATCTTATTATAACCAAAGTCTGAACCTTTGGAACAAATTTTTCAAGATTAAATTTTCCGAGACGTTTCAATACAGTCTCAAAGCCCGCAAAAATCCAAAAGAAAATCGCTCCGGAACGATATTTTATCTGATTTTTTTTCTTGCGTGTGTTTTGGCGTATTTGATAGCGTTAAAGAACAAAAAATTTTCAAAAATGGAGAATCACAAATGAGAAAAGCCGCTATTATCACTCTAGGCGCAAGCGCCGGTTTATTCGTCCTGCTTATGCTGATCTGGATTGGCGGTATGTTCGCGGCGCCCTCGTCGGTGGGCGGCTTCATTCATCTGGCATTGGTGATGGCGATAGTAGTCGCGCTGGGCGGATTTCCGATCGGCATAATTCTTTTGATCATAAGTTTGACCAAAAAATAAATGGCTACTGCGTTCGCAAATTTTCCAACGGCTTTATTTTGCTTGCCTTAAACGCCGGGAAAACGCATGCCGCAAGGCAAAGAAACAAAGCGACCAAAACGATCAACATAACCTCGCCGAAATCCGCGTGAAACGGGATCGAGCTTAGCGAATAAACTTCTTCGGATAGTCTTATCAACTTAAAATAATTTCCCGCGAAACAGCCGAATAAACCGAAAATTACGCCCAGAGCGATTCCGAAAAATCCGAGAAACAAACCTTCAAGCAAAAAGATCGACACTATTTTTCGCGTCTTTGCGCCGCACGTTCGCAAAACGGCAATGTCGAGTTTTCGTTCGTTGACGAGCAGCGCGAGCGTCGTCGTAATATTCAATGCCGCGATAAAAATGATCAGCGAAATCACGACAAGCGAAACCTTTCTTTCCAAACTCAAAGCGGCAAAAAGCGGCTGGTTTGCTTCCTGCCAATCGAGAATTTTGAAGTCATCTCCGAGCTTTTCCTTGATCTCGTTTGCCGTTTCGCGCGCTTTGTAAATGTTCTCAACCGAAATATTCAAAACCTTTGGCGCGAAAAATTTTTCACCGTAAAGCGCGGCAAAATCTTCGGGCGAAATGCGTATCCACGTCGAATCGTATTCGTAAAGTCCCGTTCGAAAAATTTCGGCGACAAGAACTTTTACGCGCCGCGGCTCTATCTGGTTTTCAAGAATTACGATCTCCGCTTCGTCGCCGATCGCTAGTTTTGCTTTCTCCGCCAGCTTTTCTCCGATAGAAATTTCAGTTTTTCCCGAACTTTGAACGTAGGATTCTGAATAATGAACTTTTAGAAGCGCGTGGTTTATTGAGTCCGAACCGATCACAAACGCGTTTTCATAACTCGTCGCGGAAACTTCGCTGACATTGTCCAGCCGTTCGATTCCGGTTTTAATTTCCTGCCAATATTCGATCTTCGCGCCCGTATCCGAAAAAACCGAGACATGCGCCGTGTTTGCGAGAATTTTGTCCTTCATTTCGTCCGCAAAACCATTTGCCAAAGCCTGCGCGATGATCAAACTTGCAACGCCCGCGGCGATTCCCATAACGGCGACCACGGAAGTAAAACGCGCGAGACTTTTGCGCCGCGCGCGCGAATATTTCCATGCAAGTTTTAATTCGAAAGGCATTTTTTAATGGTAAATGTTAATTGATAAATGGTAAATGAGAAAGGTTTTAGCTAGAATTTACTACGATGCCTTTTGCCACGATAGAAGAAGCCGCCGCCGATATTGCGGCGGGAAAAATGATAATTATCGTCGATGACGAAGACCGCGAAAATGAGGGCGATCTCGTCTGCGCGGCGGAAAGAGTCACGCCGGCGATCATAAATTTTATGATCACGCATGCGCGCGGACTTATCTGTTTACCTTTGACCGAAGAGCGCTGCGACGACCTTAATCTTCCGCCGCAAACATCCGAAAATACATCGAGCATGGGAACGGCGTTTACGATCTCGATCGAAGCCAGAGAAGGCGTGACGACCGGAATTTCCGCCGCAGACCGCGCTCATACGATCCTGACTGCGGTCAATCGCGCTTCAAAGCCAAGCGATCTGGCGCGTCCGGGGCACGTTTTCCCGCTTCGCGCAAAAAAGGGCGGCGTGCTCGTTCGCGTCGGTCAAACCGAGGCGAGCGTCGACATTGCGCGCATCGCCGGTTGTTATCCCGCGGGCGTCATTTGCGAGATCATGAACGACGACGGCACGATGTCACGCCTTCCCGAGCTTGTAAAATTTGCCGAAAGACACGACTTGAAGATCATCTCGGTCGCAGATCTCGTCCGTTACCGGATTCACAAGGAAACACTTGTCAGAAAAGTTGTCGAGACGGATCTGCCGACTGATCATGGCACGTTTCGCGCCGCAATTTATGAAAATATTATGAACGGCGAAACACATGTAGCTTTTAGAATGGGCGACGTTTCGCAGACAACCGAACCCGTTTTGGTGCGCGTCCAAACCGAGAATATCACCTTTGCGATGCTCGGCTCACAGATCGGCGAAGCATCGCAGGCGATCAAAACCTCTCTCCAAAAAATTTCCGAAGCCGGAAAAGGCGTGATACTTTACCTTCGCCAGCGCGAACATAATTTGGATTTGATCCACCAACTTCAAACCTATGCGCTGATGCAGGAGAAGAACGTAGATTTTCAAGCGGCGCGAAAAAAAACCGGTTACGGAAGCTTTCGTGATTACGGCATCGGGGCGCAGATTTTGAACGATCTGGGCGTAAGGAAAATTCGGCTTTTGTCGAATCATCCGCCGCGCATCACGGCGCTCGAAGCGTTTGATCTAGAGATTGTTGAGACGGTTTCGTTGTAAATTAAAAGAGGTAATTAGAATGCAGCCAAATTTAACCCTGAAAAACGGGCAAACAATTCCGCTTAATAAAGAAGTTTATGAAGCGGTCCTTGAAATTGTCGAAAAAGAAATGATTTTGCCGGCGGATTCGATAGAAGACCTCGAAGCCGAATTTGCCGAGCTATTTGTTTCATCGGAAGCAACTACAGAAGATTTGCTTATCGAGCATGCTGAAGAGTTGGAGCGGGAAAAGCGAAAATTAAATATCTTCAACTAATTTTTCGAAAATATGAATTATGTTTTAGACACCTATGCTTTATTGGCGTATTTACGGCGGGAAAAAAACTTTGAAATTGTCCGCAAGATAATTCTCGAAACGCTGCAAGCTCGAAGCAGAGCCGTTATGAGTGTCATTAATCTGGGCGAGCTTTATTATATGCAGGCACGAAAAAGCGGAGTAAGCAGGGCGGAGCAATCCGTGAAGTTCGTCGAACGTGCGGGAATTATTATCGAGCACGTTACGACCAAAAGGGTAATAAACGCAGCGAAAATAAAATCAACCGTTTCTCTTTCTTATGCCGATGCTTTTGCAGCTTCGCTTGCTTTGGAATTAAATTCGACTTTAGTCACCGGCGACGCCGAATATAAACCGCTTGAACCGAATCTTAAAGTTTTGTGGTTATAAAATTAAGATTTATGTCTGGAGAAAACAACAAGAACGAAGAAACTGAACAGACGGAAACTTCACCGGCAGAAATCTCAAAGACGCCAAAACGCCGAAGGCTTTTCACGCGTCGAAATGTGGGAATTAGCGGCGGAATTCTTGGGATTTTGCTCGTCTTGATCGTCATTTTGGTGTTTGTTTTCTACCGCTACGGCGCTTTCGATAGTTACATAAAAACGCAGTTTGTGAACAAAATGGCGGATATCGGGGTCGTTTTCGATGCGGATGTTTTCCGCGTAACTGTTTCGCCTCTCGAACTTGAGCTTCACAACGCGACCTTTAACGACAAGCTAACCGGCGAGAAACTTTTTTTTATCCGCGACGCAAAGATCGGCTTGACCATTCAGGATCTTTACGCCTGGCAATTGAGCCGCGACATCAAGGTCGATTCGACCGATATTAACGGCGCCGAAGTCTGGGTAAAATTTGACGAAAACGGCAAATCGAATTTTTCCAATCTGAATTTTGTCGAAGACAAAGAAGGCACGCGCGTAAATTTCACCTACGATTCGATCAAATTCTCTCTTCGTGAAGGTTTGATCCATTTTGGCGACGTACAGCACAAAATTTCCGCCGACGCAAAAAATCTCGTCTTCTTTCTCGAACCGACAACCTTTGCCGTTCCCGACGAGCAAAAACGCTACAACTTCGAAATCAGCTCAACCGAATCGATCTTTGTTTACGACGATCATCCGCTCGAGCCGATCGACATTCGCGCGCGCGGAATCGCCGATGACAAAGGAGCCGAGATCACCGAGCTAAAATTGACGACACCGATCGGCGAATCGACTTTGACGGGCAAGCTCACCGATTGGGAACGACTGCAATATGAGCTCAATATCACGTCGTCGATCGATTTGACGCAAACTTCTAATCTTTTGCCGATCGGAACGGCGCTGCGCGGCTTTGCAAATTTTAACGGAAAAGTTTCCGGCGAAGGTGAAAATTATCGAATTGAGGGAAAAGCGGATTCGGAAGCGCTTTCGGCTTTTGGAATTTATCTCAAAGCGCTAAACGTTACCGCGACGGTCGCGGGCACGAATTCGATGTATGAAGCGAACGGCAAGGCGATCGCCGAGCTTTTGACATTTGAAGATTTTCGGATCGACTTTTTGCAGATGATCGGAAATGTCCGCGGCACCGGAACGGATTTCCGCTGGGTTGGTGAACTTCAAGCCGCCGCCGCAAAATCGCCTTTGGGAAGCCTCGGCGGGCTTTTTATCACCGATGCCGTCGCCGAATACAAAGACAAACAGCTCGCGGCGACTATCGGCAACGCGCGAACGCGCAACTTTAAGCTCGACGATCTCGAATTTGAAAATCTTCAGGCGAGCAGCGTAAAGCTTTCGTCAAGCGGCGGAAACACGGACGTTAGCGCGCCGAACGCAGGTGCTTCAAAATTCAAACTAAAAAATATCGAACTTCAGAATGTAAAAGGAAAGAACGCGCGAATCAAGGATCGTCCGCAGGGCGCGACCGTTGAAATTGACAGTTTGCAAGCCGGCGGCGGACAGATCGATAAAGCAAAACTCAAAAATCTTTCGGCGAACGATTTTCGGCTCAGGACGCAAAAAGGAACGACGGATATTACCGCGAAAAACTTTCGCTCCGAGCGCGTTGACGCAAGCGGTGCCGTTATCGGCGATGTAAACGCAATGGACGTTGCCATTCGCGACACGCCAAACGAAACCGTGATCTTTTCAAAAAACACGCAAGTTGCAAAGATCGAAACCGGCGCGGCGATCCTTGGAAGTTTGAATGTTGCCGGCGTTCGGTTGACGATCCGGCGCGGCGTGATCGAAGCGACTTCCGCCGACATTGATGCCGGCAACGTCACGCTCGTAAAAAATGAAGACTTGCCAGGCGGCGCGCTCGAAAACGTAAAAATTTACAAACCGGTTTTTGTGCTCGAACCTTCCGGACGCTACCGCGCGAGCGCAGATATGAGTCTCGGCGGCGGCACGATCGGCAGCGTCACGCTCGGCGCGGCAACCGCGAGCGTTGCGGTCAATAACGATCAAGTAGCCCTGACAAAAATTGCGGCGGACGTAATGAACGGACGTCTGGATGGCAACGCAACGATCGCATTTAACGCGCGAAATCAATCAAATCTCAATGCTGATTTTTCAAATCTTGATCTCGGAAAGCTGTTGTCTTTGACGGGCGGTCGTGTCGTCCCGATCGAAGGACAAACGACCGGCAAAGTTAATTTTACTTTCGCGGGGACGGATTTTAGAACGGCGAGCGGCAGCTTGACCGCGGACATCGCGGCTAGCGCGGGAAATGCGTCGAAAGGTTTGATTCCGGTAACGGGACGCATCGAAGCGACCGCAACGAACGGACTATTTGATCTCGACGTTGCGCGGCTGAACTCCGAACGAAGCGAATTTAACGCAAGCGGTCGGCTCGATCTGAACGGAAGCGATTCAAATTTAAACCTCGCTTTAAATTCAACCGATGCGAGCGAGATAGATCATCTCGTCCGCTTTCTGGAAATCTCGCCGGATCTTGAAGAACAGCTTAACTCGTACCAAGCCGAATTTGCCGGAAACTTGAAATTCAGGGGAACTTTGACGGGAAATTATTCGGATCCGACCGTCGACGGACGCGCTTCGGTCGATTCTGTTTCGCTCCGGCAGCGCAATCTCGGCTCGCTCGCCTCCGATATTTTTGTTTCGCCGCTCGGAACCGAATTCAAAAATGGCATTCTGCAGGAGCCCGCGGGCGGCGGAAATCTTACGTTTAACGTCAGTATTCCGAACGGCGGAGAAAATAACATTTCCGTTCAGGCGACTCTGAACAAGATAAACACCGGAAATTTGCTTGCGGCTTTGCCGGTCGAAGGCTCTGTACCCGAGCAGCTCAGAAATTTTCAAGCGCAAACTTCGGGCAAAATTAACTTGAGCGGCTTGCCGAAAAATATGTCGGGCGAGGCGGACATCACATCGTCTGCCGGAACGATCGACGGACAGCCGTTTGACGGCTTTACGGCGCGCGCGACTTTTGTCGGAACGCTTATCAACTTTGAATCTCTTAACATAAAATTCGGCGAAGGCTCGCTTCAGGCAAACGGAACTTACAACACCGATTCGACCGCTTTTAACTTTAACGTGGAAACCAAAAATGTCGAATTTGCGCGCGTTCGCCCGTTTATACCGAATAATTCGAATTATCAGGATATCAACGGAATCGTCGATCTGCGGGCGACGGCGCTCGGAATCGGCAGCGATTCGCGAACTTACAACATAAATTTCAGCGGAACCGGTCGCAGCGTAACTTACGACGGAAGCTCGATCGGCGAAGTCGCATTTACCGGAAAAACCGAAAATCAGCAGCTTGACGTCAATTTAACGGCATCATTTGAAGGACAGCAGCAAATCGTCACGGCAAACGTCAATTTTGCGGACGAAAATATGCCGTTTCGCGCCGAGAGTGATTTTAACAATACGGAACTTACACCGCTTCTTACGATAATCCGGCGGAAATTCGATCTTGCCGACGAGGTCGCGTTTTCGGGGCGCGCGACCGGCAAAGTTTTTGTCGCGGGAAATCTTTCAGCCGTGAACGACGCCGGCAAACGAGAACTGACGGCTGGGAATTTGAGCGGCTCAGCCGAATTCAGCCAGCTTGCGCTGCAGATCGACGAAACGCCGCTGGTTGCGACCGAGCCGGTTGTCGTTCGATTCAATACGCGCGAGATCGTTTTTGAAAGCTCGAAATTCGCGGGCGGCGGCTCAAACATCGTAATTGCCGGAACAAAAGCTTTGACGGATGATGGCATCAACAATCTAAACATTGATGGAACCGTAAACCTTCGCATCTTGAACGCGATCTCGCCAAACACATTCTTTTCCGGACTCACGGCAGTCGATATTCGCATGACCGGACCAAATAAAACCGCGCGTTTGAACGGAACAGCGATCGCTCAAAACGCGGCGGTGTCAACTTTTGTCGGATCGGAACGCCTGACACTCGACCGTATCAAGGGACGCATCATTTTCACGTCAAATCAGGCGCAGATCGACGAGTTGACCGGTTTTCTCGGCGGCGGAAGAGTTTCGATCTCGGGCGGCGCGCAGCTTCAAGGCTTGGCTTTACAGGCGTTCAGGATCGGGCTTAACGGCAATAATGTTACCGTCCCACTGCCGAAGGATTTTCTTACAACTGGAAATGCGGACATCGAAATTAACGGCAGACGCGACAATAAAAACCAGCTCGCCACGAGGATTTCGGGAAGAATTCTTGCGCGGCGCAGCCTTTATACAAAGGATATCGACCTCGCAAACGTGATCGGAACGCGAAGCGAAGGCTCGCTCGAAAAAATAAGCTCCGGTTCGTTTTTTGGCGCGGCGCAGCTTGATCTCATCATCGAAGGACGCGACGCGCTCGTCGTCCGCAACAACATCGCCGACTTAACGGCTTCGGCTTCGCTGCGCGTAACCGGCGACATTGACGAACCGCAAATTTCCGGAAGAATAACGGCAAACGGCGGCACGATCTTTTTTCGCAAAGAGCGCTACGAAGTGCAGCGCGGCGTGCTCGAATTTCCGCCGAACACAAGCATCGAGCCTTACATCACGCTGCAGGCGGAAACAGAGATCAACGGTTATCAGATCTTTGTCAACCTGACCGGACCTTTGACGGACACAGAATCGCTCAACGCCTCGGTTCGCTCGAATCCGGCATTGCCGAATGCAGACGTCGTTTCTTTGATCACGACCGGAAATTTATCCAATACCGAAGCCGGAATTCCGACGCTTGCGCAATCGGGAATCAATACGGCAACCGAAATTCTGGCGGACGAAATTATTAACAAACCGCTGAGCAAAGCGACCGATAAGCTTTTCGGATTGAATCGATTTGAGATCGACCCGATAATTTCGGGAAATCGGCTGAATCCGACGGCGCGATTGACGGTTGGGCGGCAGATAAACCGTAATCTTTTGATAACGTATTCGACCAATATTTCCGAAGACAAAAATCAGGTGCTGGCGCTCGAATACCGTGTTTCGAATCGCTTGTCGTTTGTCGCCAAATACGAGCAGCGTTCATTGAGCAACGTCACGCAGAATAATAATGTCTTTAGCTTTGAAGTTCGTTTGAGAAAGAGATTTTAAGAAAATTTTCATCGCAGAGACGCGAAAGGAATAAGGGAAAATTTATTTAGGTGGGCAAGCAGGGGAAAACAAGAAAATTTAGCAAAGGCGTTTGCGGGCGCTTTTTTTCAAGCCCATTTTCTTTTCAAAAGCTTTCATCGTTTTTGCGGCTTTGCACTTTGATCTTACTTCTCTCGGTTTGCGCGCTCGCGCAAAATAAATACGAAAACCGTCAAATTTCCAACGTCGAGATTGCTTTTGCCGAAACCGGGCGCGTTCGCTCAACGACGGAACAATTTCTCGCTATCGTCCGAAGCGCGCTCGGCGAAAAATATTCCACCGTAAAAGTGCGCGACGCGCTTCAGGCGCTTTACGATTCCGGAAAGATCGTTTCCGCATCGGTCGAAGCGACCGAAAACGGTGACGACGGCGTAAGCTTACGTTTTATCATTAAACGCAAGACTCAAGCTGAAAAGGTAATTATCGAGATCCGCAATACGATCGGAGATGAAGTAACCGAACAGGAACTGCTGCTAAAGCTCAACATTCTCAATCCGGGAACCGCAATAACGGAACAAACGCTCGGCGCAAACGCCGATCTGATCCTCGAATATTTGCGCGAGCGCGGTTTTTTCCGGGCTGAGGTCAAAGCGTCGCAAACACCGCTCGAATCCGAAAATCAGACGCAAGTTGCCGTCAAATTTGAGGTTACGCCCAACGCGCAGGCGAAAGTTGAGACATTTAATATTGACATCAAAGGTTTCGACACCGCAAAAATTCGTGAAAAGCTCAAGCTGAAACCCGGCGCATTTTTTTCGCGCGCGGCGTTGGACAAAGACGTCGAAGCGATTCGGGAAGCTCTTCGAAAAGAAAAGTTTCTGGCGCCCGCGCTTGACGACCCGCGCGTTGTTTTTGACAGCGAAAAAAATACGATCGATCTGGAGCTCAACGGAAAAGTCGGACCGACCGTAAATATCGTCGTCGATGCCGCGGGCGAAAAGATCGGCGATTCAACTCAGACGAGACTTTTTTCCGTCAAACGCGAAGGAACGCTCGATTACTCGGCGATAATCGAAGGCGCGCGACGCTTGCGGAATTATTTTCAGGAAAACGGCTATTTTTTCGCTGAAGTGACGGCGGTTTGCTCCGCGTCGCCGCCTTTTACGGAAGCCGAAGCAACGGAAACTCTGAACGACACCGAATCGCTCTGTGCCTCGTTGAGCGGCGCCGATCTGACGGATCGCGTCGTCGAGCTCAAATACAAAGCGGATTTGAACCGCAAGCTAAAATTGGTCGATATACGCATCGAGGGAACGGAAAAATTCGCGGCGGACGATATTACGAGCGTGCTCGAATCAAAGGAAGCGAATATCTTGGGTTTTGTTCCGTATTTTGGCTACGGGCGCGGCTATACGAGCAACGAGCTGATGGAAGAAGACCGCACGACGATCACAAACCTTATGCGCGAACTTGGCTATCGCGACGCCAAGGTCAACGTCCGCCAGGGTGTTTCGCTCACAGGCGACGATCTTATTCTGACATTTGTCATTACCGAAGGAATTCCTACGCACATCGATTCCGTTGAAATTGCGGGAAATAAAGCTTTTTCGGACAACGTACTGCTCGAAAAGCTGCCGGTTTTGATCGGGAAAAATTTCTCGCGCGCCCGCGCCCGAAACGGCACACGCGAGATCTCGGCGTTTTATTCGCGCGAAGGTTTTTACGACGCAAAGGTTGTTTGGTCGATCGAGGAGCTCAACGAAAACGAAGCGAACCGCACGGAAGCTCGCGTCAAGTTGATCTACACCGTCGAAAACGAAGGCAAAAAAGTTTACGTCAACCGAATTTTGATCAACGGCAACGACCGAACAAAACGAGAAGCGATCCTCAAAGCCATCACCTTGCGGAGCGGCAAAGTTTTGCGCGCCGCCGACATTTTCCGCAGCGAACAAAACCTATACGCATCTGACGCGATGAGCCTCGTTGAGATAAAAACCGAACCTGCCGGCGAAAACGCAGACGGCGACCGGCTTTCGGACGTGATCATCAACGTCGAAGAACAAAAACCGCGTCTTATCACATACGGCGGCGGTTTTTCGACCGACGGCGGCGCGAACGGATTTTTCGATATTCGTCATTTCAACCTGCTCGGAAAATTATTGCAAGGCGGCGCGCAGGTGCGCGTCAGCCGCGTAAAACAGCTGGCGCAGATCGATTTTATCAATCCGCGTTTTATGCAGGACGGCACAAACAAGGACGGAATAATTCGTTACGCGCCGCTTACTTTTCGCGCGCAATATCAGCGCGATTCGACCGTAACACGGTTTTTCCGTTCGACGTTTGATAAGGGAACTTTCGGAATCGTCCAGCGCGTGGATGAAAACGGTAACCCGATCGATGAATTCGGCAGTGATACCGGCGTTCCAACAATAAACCGGCTGACGGTTTCGCTCGAAACGAGCCGCACGATCAGCGAAAAATATCGAAGCATCGCATTTTTCCGCTATCGATACGAAGACGTGCGTCTTTTTAATATCGAAAGTCTTTTGATCCGAGATCTGCTTCGCCCGGATGCAAAAGTGCGAATTTCCGGTTTCGGCGCGACCGTCGTTTTTGACACGCGCAAGAACTGCAATATCAGATACACGATTCTCGACATCGTCGCCAAAGGCGAACCGGGCGAACCATGCCGATACAGCGCGACCGATCCGACCGACGGAAACTATTTCACCGCCGAATACAATGTTTCCGTACCTTTCTTAGGCGCAAATGTCGGCTTTCACAAATTTCAGGCGTCTTATTACACCTTTTACACAATGCCGTGGCTGAAAAACACGACTCTTGCCGGACGCGCGATCCTCGGAATGGCGAGTGTTTTCAAACGAAATCAAAGTTTTTCGTCGTCGCAATTTCCCGATCTCGAAGGAATTTTACCGATCAGTGAGCGCTTTTTCGCGGGCGGTTCGACGTCAATTCGCGGCTTTGAATTCGAATCCGCCGGACCGCGTGTCGTCGTCGTGCCGCAGGGAATTTTTCGCGACCGCCAGGGCGACTTGATTTTTCTTAATCCGTTCACAATTCCTTTTGGCGGAAACGGTTTGGCGATTGTAAATCTAGAAGCGCGGATTCCGATTACGAGTTTGGTACGCGCCGTTCCGTTTTATGACGGCGGCAATGTTTTCCGCCGCGTCGGAGATATTTTTAACCCGCCGGATATTCCGCCGAACGATATTTTCCGCCAAAATCTGCGCGCACTTTGGACAAACACGGTCGGTTTCGGTCTGCGAATAAAAACACCGGTCGGCGGCGAATTCGCGGTCGATTACGGATATTTGCTAAATCCGCCGCAGTTTCAGATACCGCAGCGAATCGGACCGAACGCCATCTTCACACTCCGCCGCGAACAGCTTCACTTTAGATTTGCGCAAGCGTTTTAATTTTTAATTTACTGCGTTTGAGATAACGTGGCTTTCGTCGAGTTCGACGATAAAATTCTCCGCCGAATTAGCGCCGGATGGATCGGTTTGCAAAAATTCGTCAAGTTCCCTTGTGATCTTTGATCGTTTTCGCGAAGCTTTGATGGCGTACATAGCTTTATCGGCTGAGACGATTATCTGGTCGAGCGTTTCGCCATGATTCGGATATGAAGCCGAGCCGAGACTGACGCCGACCGAAGCCGATCTGCCGTCGGCGAGTTTCAGTGAAAATTCCGACACCGCTTTTTCGATGCGCTGGCAAAGATCGTTTATATCTTCGTGGCTTGTTTCCGGAACGATAGCGACAAATTCGTCGCCCGCGTATCGCGCCAAAAAGTCGTATTCGCGGAGCTGTTCGAGCATTACCTTGCCGATGTCTTTTAGCATTCGATCGCCGATCTTGTGTCCAAAAGTATCGTTTACGGCTTTGAAACCATCGAGATCGATCATCAAGACGTGGAACGAACTGCCGTTTCGGCGGGCGCGCGCAAATTCCTTTTCAAATTCGATCTGCAGGCTTCGCGCGTTCGGCAATTGCGTCATCGGATCGGTCAGCGCGCGTGATTCGGTTTCGGCGTGCTGAAGCGTTTTGTAGATCGCGTCTGACGCAATGCGCGAAACCGTTTCGAGCAAGCGCATATGCTCGTCTTCGTAATGCGCGAGCTCGCAGGAATAAAGCGAAACGGCGCCAACGAGCTTTTCGTTCGCGATCAGCGGCAGCGAAACCATTGCCGAATATTCCTGTATGAAATCGAGCTGCGAGAAAGAAAAATCGAGTCCGGGATTTATATTGTGAACCGCCTGGCGTTTTTTTAGAACATATCCGGTCGCGCCCTCGCCGATCTTAATGCGCTTGCCTTTTAACGCGGCGCTGTTTTTTCCTTCGACATATACCGCGCACGCGTCATTGCGTTTTTCGTCGAGCAAATAGATAGCGCACGTGTCGTATGGAACGAACTGCCCGATCTTCTCCGAAAAAAGACGAAGCGTTTCCGTCAAGCTTAACGCTGAACTAAAAATTTTCGCCAACTCGTAAAGCGTGAAAACTTCGCGATTTGCGCGCTTGATCTGTTCTACGTAGCTCTGATCGGTAAAATCGTCGGCTGGCATATCCGCGTTATTTCCGTCTTCCTTGTCAAAATTGTAAGTCAATCCATGCGCATCGACTTCCGTCTCGAACTGACGCAAATTACGCAAAAAAACGTCGACGATCTTCGGGTCGAACTGCGTTCCCGCGCCATTCAGTAAGAATCTGCGCGCTTCGTCGCGCGAAATTGCCGGGCGATACGGACGCGCGCCGCGCAGCGTGTCGTATGCGTCGGCGACGGCTAAAACACGTGCGGTAAGCGGAATTTCTTCGTTTTCTAAACCGTCAGGATATCCGCTTCCGTCCCAGCTTTCGTGATGATATTTTATCGTCGGGACAACCGGATACGGAAAATTTATCTGTTCCAGAATAGCTGCGCCGACCGAAGAATGGATCTTAGCTTTTTCCATTTCCGCGGGCGTCAATCTTCCCGGTTTATTCAAAATATGGTCGGGCACGGCGAGCTTTCCGATATCATGAAGCAGCGCACCGGTATTTAATGCCTGAATTTCGCCAGCGGATAAATTGAGCAGCTTGCCCATACCGACCGCGTATATCTGTGTTCGGCGGACGTGTCCGATACCGACCTGATCGCGCGCGTCGATCGCCGTTGCGAGCGCCTCGACCATCGCAAGATGAATACGGCTCGCCTCCGTGATCTCCTTTGTTTTTTGCGACAATCGCCGGATGTGGATCTTATAAGCAGTGTGCGCGACGATCGCGCTCGGCAGGATAACCAAACCGAAAGCAAGTCCGAATTTTAAGAACGTCAAATGCAAAACGATCGCCGCGGCGGCAGCGAGGAGATAACTTCCCGCCGTCCATGCAAAGTTCCTTTTCCAGAGCGCGGTAAACGAATAGTTGCTTTCGATCTTTAGAAAACTTGACGTAAAAAGCGAATACAAAAGATAATGCGAAGCCATCATTGCCGCGGTCGCCATCGCGAGCGATTCCAGTTTCACGGCGTTTCCCGCAACGGCGGAATGGGTGAATCCAGCCCATTTGCCTAACGTCAGGTAGAAAATGTTTGCCGCGACAAAAGTCGAAAAGACGTGAACAAAAACGCCGAACATCGCTTGTTTTTTTGACCGATCGGAAACGTAAAAACGCGCAAGTCCTGCGCCTGCGGCAAGCAAAACTCCGCCGGGAACACCCAGCCAAACCACGCCCCAAAATGCAACAAGTTCCTTTGCGGAAATTACCGTTTGCGTATTCGGTATTCTGAATTCATAAGTATTAAGCAGCACCGAAATGAAAAGACCCACGATCAAAGTCGCAAATTGTATCGTCGAAAGTTCAATACCCAAATATGCCGAAAAGCCGAACGCCGCCGTCCCGACCAACGCCATAAGATACCAGTAAAGATTGGTCGGCAGATCATATTGGGAAGAATTTGAAATTTCTTTTCTATTTTTCACGTTTGTGTCGGTTCGGTTTGAATTCCAGTCGCGGGAAAGACCGGTTTGTGAAATCAATCGCCTGAACTTATGAGGCTCAAACGGTTTGAGCCGTCAGATATCCTTTTCAATTCTTGTGCCAAACAACCGCGATCGCAGACATTTGACGGCTATTGGCTTAAAATTTGTTCGCGCTGCAAAGCCATCGAATTTCGGTCATCTTGACGCGTCAGAATGAGTGCATTCGCGCAAATTGACACATTAAAGCCGCAAGATCCTGACTTTGGTAAGTCATGTAGCGGAGAGATCGATGCATGGAGCTTCAAAAATAAACCGTCGGGTAATATAATTAAACCTTGAGAGGATTTTGAGAGATAGCACCGCTCGATAAGGTGGGACGCTAACTATTTCATAATACAATAGATACAAAATAGAAGGCAAGAACTTTTAAACCGCAGAACGCGATGATCGATTCAGAAAAAATTTTCAAGCTGCAGCGTATGTTTTTTTTCGTGATTTGTTTTACCGCGGCGATGTTTGGGTTTTCTTCAAAGACTTTTTCGCAAAATAGCGACGACGTTATCAAGATCGACACCGAACTCGTACCGTTTGAAGTTTCGGTTACAGACAAAAAAGGAAATCCCGTTCGCGGGCTTTCCGCAGGGGATTTTAAGATCTTCGAAGACGGAGTTGAACGCAGGATCGACTTTTTTGAACCGATAAAAAAGATGGACAACAGCCGACCGCTTTCTATCGTTTTCGCACTTGACGTATCCGGCAGCATGACCGCTGACGAGCTAAACAAACTGCGCGACGCGTTAATGCGTTTTGTAAAACGTCTTGCCGATTACAATTCCTATTTTGCTGTGATTACCTTCGGCATGAAAGTAAAAACTCTTCAATCATTTACAAATCAGCCGGAGAAACTTGAGAGAACCTTTGAAAGACTTTTGCGCGAAACTGACGGACTTTCGACGCACGCGTATGACGCGGTTGACGACGCGATCCGGCTTATCCAAAAAAAATCGCCGCTGCAAATAAAACGACGGCTGCCGAAGCGCGCGTTTATTCTGATAACCGACGGCTTTCCGGTTGGCGATACCGTTTCGCCGGATACGGTGATCGAGCGCGCAAATGACGCTGAAACAACAATTTATTCGGTTTTGCTGCCATCGTTTTCGCGTTATCAGCGCGATAAGAAACCGCTCATGACGCCGCTCGAAGCCAGCGGGTTAATAGAAAAAACAGGTGGACGCATCGTTTACGCGACGGAAAATAATTTTGAGCCTTTTTTTAAGAATCTGGCTGAAGAGATCACCGCATCGTATGTCATCGCATTCTATCCGGAAACCGCAAAACGCGGCGACGGAAGTTTTCGCGAGGTCAGGGTCGAATCTAAAGCGGGATTGGAGATCAAGCAAAATCGAACCGGTTATAAGCCGAAATAGTTCTGCGAAGTTAGTCCAAACGGCTTAATACTCGAACTCGTCGTCATCGTCCTCAAAATCGTCTAAATCGTCGCTTTCGCTAATATCAAGTTGAATAGGATCGAGCCCGACGATCTCAAGATCGACTCCGCATTCATCGCAGGAAATCACGTCTCCTTGTACCGACTCGGCTTCGACGTAAACATCCTCAGAACATACCGGGCAAATTGTAGTTGGCATTTTTATCTTCTCCGGGTAAACGAAAATATTTGCTTTCGATCTAACTTTGCTAGATTATTATTTACGGAAAAACTATCTAAAATCAAAGTCTAAAAATGCGATTTCCATTCAAATTAGATTTAGATAAAGAATTCGATGTCGTCGGTTTCGGTACAAACGCCGTCGATCACCTGATCGTCGTGCCGGAATATCCAAAATTTGATTCGAAAGTGGAATTGATACGCCATGTTCGCGCCGCCGGCGGCGAAGTAGCGACTGCGATGGTCGGTCTTTCCCGACTCGGTTTGAAAACTTCTTACGCCGGGCGTTTCGGAAAGGATTCCGAAGGCAATTTCGGATTGCAGAGTCTGCTCTACGAAGGCGTAGATACGCGCTTTGCCGAACAAATCGAGGGCGCGAGTACGCAGATCGCGTTTATCGTGATTGATAAGCGCAGCGGCGAGCGAACCGTGATCTGGCATCGTGACGACCGGCTCGCTTACACCGAAAACGAAGCGCCAAGCGCCGCCGCAGCACTCGGAAAAGTTTTCCATTTTACGCCGCACGACACACGCGCCTGCGTGCAAATGGCAAGAGAAGCAAAAGCTTCCGGCTCTGTCGTTTCGATCGATATCGACAATGTCTTTGAAGGTGTCGCGGAGCTTCTCAAGTTTGTCGATATTTTGATCTCTTCCGCCGAATTCCCGGAAAAACTGACGGGAATCACGGATCCGAAAACCGGCTTGCGCGAGATTCGGTCGAATTTTGGATGCGCGGTCGCGGGACTCACGTTAGGTGAAAAAGGCTCATTAATATTATGTGAAAACGAATTTATCGAAACGCCCAGCTTTGCTGTTCCTAATGGCGCCAAAGACACGACCGGCGCAGGCGATTCCTTCCGCGCGGGATTTCTTTTCGGTCTTTTAACTAAGGAATCCGTTGAAGATTCTGCACGCATCGCAAATGCGGTAGCCGCGCTGAAATGCCGTGAATTAGGCGCAAGAACCGCTTTACCCAACCGCGAAGAGCTCGCTCAATTTATCGCAAGTCCCAAATAACAAAAATATAGACATTATTGTTGTTTTTCGTTAAACTTTATTTGTCGCGTTAATGCGGCGCCTCGCCATTCGCGCTTCCTTCAAGTCGTTTCCCGTCTTAGTTTTTATGAATTCCATAACTGGTTTAATAATTCAATTTGCCGGTATCTTTTTGATCGGAACGCTCTTCATTTTCCTTTCTCATTCGCTAAAATCGAATGCGCTAAGATATTGGAAGATCGCATGGCTTTCGCTGTCTTGCGCCTTGCTGAGTCTTTTTACCGCTTTTAAAACTTCAGAATATTCCTTCTCCATATTTTTTACGATGGGCTATTATCTGGGCGAATATGTTTTCGCGTATTGGCTGATAGCGGGGTGCAGAAACTATGTCTCCGGCAAAGAGCCGACGAAAATAAGCTGGCTTTGGCTGATTCCCGGTTTGCTGATGTCATTATTTCTCGTTTTTCCCGTCACTGATTTTAACAACGTCTTTAATGTTCATTCTTTTATTCTATCGGGCGCGTTTGCCGTGGCTTTTTTCACACTCAACGGAATCCAAAAAGACCAACGTAAAGATTCGGGATTTCGAATTATTAAATTTGCATTGCTGCTTTTGGCGATCGATTTTTTTCATTACACGCTTATCTTCAGCCTCATGCATCTTTCCTGGAGCCTTCCGCTGCCCCGCAATTATCTCGCGTACAATTCGATCATTGACCTTGTTTTGCAGATCTTGCTCGGATTCGGAATGGTAATAATTTTGTTTGAACGAGTTCGGCAGGACATAGAGCGAACGAATCGCAAGCTCAAGGAAGCGCACGACAAACTAGAAAAACTGGCGCACGTCGATCCTTTGACCGCCGCGTTTACGCGCCACGCTTTTTACGGGTTTTTAAGAAAACACGGCAAAGCGGACGACGCGATTTCGGGTTGCGTCGGTGTTTTTGACATCGATAACCTCAAACCGATCAACGATCTATACGGACATACCGTGGGCGACGTCGCGATTAGCACAGTTGCGCATGCAATCCGTTCGCTTGTTCGCGCGGACGATCTCATTTTCCGTTGGGGCGGCGACGAATTTTTTGTCGTAATGCTTGGTTTTGACGTTGAACAGGCGCGCGACCGCATGAATACACTCAATGCGCTTCTCGACGACATTACTCTTCAAGGCTTGACCGAAAAGGTAACGATCCGGACCTCTTATGGTTTTGCGAATTTTGCCGGAGTTTCGGGGCTCGAAAAAGCGGTTGAGGGCGCCGATGCGGAAATGTATAAAGCAAAACAGCTCAATAAAAAGAACGGCGAAATACAAAAACCGCATCTTCCGCTGATGCAGGATCCGACCTCCAATATTCAAGCCGAACTCTTCTAAACTCTTCTATTACAAAACTCTTACAATCGTTCTGCCCAAAACCTGTTAGCCTTAAATTGGCGCAATAAACGCGTTTAGAAATTTATAGTTATACGGGAATTTTTATGCAAAACGTACTCGAATTTAAAGCGGCAATAGCCGATAAAGTCAACTGGCACACAATCGCTTTCGTTACCGTTTTTCACGTCCTAGCGGTTTGGGCATTATTCACTTTTAGCTGGCAAAATTTATTTGTTACGCTCGCCGTCTGGTGGGTTGCGGCAAGCTGGGGAACGGGATTGGCTTATCACCGTCTCTTGACGCACGGCGGATTCAAAACGCCGAAATGGCTCGAATATTTTTTGACCGTTTGCGGAACACTAGCATTACAATCCGGCGCGATCACGTGGGTTACGACGCATCGCGCGCATCACGCCCATACCGAAACTGACAACGACCCGCATTCACCGCGGAACGGAACGTATTGGTCGCATATGGGCTGGATTTTCAAAGGTCCGGCGCAATTAAGCGACGAAGCGTCCATGCGCCGCTATTCGCCCGATTTGATGAAGGACAAAGTTCACGTCTTTTTGAACAAATATTACTGGATAACGGCGGTCGCCGTCGGCGCGATCCTGTTCGCGATCGGCGGTTGGTCAATGGTTTTATGGGCGATCTTTTTGCGAACGGTTGTCGGCTGGCATTTCACTTGGCTGGTTAATTCGGCGACCCATCTTTGGGGCACACGACGTTTTGACACGCACGATGATTCGCGCAACAACGCGCTTGTCGCGCTCGTTACGTTCGGCGAAGGCTGGCACAATAATCATCACGCTCATCCGCGATCGGCAAAACACGGGCTTGCTTGGTATGAATTCGACGTAAATTGGGTTCAGCTAAGATTTCTCGAAAAGATAGGACTGGCAAAAAAAGTTTACGCCTATGAACTTGAAACTCAAGAAGAAATCATACCGGAAGCGTTAAAGGAAGCCGCTTAAAAAAGGAAAGGCTTAAAAGTGAAAAGGTGAAAAAGTTCGTTGATTAACGTCAACCGCTTTTTCACTTTTTCACTTTTTCACTTTAATCTTATGGTATGCGTTTAGCCGGTCGCCGAAAAGCTGCGATTTTCTTCGTCATTCTGGGAATTTGCCTGATCACTTTGGCGGTTGCCTTGAACGTCGGTTGGATCTTGCTCAATTATCAGGAAATCGCGCTGCTTATTTTCGGCATTGTTTTCTTTGCGCTGATCATCACCGGCTTGGTGCTAAATACGATCTTTCTTGTGCGAGAAATTCGGCGAAATGAGCAGCACGACGCGTTTCTAAACGCGGTCACGCACGAGTTAAAAACGCCCATTGCCTCAATCCGGCTTTATCTCGACACCCTAAAAACGCGCGAAGTTTCCGAGGAAAAACGTCGCGAGTTTTATAACATAATGCTTGCCGATAGCAATCGACTCTTGAGCACCGTCGAACAAGTTCTTCAGGCGAGCCGCACGCGTGAAAAAGACCGCCTTTTGAATCTTTCCGAGATAGATCTTTCGCAGCTTTTGCGCGAATCAATCGATATCATAAGATCGCGTTACGATCTCAGCGAAGCGGCGATCGCTTACACCGAAAAGACCGAAGCAATAAAAGTATTCGGCGATGAAGCGGAGCTGCAAACGGCTTTCATGAATTTGCTCGACAACGCCGTGAAATATTCGGGCGAGGATGTAAAGATCATCCTGCGTTTACGAAACCCGAACGAAAAAAACGTGGAAATTCGTATCAAAGACGAAGGTATCGGGCTGAACGAAAGCGATATGAAACGCATTTTCAGAAGATTTTACCGCGTTCCGAATCTTTCCACTCAAAAAGTGAAAGGAACGGGTTTGGGTTTGAACATCGTTCGCTCGATCGTAAAAAAACACGGCGGTCGCATTTTTGCCGAAAGCAAGGGTGAAGGAAAAGGCAGCACGTTTGTCGTGCGTTTGCCGAAACGCAAATCATGAAAATTCTTGTCGTAGAAGATGAACTGCATTTAGCCGAGGGCTTGCGTTTTAATCTCGAAGCCGACGGCTTTGAGGTAACGACCGCGCTTGACGGCGAAATCGCGCTCGATCTTCTATTGACTAAAAAAAAGGAATTTGACGCAATAGTGTTAGACGTAATGCTGCCGAAAGCCGATGGCTTTACGGTTGCTCAAAAACTGCGCGAAAATGAAATTTTCACGCCGATATTGATGCTCACTGCGCTCGATAAACCCGAAGACGTTCTTCGCGGTTTCGAAGCCGGCACCGATGATTATCTGCCAAAACCCTTTGAACTGACGATCTTTCAAGCGCGTTTGAACGGTCTTTTGCGCCGCCGTGAATGGTTTCAAAAAGAGAAAACCGCGTCGCCTGCGGAAAGCGTCGTCATCGTTAACAGTAAAGCTATCGACTTCGATAATCTCGAGCTAAAAACCGAAACCGATACTATTCATCTCACTTTGATGGAAGCGAAGCTTTTGCGCCATTTGATCGAAAACGAGGGAAAAGCCGTATCGCGCAAAACGATTCTTGAAGAAGTTTGGGGCTTGCACGAGGACACGGACACGCGCGCGATCGACAATTTTATCGTTCGCCTTCGTAAGCTTCTCGAAAATGAACCCAACAAACCGAAGATTCTTCAGACCGTCCGCGGCGTCGGTTATCGTTTCGTAAAACCCGAAGATTAATTTCGCCGCAAGATCTTTACTGTGTCGCGCCAATTTTCATTCAGGTCAAAGCGGTGAATTTCAATTTCCGGCGAGATCGCGCGCGCCAGAAACTCAAAATCGCGATGATATTCCAAGGTCGGCGCGACGAGATAAATTATGGCGGGACGATCGGAAATTTCCGCTTCACCGAATAATCTTACGCGCGTCAAATTCCCCTTGCGGCGCTGGAGTTCGATCTTTCGCCAATAATCCGCAGCTTGAAAGATCATTTCGCGATCCGGCGACGTTTTTAGCTCGATGACGACAAGCCGCCCGTCTTTTCTCAGCGCGAGTAGATCGATCTTGTCTCGTTCCGCGCGAAATTGATGGTAGATCGGGGAGAGGATCAAATTCGCGTCTAGAAGTTTTATATTCCGTCGAAGAAGCGATTCGAGCCACGTTTCCGGCGCCTGAATGTAAAACGCGTGGCGTTTGCTAGGCGTGTCGAAACTGCGATAGATTTTCAGATTTTCGACAAGCTCGCAAAGATCGTCCCTCGATCTTTCAGATAATGGCTGCGCATTTTTTTCGATCCCAAACCAAGCTTTTTCCTGTTCGAAAACACGCCGAACGCGCGCAAAAGGTAATCCGCGAAAACGCAGTGTCTCTCCGTTTTTGCTAAAGACGACGTCGATCTCATCCGGCGCAAGTTCAATGATTTGTTTCGCCGTTTTGCTGATCGGAGCGTTTTTGATCATTGTGATCGCTTTGGGTTTGGCGCGCCAAAGCGCGGAAACTTTTAAAGCCGGAAGCCCTTTTAAGCTATCTTCCGTCTTCGCGATTTCCGTTATCGAAATCCGCTTTTTCCAGCCTTCCTTTAGCAAAGCGTGGAGCTTTTGCAGATTTCGCGCCTGGCTTTTTTCGGCGATGATCCATGCGGATTCAACCGGATTTTTTCTGCGCATTTCGAGTTTTGTTAACCAGAAGATGGCGCTCGTCAAAAGAATTTCCGGCGTCAGCGTTTCTGAAACATCCGCCAAAACCGCAGTTTGTTTGCGCTTTGCGTCTTCAAAAATTATGTTCGCAAAGCGCCCATTCTCTTCGTTTAATGCGACGCGAATGACCTTGATCTTAGGAAATTCTCGCGCGATCAGCGTAGCGAGCTTGTTCGCCTTTTCGAGCCGCGCGATCTCGACGCCGGCGCTCAATTCTTCTGCCGAAATTCGCGGAACAAGCCTGAAAGTTTGGCGTTCGGTGCCGAAATTGCGCGAAAGATCGAGCACGATTTCGCCGGCTTCGATCTGCGTTTTGGCGACGCGCCACGTTTGAAATCCTTTGTCGTCCAAAAATCCGAAAAGAGTTTTATCTTGCTCGTTCGTGATTTCGATTTCGTAATTTTGGAGCGGAAAAGCGTTTCCCGCAGCGGCGATCAAAAGCCATTCGGCTTGCGAATTCAGCAATTCTCGAATTTCGTCGCCCGAATTTACCATTGATATTTTTCCGAAAAAAATTCGATCATCCGCCTTGACCAAACCGCGTAACCTTTCTCGGAAGGATGAATTCCGTCAGAAAAAAATCCTTTAGGAACTTCGGTCGGCTGATGAAAGTAAAAGACGTTGCTCATTTCGGCGGTAAATTCTATCGCGTTCGAATTGTGCAAAGCGGAAAGATGTCCGAGCAGAAATTTTATCGGCTGCGGCAGCACGGGCGAAAGACGAATGGCAGGCGCGTTTGTAATAAAAAACATCGCGTCCGGGTTTTTTTCGCGCAGAATTCCCAGCAGTTTTCTCATATTTCGCCGAAAAGAGAGCGGGCTGCGAAGTTTTAAAACCTCGTTTCCGCAGAGTGCGACCAAGACGTAATCAAACTTTTCGTCAGGAATTTTCGGCACGAGCTCGCGAATTGTTTCGCCAACCGTAATTCCGCTTCGGCTGATAACATGCCAATGAACCGCTTTTCCTAATTTCGCGCTTAAAGATTTTGCAAATTGTCCGGCTAGCCCTGTTTCGTGCGTTCGCGCGCCGACTCCGGCAGCCGTCGATTCGCCGATGATGAGCAATTTTACGGACGATTTTTCCTTGCCTGATTTGCCGGAAGTTTCACCTTCGGCGTCGGGCAAACGTCCAACTTTTCGCCGCACATACTGTCCCTGCAAAAACAAAAACGGAGAAACCGGCAGAAGAAGAATTCCGCTCAAAATATAAATTGTTTGCCAGATGATCAGGTTCATCTCAAAGTCGGAGCCGGAAAATTTTTCGGAAACGGGCAGTATAAATTATACAATAAGTTTCGTTGTGCTAAAATTACGCTTCTTAAAGTGATGCGGTCATTAAAGTTGCTCAAATTTTTAGCGGTTTTCGCCTTTTTTTTGGCGATGTCTTCCGCTTGCCGATATTGTCAAAAAACAGGCGGCGAAAATTCCGCGCCGACGCCGTTCGCCGCTGAAGAATTGAAGAGCGAAATTCCTTTTTCGACGAAAGAACCCGATATTTTTCAGGTCGAAATTGTAACGACGGCAAACGATCGCGAAGACAAAATTTTTATGGCGCGCGACGGCGCGAAACGTAGGGTCGATTACGATTTGGGCAAAAAAGGTCAAGCAACTTTCTTACAGTCCGGCAAAAATTATCTGCTCCTGTCGTCTAAAAAGATCTATGCGGAAACTCCTGCGGAGAGCGCAACGTTTTTCGACGGTTGGACGGATTTTTTGACCAGCCGGTGGCTAAACGCGAAAACCGATGTTAAGTTTTTCAATGACGGCACGGCGGAAAATCTAACAAAATATCGCATCGTATTCGGCGATGCTGAAAAGTCGGAATCGCTTATTTTTGTAGATGAAACGGTGAATTTGCCCATTCGACAGGAATTTTACAGCGTCGATGGTGAGCAAAAAACATTGACGATGAAGATCGAATTCAGAAATCTGAAACTTGAAGCCGACGCCGAAATGTTTGCGATCCCGAACGGTTTTCGCAAGGTTTCGATCGAAGAATTTCGAAGTGTTCTGAGAAAAGAAAATGAGTAAAGAAATAACGGAAGAACAAAAACTAATGGCGAGGGAAGCGCTGAAAAATGCTCCGTTTCCAAAGCTTTTGGGCTTGGAACTCGTTGATCTAAAGTTTGGCGAAGCCGTGCTGAAATTGAAAATGCGCGATGACTTGCGCCAGCCTTACGGACTTTTGCACGGCGGAGTGACCGCCTCATTGATCGACACGGCGACGGCGTTTGCCCTGATCAGCGCGCAGGAAAAACACGAGCAATCAACAACGGTCGATCTGACGGTTCACTACCTGCGCCCGCATACGGAAGGCGAGATCGTCTGCACCGCAAAGATCGTTCGCGCCGGACGAAGGATCTCGACGGTTTCAGCGGAGGTCACAAACGAAGAAGGAAAGCTGATCGCGACCGCGCTTTCGACTTATATGAAAGTGTAGATGGATTACGTTCCGTAAGAATAATAATGAATTCCGTAATAAAGAATAAAAATCATCACAAAAGCTAAAAAATAAAGTCCGGTCATAAAATACGCTTCCGTGAAAAGTGATTTGTCGGGCAAGACGAGCATATTTCGCGCATCGGTCGGACCGCGCACGATCAAAACCCAGAGAATTGCGACGATCATCAAATGTCCGACGGCATCAACCATTCCGAACTCGAAAACCGCCAAGACAAAAACCGACATAAATCCGAGCGAAATCAGCCGTCCGACCACCGAAACCGCGCCGAGCAGGATGAACGTTACGAAAAATTCGATAAAACCCGAAACTTTCATAAATATGTGAGGCGGCATTCCCATCGTGATATTCGGTTTGTCCGCCAAAACCGCAATCGTCCAATGCGAATAGGCGAATTTTTCGACTGCCGCCCAAATCAGTGTCAATCCCGCACAAGCAAAAAGCGCGATAAATGCGGCTTTCAGCAAGCCTTTGACCTTTGTTTGCGAAACGGTCAAATAAAATGCGATGCCAAGAAAAATCAGGTAATCGAGAATGTGAAAAAGTCCGTATTGAAATCCGGCGGCGAAATACAAAAAGAAAACGCCCAAGCCCGTAATAAAGGACGTATAACGCGAAACAACCGCGAGAGCCATTATCAAATGAATCCACGGCACAATCGGCGAATCGGTTTTGAGTTCGGGCGTAAGATAAAAACTCTGCCCGTAACCCAACGCCCACCAACCGAACAGCGCGAGAAAGAAAATTCCCGCCGCGCCGCGCATAATGTAATTTGCCGCGCCGTCGAAAAGTTTCAGCTTTTTGTCAAATTCGCCTAAGATTCCTTCTTCGTAAATGTAGCGATCAGCCAAGAAAAACAGGTAACACGCCACAACCGAGACGAGAAACATTTTAACGAATGTGCCGTCCAAAACTTCGCCGATCGGTGTCGGCGGTTTCGTTACGTCGTAGTCGAAAAACCATTTCACGTGCGCGTCGGCTGAAATTGCAGTGATTGCAATGAGAAAAACGGGAAATAGAACAAAACAACATTGCCGTAAAGTTTTTAATGTTTTGTCGGTCATTTTTAACTTCGTCCTTTTTTAGTGTTGTGAACCCAATCTTTTGTGAGAGGCGAGTTTATTTTGACTTGAATACCTAAATAATCGCGGAAAACGCCTTGCATATTGCCGACTTGTTCGTCTTCTTCGCGGCGGATATATTCACTGCGTCCGCTGTGCAAGGTCGGCGTAATGATAAAAAACACGCGCGGAATCGGATTGGTATTAAAATTCAAAGGCATTTTTTGCGGACTATTCATATTCGTTAAATAATTTCCCTCGTCAAAATTGCGAACGTGGCATTGGATACAAGTCATTCCTTTTTCCTCGAAAAGTCTGCGCCGCGCATCTCTGAGCGGAGTTTCGGCAAAGCGAAATCCGGTTTGAACTTCACGCGGATTCAGACTCGTGTCAATATTATTCCCGTGAACCTCGCCGTCGTCCATTTCTTTGGGAATAAAGAAAGTTCCGTCGTCATTGAGCAGTTTTTCCCAGCCTTTTTTGTAATTCGGATTATCAGGATCGGCAATCGGCGGAATCGCGGGTTTGAATGCAGTGTTTTCCTTGTTCGGCTTGATGCTGGCGACAAAGCCCGAAATCGGCGGACTCGTAAAAGCCAAAACCTTTTTGCCATTACGCATTTCCGTGCCGACCGTCAATGCGCCCAACGCCCAACCGTCGCCGTGCAGATAATTTCCGTTTTTGTCGTATTCATTTCCGCCGCCAAGCCGCGAATTATGCGGAACTGCCGCGAGATTTGCCCGCATCATCGGATCGTCTTTGTCGTAATAGGTCAAAACTTTCGTCATAAAATCCGCCAACGCTTCGCCGTATTTGGCTTTGTTGTTTTTGACAAAAGGCTTCATATTTTCGCCGTCGAAAAATGCTTCGTGAAACATTTTGGCAAATGTCAGATTGTTTTTCTGGCGCAATTCATCAGGGCGATTTGCGTCGCCGCCTCGCACGATTCGCATTCGCGGCATCAGATAGACTTGTTCGGCGGCTTTGACGTTAAAATAAACGAGGCGCAATTCAAAAACCTTTTTGTTTATGCGCGGACGCACGGCGATCAATCGCCAATGTTCCGCATCCCATTCTTTATTAAACTGCGGACTATCGGGATCAATTGTCGGATTTTTGTGCAAAATCGCAAGCTGCTTCATCGAATCGCGGAAAAGCTGTTCGCCGCTTGTCCGCTGAATTCCGTAGTCGGGTTTGATTTGCTTGTCAGCTTCGATTTCGGCGATTCGCTGAAAAAGTTTAACGATATTCCATTGCTTGTTTGCCGCAACGAGCCGAGCCGGATCAATGATCGAGACAAATGCTTCAACTTCGAGCGGCGCGGACGGCAATTCCAACAATTTCACAGGTTTTTTGACGATCTGGATGTTGTAATTTTTCGTTACGGTGCGCGGCTCACGCGATTTGTCGCGCGGCAATTCGGTTACTTTGACGACAAATTTCCCGACCTTGCCATCGCTTTTCTGCGGTGTCCAATCAACGGTCAAAGTATTTTGATTAAACTTTGCTGATTTCGGCTTTTCTATCAACTCGATGCGAACAAGGTCGCCTTCTTCGTCAATCACTTCGATGCCGAAAAATATTCGCTGCCCTAACCCGATCTTGGTGTGAGGAAGATCGACAATTTCGGGCAGTTGATTTGCATTTTCGACGGAATCGGTCGCAGGTTCTTTGTCTGAAAGCGCTTCCGGGTTTGCGTTTGTAATAAACAACCGCGGGAATAAAATTATCCCGGTAAACACAATAAACACTATAAAAGCCGTGATTTGCAGTTTTCGTCTCATAATTCGAATATTGATCCCAACGATTTTTACAAGTTCCTACTCCGTTGCTGGCTCTTTTAAATTATATGCCGACGCTTGTTCGGAGTTTGTATCGTCGCCGTCATCAATTCCCGCCAGCTTTTTCTTTCGCAGTTCGAGCATAAAGCGGTCGGTGCGATACCACATATCATAGGCGATCAAGGTCATCAGCATATATGTTCCGATTTCCCAAAGCCGCGTGCGGTCGCCAAAAAGCTGGAGTGCGACGGATAAAACAACGAACATCAGCACGCTCGATTTATACGCCAATCGATGAAGCGTGCGATTTGTAAAAAAGTTCTTACCGTCTTCGCGCGATTCAGGCTTCAGATGCCAAAAAACTAAGATCAGAAACAAAAGTCCGGTGAGAATCTCCCAAATCGCGAAAGCGTAAGTTAATGCAATGGCGCTATTCGGAGAAACGTGAATTGTTTTGAACCAACTTATCACTTGATTTTCGTAGTTTATTCCATACCAACCGACATTATTCGGCGGCTGAATCGTATAAATAACGTTATTGTTCGCGTCAACGACCGAACCTTTTGACGACCATTTTTCAAAAAGCACTTCTTGTTCGCCATCAAAAAACTTATCAAAGCCGTCCAAAGTCCAGAATATCGCCCAAAACAAAAGCATTAGCGTGATCAAATTTAAGCGTTTATCAAACAAATAGATAAGACTTTTCATTGCTATTCAACCTCCAAATTATAGGAAGAAGCCTGCAAGGAAATTTCTCCGTCAGCACGCTTTTGCCTTCGCTGCTCGATAAAAAATTGGTCGGTGCGATACCACAGATCATATGTAACGATCGTCATCGCCAAATATGTGCCGTGTTCCCAAACCTCGATTCGGTCGCCGAAAAGAATGTCGCCCGTAATAAAAGCGATAAAAATCCAAATGCTTGCCTTGAAAATCAGCCGGTGAACCGTGCGGTCGGCGATCAGTTTGATCTTGCTTTCTTCTTTGTTTTCCATAAATTGCCGGATAAACAGCCATAAAAACATCGCGGCGATGATGATCTCCAAAATTGCGAAAAAATAAAGCGTAACGGTCGCGACCGACGGCGGCAATCCTAGCGTTCGGAAATAATTTGCGAATTTCGCGTCCCGATTGACTCCGTACCAGCCGATCTTTTCTGACGGCTGAATCGAATACACGACATTTTGCGTGTCTTTTTCGACCAAAAAACCCTGCGAAGCCCAACGCTCCTTGATAAGCTGCGAACTGTTGTTAAAAAACTTGTCTAAACCGTTCAAGCCCCAAAACAACATCCAAAACAAAAACAAGATCGTGATCAAATTGATTTTGCTGTCAATTGCGTAAATGATTCCTTTCATTTTCACCTCTTTTTGAATATGCGAAATTAACGCTCCAATCCGTCATAAAAATTTAGAATTTAAAAACCGTGTCAAACTGCAAGCGCGTTGTGCTGCGATTGAGCGAATTCGGCGGTGTTGTGCCGAATGGTCCGAGCAAACCGTTCGGACGTTGATTAAACAATCCCGTGATATTGAAAGTAACGCGCGGATCGACCGTGTAGCTGAAAAACAACTTATGCGCCCGAACGTCCGATGGCTGAACCATATCGTCCCAGTTAAACGGCGTGAGAACGGCATCTTTTTCGATCCTCAAAAACGTGTAGCTTGCCAAAATATCGCCGACAACCGGTGCGCCGAAATCGCTTCCGCGTTTTTTCCGCAAACTTTGAATCCGAAATTCCGCCCAGATCGCGTCGTTTTCATTATTCGGCAAAATACGGTCGTTGCCCGCCGAATCTGCGACGACGACATCGCTTGTTTGCGTGTTGCGGACGTAATTAAAAACAAACGCCATCGGATTATATTTGTATTGCTTAAATTCGATCTGCGCCAGCAAATCGACCAGATTAAAGCCTGATGCCAGCCGTCCGTTGCGGTTGATCGCCGCGTTGGTTGCCGCCGAAAGCCCTAAATTGCCGTTGCCGGAAAGCAATAATTCACGCGGAATATTGACGACTCCGGTAACAGTTTGCGCCGGTGTCGTCGCCGTCGCGGGAATCGTGATCGTTACGGGCAGCTGTAGATTGCTTCCGAAAACTTGTATCGGATTGATCGCGTCGGTGTTGGCAAAAAAGAGGTCGGCAACCGAAAGCGTCAAATTGGTTTTAGAATTAAGCGCAAATTTCGATTGAAGCTGCGCTCCGAACAATCCCAAATCGCGTCCGGCGCGGCGCGATTCTTCGATATTTACCGTCCCGTTGGCGTTTCTCACAAAGGTCGTGCCGCGTTCGAGCATCGGCAGTTGCCACGCGCTGAACGTAATATTTTTGAGAAAAGAATTTTTGATGTCGCGTGAAAAGATTTGGCTCACGCCTTCTACTTGAAGATCATTGTCGATCGTCAATTCGGTTCGCGCCCAGGTCGGTTCAAATTTTCCGGCAATAATTCGAAAACCCGGTGCAAAACGCGGTCGCCACGAAACAAAAGCCTGGTCGATCCCAATCGGTTTGCGCGAGAAAAAATCGGTCAAAACGGGATTCGGCGAAACCGGATTTGAAAGACTTCCGCTCGAAAAACGAATGCCCCATTCGAATTCTTTGTCCATTCGTTTTTCGCCGCTGCTATTGTAAAATCCTGAAAAAACATCGCCGCCGATCTTTCCTCTGATCGCAAATCGCAGACGATAGCGAATCCGTTGGCGCGAAGATAATTCGTTGCCTAAAATTGCCGGATTTTCTATGTTCGGCGCGTTATTAAGCTGCCCGTAGATCGAGTCATACTGCATACGAATCTCGCCGCTGAAACCGAGATTTCCGAGTTGATTTTTGGCGACGGATTCCGTTGTTTTTTTCGATTGTTCTTCGACTTTTGCCAAACGAGCTTCGACGTCATTCTCTGAAGTTTGCGTCGGGTTTGCCGGAACATTCACCGTTGCCGATTGATCGGACGGCGCCGGATTATTTTGCATCTGCGCAATGATCTTTGACTGCTGCTCGATCATTCTCTGCAGCTGATCGATCTGCTTTTGCTGTTCGCGAAGCTGGCGTTTTACGTCTTCCATTTCCGAAGACTTTTCGGTCGAACCATTGCCGGAATTTTCCTTTGTCGGTTGAAATGATTGCGCCGAGGCGAAGACGCCCGCAAAACAAACGAAAATCATCGAAACCCCAAAAATACGAAAATTTTTATTCATAAAAACCTCAAGCAAATTGCCTCGGAAAGGCAGAAAGTCGTGTTGGATGATAAACTTTTAAATCGGTGATTCGTCGGTGGATAGTTCGTCAAAACTCGAATTACCGCAGAAAATCTTAAAATGAGTAATGCGTTATTGGCGGTTATTCTGGCAAATTTATTTTGCTTTTGCAAGAATTTTCAGGCGAATCAAGCTTTGCAAGAAATAAAAAATGGAAGAACTTAAAAAATTCGTCCGCTATTTTAAGCCGTACAAATGGCACGTCGTTTTAGGCGTGTTGTTTATATTGTTTTCGATGGCGTTTGGACTGTTGATTCCGTATCTTGTCGGGCAGGCGATAGATTTTCTTCAGGTGAGTTATCAAAATGAAGCCCTGACGTGGCGAAATGTGCTCTATTACCCGGCGATAATTCTCGGCGCGAATTTGGTTAGCGGCGTTTTTCTATTTTGGCAGCGGCGGCTTTTGATAAACGCATCGAGGCACATCGAATACGATATGCGGCGCGATTTTTATGACGCGCTCGTCAAACAACCTCTCGAATTTTTCTCAAAAACTCGCGTCGGAGATTTGATGGCGCGGGCGACGAATGACCTATCGGCGGTTCGCCAAATGGTCGGACCAATGATCCTTTATTCGTTCCAGGCAATTTTCGCGCTCTGTATTTCGCTTCCGATCATGCTCGGCATTTCGGTCAAACTTACGCTTTTGCTGCTCATTCCAATGCCATTTGTCTCGCTGACGGTTAAATTTTTGGGTCAGCGAATTCACGTTCGTTTCGAAAAGATCCAGGAATTTTTCTCGGATATCACAGCGCGCGCGCAGGAAAATCTGACCGGCGTTCGCGTCGTTCGCGCATACGCGCAGGAAGGTGCGGAGATCGAAAAATTTCAGGAATTGAACCGCGAATACGCGCAAAAAAATATTTCGCTTGTAAAATACGCGGCGGCAATGCGTCCGCTTTTGTTTTTCTTTATAGGTTTGGGCTTTGTGATCATCGTTGCCGTCGGTGTGCCGATGGCTGTCCGCAGCGAGATCACGGCGGGCGATTTCACAGCGTTTATTCTTTATTTGCAGAGAATGATCTGGTATCTCATCGCGCTTGGCTACGTCGTCAATCTCTACCAACGCGGAACGGCTTCTCTAAAACGCTTTAACGCGATTTTGGAAACCGAGCCATTAATAAAGGACGTGCCTGAAGCTAGAAAACAACCTAAAATAAAGGGCAGGATCGAATTTAAGAATTTAACTTTTGCATATAACGGCAAGCCTGTTTTGGAAAATATCAACTTGAAGGTCGAAATGGGAAAAACCGTTGCTTTTGTCGGCAAAACCGGAAGCGGAAAATCTACGTTGGTAAGTTTGGTTCCGCGCCTGCTCGATGCGCCGGAAGGTACGGTTTTGATCGACGATATTCCGATCCGAAGATTTCACATCGAACAGCTTCGGAGATCGATCGGTTTCGTTCCGCAGGAAACTTTTCTTTTTTCGGACACGCTGGCGGAAAATATTGCGTTTGGAATCGAGTCGGAACCGCCTGTGTTAGCGGGCGGTTTAAACTCAACCGACTCGCGATCGCAAATCTCGGTTGAAAAATCCGCCGAGACCGCCAGTCTTACGGACGACATCAAAGATTTTCCGAATAAATACGAACAGCTCGTAGGCGAGCGCGGCATCACGCTTTCCGGCGGACAAAAACAGCGGACGGCGATCGCGCGAGCTGTGATGCGCGATCCGCGAATTTTGATTCTCGACGACTCCCTATCGGCAGTCGATACTTACACCGAAGAAAAAATTCTGCACAATTTGCGCGACGTCCGCAGCGACCGAACGACCCTGATCGTTTCGCATCGAATTTCGACAATTCGCGACGCCGATCTGATTTGCGTACTCGACGAAGGTCGCATCATCGAACGCGGAATGCACGACGAATTGATCTCGCTCGGCGGCGAATACGCCGACCTTTACGAGCGGCAGCTACTCGAAGAAGAATTGGAGGCGACGGACTAGGAATGTTGACCGCGAATTAGTTTCCTGCATTTCATACATCTCCGACCTATATTTATACGTCCGATGACCTATCCGACACGTCCCGCGACCTATTTTTTTGGCATCAAAACCTACCAGACACGTCCTGCGACGCCAAATTATAGTCGGACAACCTATCCGATGCGTTCGTTGAGGTATTCTACGGGTGGTTTGACGTAAAGGATGGGTGGTCAGTGGTATGCGGAGTCATTTCAAAATCCTCTACGCTAAGTCGGCTCGATGTAAGCAATCTAAAATTGTAGAACTCTTAATTTATACCGATGTTCTCACTAACTTCGAACATAAGATGATATATTTTCAACGCGTCACGATCGCTGTCGAAGTGAGTTGAGTGATACTGATATTCAAAGTTCTGAATAAAATTGTCCTTTGTTATATATTTTGTTGTAATTGGCTTTCCAAATTGCTTTATCAGGTTATTTATTTTCTCTGTATTAGCATGAACGTCCATCTTTTCAACGACAAAACCGATCATCGCGTTTATTCGATAGTATGAGGAATAGTACTTTTCGGTAAACCTGCAAATTCCCTCTTTGATATACTTCGCATTTAATCCGCTAGTACCGCTTGTATTTGTGTTATCTAGCCTTTTGCATTCCATAATGTAATATGCCCCTGTGTCGTAAAACGTGTCAGGTGAAATTATTCTAATGTCAGTTCTTCCGACCGATTGGTCCTCAAGAACTTCTCGAAAAGAAAGCCAAAAAGGTTGGATTTGCAGTTTTTCTCTTATTTTATTGTTATTCAGATATTGCAGAAACAGAACGTCTCGGATTTTGCACTCATCATTTTCTAGGCAGAATTCTTGCGATTTCATCAATCGATAGCAATCGGTGATTTTTGAGAGCAAAACTTCGAAACTACCGTCATAAAATTCTCCTGAATCACGATAAACTGCTGCATCTAATTTATCAAACATAGGCTTTGGTTGCTTTACCCGCTTTCAAAATAGCATCTGTAAACTCGGTTACGTCCAAGTGTCCTATTGCCTTATGCCAAAGTTTTCGCTCATTTGGTTTAATCAGATAAAATCCGTCAGGTTCAAAACCTCGGATATCTTTTTGAACGAAAAGGCGGTCGGTAATCTTTTCAGTTCCAAGCGAAGTCAGAAAATTAAGAATAGCTGAATCTTCCACCTCGTTTCGACGGATAGGGATACTGTCAACATCAAATGGGATGGCTTTAAAAAACAAACCTAGTATTTGGTCGGAGTATTGGATTTGAAGAACTAATTTTTGGTTCATCGTTTCGTAAATAGGATTTAGTTGATCGAAAAATACTTCTACATATTCACCGAGTTCCGAACTACTCAACGGTTTAAATAAATCTTCATAACCATCGTGTCTCATAATTATCGGAATCGTTACATTGACTGAATAATCGAGAATGTCTTTTTCAATCTCCGAAAGAGAAAGTGCTGAAATTACCGCGGAGTCTAACTCCTTAATTTTCTGATTCATCTCAGATGAAGTATTTGGAGCAAAAACCGATAATTCAGAATGTTCCAACATCTTCAACTCGGAGATAGAAGACACAGTAGATGCTATTTCGGCACTCTCAGTAAAGGGAACGGTAAATTTCTCTGAATCATGTGTTTCCTCGCGTTCAATTCCCAGTGAGCTAAAAGTTTGTAAACCATAGTAAGAAAAAAATGACGAATTTAGTATCCCGCAAATAGATTTGAGTACGTCTGTGTTGTTAATATCGCTTTTGATTGCCGTTAAAGAGCTTCTGAATACTGCATCAGTCTCACTTACAGCCGATACTGAACGAAATGATGTATCGTTTCCTCCCGTAATCAAAACAAACGGAGCTTTATATAACTTTTTTTCTCTTGGTCTATGAGCAGTTTCAAACTCCCATTTATTTCCAGGATTAGGATTGACCCAAAATGACTCAATATCTTTTCTGGTATCAAGAAATGGTTTTCCAAGCAAATGAGATGCTTCGTTATCATCTCCGCCACCAACCATTGCTCCTTGACCGACGAGAAATTTATCTTCATCGGCAATGACATCGCCAATAGTCGAATACGAATCTTTATCTTTTAATCGTTTTATTAAATTGAAATCTAAATAACTACCGTAAACTAAAACTTTCCACAGATAGTCGAAATCTTTTAGATTTTTTTGAGATACTTGCTTATAATCGCCTCGATTGATTGTAAAAACCTTAAACAAAGAAAAGAAACGGCTTGGTTTTAATGTAATATGTTCGACAATATTTTCATCAGTATTTTTACTGGTGGAATATCGATAAAACAAAATCGCAGGTGGTCCGATCGCTTTATCATTAGATTTATTGAAAACCTCTTTTCGTACCGGAGCTAACTCAAATACTCTCTTGAGAGTGAATCTATCTAACAAATATTGTCGGAAGCCAGAACCGTGAATGTTGTAAAAAATTTTACTTGTTACAATCAAACTAATTTTGGTCTTTGTCGAAGAAAAGTCACTTACTCTTAATACAAAGGCTTGCGCGATCTCAGCATTGCTAATTTCAATTTGCTTCGCTCGTTTTTCTTTCGCCTCTAATTTTTTTCGGTCATTGATATACTTAACGAACCGCGGTTTTCCCTCAACTCCTTTTCCTCGTTTCCACGGAGGATTTCCTAAAATAAAATCAAAATCTATTTCCTTGAAGATGTCGTTGAATTCTGCATCCGTATCAAAAAAGTCGGAAACGAAAAAATTATTGTCAATTAAAAAGGGAAACGTGAATGTTTCGATGTCAGAAGGTTTTTGATAATCCAGTAGTGTCAAGTAAATCGAAAATATCGCTACGTTTACTGCACTCTGGTCTTTATCAATTCCAAAAAGACAATCGGAAGCAAGTTTCTTCAGATCCTCTTTATATCTAGCGGCATTCTGTAAATATTTCGGGTTGATTTTCTGATATTTTTCGATAATCTTTCTAAGCGTTTCAACCAAAAAAATCCCCGACCCGCATGCCGGATCAAGGACTTTACAATCGAAACTCTCTTGCTGCTGAAACTTTTTCTCGACAGTCTCGGCAAGCATGTAATCTACCAAAAATAAAGGCGTGTAGTATGCACCTTGCTTTTCTTGTTCAACTTGACCAATAAAAAGTTCATAAACATTACTGATAAATTCAACCGGTATGATAGAGAAGTCATAAAATTCAAATAATGATTGTTGACCCGTTGCTACGTACCCACCGGAAAGTAAGTCCACGATTACCGAAAGGCATTCAATAGATATTGAATCAATTTCATCATAGGAAATCGGAAATAAATCTCCGTTGAATTTTTCCGTTAAATACTTGAAGAAATTTTTAAGTTGATTTTTATCAGAGATAATTCCGCAAAATTCGTCGTTCGTCCATTCTCGTGATGTGCCTTCTTGTTCAAAATCTAATTTAATCTCTCGATCTATCAGGTATCGAACAAAGATCACTTTGCCAATAAGAGAATTTGCGAGGTCTGGGGAAAGAGACTTATCTATAAGAATATTTCGCGCCGCTTTAATATTTGATAAAAGATGAAAATCAATTCTATTTTCTGCATCGAATTCTGATCGATATTTTTCCCAAGTCTTACCTGTTACTAAATTGAAGTAGGTGAAATCATTTAAGTTTTCTTCAGTTCCCAAGAGTCTTAGAGTTTTGGCTTCGGTAAGAAATTCAAATCCATTATAAATTTCCACCGAATCTGTTTCGACGACTATTACTATTGGGGATTCGTTAAAATTCCATATTTCTCGAAGTTTAGCTTTTTTATCTGAAAGATTTTCAAAGAAAAGAATAAAAGGCTTGTTGTCTATGCAAAAAAATGCGTCGGGCTCAATTGTGGTTTCTAGCAGGCGTTCTACACGGTTTGAAAACAGTCTTTCTCTAACATCAGTTTTAAGAAAAAGACCATTTTCTTTCGAGAGGTTGAGTTTATTGAATATTTGATCTAAATGTCTCAGTTACTTTTCCTCCGGGGGTTTCATCGTAACCACACTGCAATACTCGATTTAACTTCAAAAAATCTCTCGATTCTATTCGTGAGATCTGCAGCTAAATGAGGCTTAAGTTTTGCTTTAAAATTTGCTTCTAATCTCCGAATCAGAGACTTAAGCAAACAACAAACTTATTTTTTTGCCGAGCCCGTCTTCAAAAATTCGGTAAAGCGTTGAAAGTTGAATATCGCATTTGCCGTTTTCGAGCCGCGAGATGTAGCTTTTTTTTGTGCCGACTTTTTCCGCCAGCTGCTGTTGCGTCATATTGGCTTCGCGCCGGGCTTCTTTGAGCATTTCGCTGATGACAAAATACTGCGCTTTTAATTCAAATTCATCGCGCTTTTTGGCGCCGATCTTCCCATACTGGGCGTCTAAGATCTCGTCAAAATTTCTAGCGTTTTTAATGGCTTCCTTTTTGTTCATTTAATTTTAATTTTGATTTTTCGAGCCATTTGCCAGATTCAAATCCCTTGGTTTGGGTGAGGCATAATCATTATATCCCTTAAACTTATAATTAATTTCCCATGTGTGCAGACTTGAATTACGACAAGTATGTGCTAAGACCAAACCCGCCAGTTGAAGATTCTCCCTAATTAGTTCACATTTCGCTAAGTTATCTTCGGCATCATATTCATCTAAAAGGTTATTAAACTTCTCCATTTCCCCCTCGACTTCCGCATCCTCAACAATACACATTTTTCCCCAGAATAACCGTTTGAAGTTTTTTGCAGCATTTTTATACTCATCTTCGCCTTTATCAAACAGCGAGATAACGGAAGCATAATCTACTGCTTCGCTATAAATCTTTAGCTGTTCTTCAAAGAATCTTTTTTGAAATTCTCTTTTCTTTTCTTGTGCAAACTTCAAAACTGCAAATATGAATCCAACAAAGACTAAAATTTGAGCTGATAAGCTAATCCAATCATTTATTTTCATTGTTTTTTAAAAAGTAGGAAGCGAAGCCATCCTTTTCTTTTAAACCTTTTTAGTTATCAAATGAGTTCAACGAGTATAATAATTGAATATAAATAAACATTAAACGCGAAACATGTCAAAAATTTATTACACATTAACCGATGAAGCGCCGATGCTGGCGACGCATTCTTTTTCACCGACCCTAAATGCGTATGCAAAATCCGCATATATCGAAAGTGAAGTCCCGATCATTTCTGCTGTCCGGTTCCAAAAACCAAAACAAAAAAAACCGCCTCATTTACGAAGCGGTTTTTTGTTAATTATTAAGTATAAAAACCTTATTTTTTTCCGACTACGCTTACCAAGACGGTTTTGCGTCCAAAGCGGTTTGCCTCAGCGCAGCTCGGCATCCAAATGTCGATCGTACGACCTTTGACTGCTCCGCCCGTGTCGGAAACTGTATAATTTCCGCTGTATGCGCCCGCGCTTAGTTTAATGCGGGTTCCGAGCGGCAAAACGCGACGGTCTGCGGCTACGATTCCGCGTCTGACGCTTCCGCCCGATGCGGTCTTTCCTTTCAAGCAATATGCCGTCGCGCGGAAAGATCTTCCTTCCGACAGCACCGCGTTATTTTTTGTCGAATTATTTGAAATGGGTTCTGTATTGGTTTCTTCTTTGTTATTTTGTTGTGTATTTATTTGATTATTATTTTCTTGTACTGGTTCCAGTTGAATGTTTCTTGGCGAATCATTCGCTATACGACGTGTGTCTTCAGCAATTGCGCTGGATTGGAAATAAAACAAAAATCCAATCAATGCGACGAGGCTGAAAATCACGCTTCCTCTAGCTAGATTTTTCATTATCATTCTCCTATTTTATAAATTAATTTTCGGTCTTAATGCATTTCCGTAAGATTCGGAGACATAAATTGTCAAACATCAATCTTCTTAATTTGGTGTTTTTTACATTGACCGAAAAAAGCAAAATGCGGTTGTTTGCCGCATTTCTGTAAAAACAGTTTATTAATCTATCACCTTTAAGCCGCTTCTCGCAAGTCGTGAAAATTCGCTTAAGGGCATTTTGGGAAAAGCTTCACAAGGAATTCATCGCATAATTTGTACTGTTATTAGACTTCCGCCGTTCGATTTCGTATATTTCAAACAGTGAAATTTTAGGAGAAGTCATTCTATGCAAGAACGTCGAAGCGGTGCGCGACACAACATTTCCTTTCCGGTTCGCGTAAGTTGGAAGGACGAAAACGGAAAGAAAGTCATTGAAGAAGGATTGACCGAAAACGTCGGACCGCAAGGCGCTTTGGTGTTTTTGCCGCGGCTTCTGCCTCTGGTCGGAGGCAAGGTAAATTTGACCATTACAGAAAACCCGAGCGATGAAGTTACGGTAACTGCGCAGGTCATACGGCTCGAGCGAAATGCCGCGCACCCGCAAGCCGCCTTGCAGCTCACCGACTCATTGCGGCTATGGAAAAAGAAAGTTTGGGAGTATGCGGGCGCGATTCTCGCCGCCGAAAAACCCGAAGAATTTGACGATTGGTAATCGTCGGAGCGCGGACGCCCTCGTCCGCAAGATTGCGAAGCAATCTAAATTCACGAAAGGATATGAACGCGCGGCGTTCATTGCGGACGAAGACGTCCGCGCTCCATTTATGAAAATTTTGGTTTTAGGCGCCGGGCGAATGGGCTTCGGCGCTGTTTATGATTTGGTTCATAACTCGCCCGAAGTCGAATTCGTCACCGTAGCCGATTTTGATTTTGCAAAAGCGGAAGAAGTTGCGGCAAAAGTTGGCAGCGAAAAAGTTTTTGCAAAACAGATTGATGCTTCAAATTATTCGGCGGCGATCGAAGTAATGCGCGAGCACGATTCGGCAATCTCATGCGTCAACTATTGGTATAATCTCGAACTTTCAAAAGCCGCGATCGAGACACGCACAAATTTTTGCGATCTCGGTGGAAATAATTACATCGTCGACGCGCAGTTGGCTTTGGATGCCGCAGCAAAAAATGCGGGAATAAATATCATTCCGGATTGTGGGCTGGCGCCCGGAATGGTTTCCGTTTTGGCGATGCACGGCGCAAATCGGTTTGACGAAATTACGGAAATTCACATTCGCGTCGGCGGCTTGCCGCAAGATCCAAAACCACCGCTCGATTATCAGCTCGTCTTTTCGGTTGAAGGATTGATCAACGAATATATTGAGGTCGCGCGCGTGATTAGCGACGGCGCCATCAAAGAAATCGAATCGATGACCGAACTCGAAAGTCTTTCGTTTGAAGATTTTCCGCCGCTCGAGGCGTTTCAAACATCGGGTGGAACATCGACTTTGCCCGACACGTTTCTAGGAAAAGTTCGCGAGCTCGATTACAAAACTATTCGCTACGCCGGGCATTGTGAGAAATTCAAAACGATGATCGATCTCGGTCTGTGTTCGAGCGAGGAAATCGTCGCCGATTTCGTAAAAGTCGTCCCGCGAAAAATTTTCGGCGAGCTTTTACAAAAAAATCTTCCCGCCGATGAGCTTGATTATGTTTTGGTCAGATTGGGTTTTGTGGGAATAAAAGACGGAACGCGGAAAAATTTGCGCTATGACATCGTTGATAAATTCGACGAATCAGCAGGTTTGAGCGCAATGATGCGGACGACGGCTTTTCCGGCTTCGATCATCGCCCAGATGATGGCGAACGGCGACGTTCTGATGAGAGGCTCAACGCCCCAGGAAAAAGCGATCGACGCGGAAAACTTTGTTGCGGAATTGACGCGCAGGAACATCAACATAACAGAAAGCTGGCAATAAAAAAGGCTCCTCAAAACCGAGAAGCCTGGGATTTATAAAAACGTATAAAAATTAGATTCCGAAAAGACGCGGCGGAGCTTTTCGCTTGAGTAGTTTGCGCAGTTTTAGGCGCGCCTTATGAAGCTGCGATTTTGACGTTCCGACCGAACATCCGAGCAGTCGCGCGACTTCTTCATGCTCATAACCTTCGACATCGTGCAGAACAAATACATTTCTATATCCATTCGGCAGCTGCGCGATCGCATTTTCGATCGCGATCTTGTCGACAACCGGCATCTTCGTCGCGTTTTCCGTTCCCGGCACGATCTGCACCGGCGTTTCGCCTTCTTCAGTTGTCTTTTCAAACTTCACATTTCGTTTTCGAAAATGCATCAAAACCTGATTGACCGTCAAACGATGCAGCCAAGTCGTAAAAGCCGAGTCGCCGCGAAAACTGCCGATCTTGCGATAAAGCTGAATAAAAACATCCTGCGTCAGATCTTCGGCTTCGGTCGCGTTTTGAAGCATTCGCAAGCAGATCGAATAAACTCGGCGATGATGACGATTGTAAACTTCCTCAAACGCCGCCATATTTCCTTTTGACGCTGCTTGCGTTAGGTCGAAGTCTTTCGCCAAACTAACATCGGCAATTTCACTGCCTTCAAAAAAGCTCTTGTTTTCCTTTTTACTATTATCCGCGTCTTGCAACACCGGATAATTCAAAGTTTCGCTTGTTGTAGTCATTTTATTATTCCCCCGCAAATAGCTGTAACAATCAGTGTGCCACAAATGATTTTTCCTCTGTCATAAAATGAATTCACGTCAATTAAGCCGTTTTGTTTCATTTTTTAGACATACTTATCCATTCGCCGTTCATCCAAGCTTGGATTCAGACCAAACGGTGCAATAACTGACGCATCTGATACATTCTTTGTATCGATTCGCTACTTATTGCCGAAAATTTTTCAATAAATGCTACTATTTGATCGAAAGACGGAGCAGATCTTGCGGTGAAAAAAGCCTTGATCAAAAGAATTTTTATCTCGATTTGGTTAGCCGCGATATTCGCGATTAGCACTTTCGCACAGAATCATTCGAACCCCGCGGTTTCCGAACAGGATGAAATCCCCGCACTCATCAAACATTTGCCGGATTGGGAAAACACACGAAATGGTGCGTCGTATATTTTAAATACGGATGATTTGAAAAAATCACTTGGCGAACGCACCGTTTTCGATCTGATAACTCTCGGAAACGGAATCGATGCAGTTGCGGCAACTTATCCGCAGGGAAAGCTCTTGATCGTCGAATATCCGACACCGCAGGCGTCGAGCGACGCCGATGCGCAGATCAAGCAGCGGTTGGCGGAGAACATTTCGAATCCGCCTGTTTATTACCGCCGAATTGGAAATTACAACGTGTTTGTTTTTGACGCAAGCGATGAAGCGGCTGCAAACGGCTTGCTCGATCAGGTGAAATTCGAAAAAGAGGTTCGGTGGCTCGGCGAAGATCCGACCGAGCAGCTGCGCGCCGAACGCGCCGAACGCGAGTTTGCCATCGGCATCGGCGAGATGTTTTTTTCGACCGTGATCTTCGTTGCGGTTGGGTTTGTTTCCACGGTTCTTCTCGGAATTATCATCGGGCTGATCGTCTTTTATCTTCGTGACCAAAAACGCGCGACAACGCAGATCTTTACCGATGCCGGCGGAATGATTCGTTTGAACATCGACGGTTTAACGCCGGAAGCATTGAACGAGCGACTTCTGAAAGACTAATCCGGCAGCGCGTCGACGAATCTTTCAATATCTTCCCAATTATTATAAAAGTGCGGCGCGATGCGAATGCGGTCGTTGCGCGGCGAAATAATGATATTTTCTTTTTGCAGGCGCGCGTCAATCTCATTTGGAGCCAAACCGTTTGTACTTTTGATACAAACGATGGCGGATTTTTCGGCTGTGGCGCGCGAGCTTACGATTTCGTAATCTTTCCCGGTGAGAAGCTCGCATAGATAATCGGTCAAATTTTCAACATACTTTTCGATTTTTTCCGCGCCGACGTCGTGCAAAAGCTTCAGGCTTTGCTCCAACCCATAAAAAAGCGACGAACCGCTGGTTCCGCTTTCCCACGCGAGTGCGTTCGGTTTGAACGGCTGTTCCAGATCTTCAAAATTCCAAGGAACCTCAACGCTGATCCATCCTACAAAAGTCGGCTCAATTCTGTCTCGCGCTCTGTCCGACAAATACAAAATTCCGCATCCTTCAGGGGCGCAAAGCCATTTGTGACTCGCGCCCGACGCGATATCGACAAACTGCGCCGGCAGATCGTAAGGACGCGCGCCGAATCCTTGAATAATATCGACCGCAAAAAGCGCGTCGACGCGCCGCGCGGCTCGCCCGATCCGCTCGAGATCGGCGCAAAAACCTGAGCCGTATTGCACCGAGCTTATCGAAACAAGCTTCGTGTTTTCATCGATCAGTGCACAGAACTCATCGTGATCAATTCGCCCGTTTCGTTCCGGGCAAAGCCGCAACTCGACTCCGAAACTATCGCGAATTCGCCGCCACGGGTAAAAATTTGCGGGAAATTCCTTGGCAAAAGTGACGATATTATCGCCTTTTTTCCATTTCAAACCGCCGGCGACCGAAGCAAAACCGTCCGATGTGTTTCGCATAAACGCGATCTGCTCGGCGCGGACGTTGAGCATCGCGGCAACCAACTCGCGCGCGCGCTGTTTCGTCGCGATCCAGTCCGCAAAATTTGCGGTTCCGTTTTCCGAAACGTCTTTCAATTGACCCAAAACGGCATCAACTGCCGTTGTCGGTATCGGTGAAACCGCCGCGCTGTTTAGATATGTATATTTTTGTGCCGCGGGAAAGAGATTTCGAATTTCTTCATTCATTTTGACAAACCGACCAAAAAACCGATAATTCTAATGGCGTTGAAATCGTTTAATTATGTTCGATTCACAAAAGAAAAAGCAATATGATTTCGGAATAATCTCGCCAAATGACGATCGTGATATTGAGGTCATTCGTTTGAAAGCCGAATCGCGGCAGGGGCTTTGGACGGAAAGCTTGAAACTTTTGCGCGACATCGTTTTGATCATCGCGGTGTTTATTTTGCTCGGCGTTTTTGTCGCGCAGCCGGTCGTCGTCGAGGGAACGTCGATGCTTCCGCAGCTTCACGACGGCGAGCGTCTTCTTGTTAATAAGCTCGTTTATTACAAATTCAAAAGCGTAAGCTGGGGGCACATCGAGCGCGGCGACATCGTAGTTTTCTGGTATCCGAAAGAGCCGGATAAAAGTTACGTTAAGCGTGTTATCGGCTTGCCGGGCGAAACCGTCGAGGTTCGAAACGGCAGGGTTTTTATCAATGGAACGCAGCTTGACGAAGAGTATTTGGACGGCGAACACAATCAAAATGTGCCGAATATTCAACCTAAGAAAGTCGACGAACATTATTTTTTTGTGATGGGCGACAATCGCGACAATTCCTCAGATTCGCGTTATTGGGGCTTGGTGCCCGAAAAATACGTTTACGGCAAGGCGTTTTTCCGCTACTGGAAACCCTCAAATATCGGTTTTATAAACCACGGCGAATATAATATCGAAGAGGAAAAACCGGACGACGAACGCGCCGACGAAGACAACTCAAGATAAATGAATCCATCCAAAAAAGCGGTTTTGATCCTTGAAGACGGTCGCGCTTTTCGCGGTCGGGCTTTCGGAGCCGACGGAACGACGTTTGGCGAGATGGTCTTTAACACGTCGATGACCGGCTACCAAGAGATTTTGACCGATCCGTCGTATGCCGGACAGATCGTTGCGATGACGTATCCGCTGATCGGAAATTACGGCGTGAACGAGGAAGACACCGAATCGCGCCGCCCGTGGGTCGAAGGCTTCGTCGTCCGCGAAGCGAGCCGCATCGCATCGAATTGGCGTTCGACCGAAACGCTCGATTCTTATTTAAAACGTCATAAAATCGTCGGTATCGAACATATTGACACACGCGCTTTGGTGAGACATATCCGCGATAAAGGGGCGATGCGAGCCGCAATTTCCTCTGTGGATTTGGATGAAAAAAATCTGCTCGAAAAAGTTTTAAGTTCGCCCGAAATGAAAAACCGTGAATTGGCGAGTTCGGTAACGATTGAGGAAAAATTCGATTTTCCGGCAACAGAAAAAGAATGCTTTCATGTCGTCGCTTATGATTTCGGTGTAAAGACAAACAGTTTGCGCGAGTTTGCAAAATTCGGCTGTAAGATTACGGTCGTTCCGGCGACGGCTTCGGCGGAAGAAGTTTTAGAAATGAAACCCGACGGAATTTTTCTCTCGAACGGTCCGGGCGATCCGTCTTCGATGAAAACGGTCGTCGAGCAAATAAAAAAACTCACCGAATCGCAAACTCCGATGTTCGGCATCTGTCTCGGTCATCAAATCTTAGGACAGGTTTTCGGCGGCGAAACTTACAAATTAAAATTCGGACACCGCGGCGGCAATCAACCGATCAAAGATTTGACGACCGGCAAGATCGAGATCGCCGCGCACAATCACGGCTTTGCGGTTTCCGGCGGCAATCTGCCCGACGAGATCGAGATCACGCATATCAACTTAAACGACAACACGGTCGCCGGGCTTCGGCACAAAACTCTGCCTGTTTTTTCGGTTCAATATCATCCCGAATCCGCGCCCGGACCGCACGATTCGGAATATCTTTTCAAGAGATTTATTGAGTTGATGAAAAAGGAAAGTAAACAAGCATCCACTGATAGTTGAAATATCTTAAAAAAGTTTTTGTTCTTACGTTGACTGTTTTTCAAATGAAATAATCAACTCCGAAATCTAAAGTGCCGCTTCATTTTTTGAAAAAGTTTCGGGCAGAAATTTGAGTGCGACAGTTTGGAGCATTCCCAAAATCCGAGACCGCCGAGCCAAAACAGAATTTGATCCGCCCGCACCGCTCGAACTTATAAAAGAGGCATACACAATCGGACCGCTCGATGACTGCGGCGGACACGTCAATCCGTTCGAAGGCTACCATTATCACGCCGCCACCGGCTGTTCCAAAGAAGTGCCAAACAAAGACGGACATTCACCAATGCTCGGATACGCTCTGGACGGTTTCGGAATTTATGCCAGACTTGATAAGGACGGGAAAGAGCCGGAAAATTTAGACGAGTGCGGCGGACACATTGACGAAAACATCGGCTACCATTATCACATCGGAAAACCGGGCGATAACGAGATCATCGGTTGTTTTCGAGGTCAAACCGGAAGCAGTGAGGTTAGCGAATAAATTTGAGAAATCTTTATTGAAAAGGAATTAAAACAAAGATTTTGTAGTTCAAAAAAATCGTCAAAATATCTCTTTTGACAAATTTCAAAACTCTGATTTTGAAACGACTTTTGAAATCAAAAAATCATTCTTATATGTGAAAATGAACAGTAATAGTGCGAGTAACAAAAAAGAGCGTTCTTGTTACTAAATTTCTATTGGTCAAAATAACTGTTTTGACCGATAGAAGAAATCCTTTTGCTAAAATAATTTTACTACTTGACTCTGGAGTTAAGACTAGAGTGTATAATTTATTTAATGAGTGAAAGTGCATTACAAATCGGCGAAGTTTCAAAGCGTGCAGATGTGAGTGTTGATACTGTTCGCTATTACGAAAAGAGAAAACTAATCCACAGCGTTTCTCGAACTTACGGCGGTTTTCGGCTCTTCAAATCGCACACAGTCGAGCAGATTCAATTTATCAAACAGGCTCAGGAATTCGGCTTTTCACTCGACGAGATAAAAGGCTTGTTGGGTTCGGGTAGTGCAGAAGAGTGCCAAACAGTCAGAGATTTATTACAACAAAAAATCTCTGAAGTTGATGAGCAAATCAAAAAAATGAAGTCCTTCAAAAAGACCTTATCAAGTCATCTGAAGGCTTGCGATGAAGAAATAAACCAAAACGGGCAAAATGCTAATTGTCCGGCATTCTTTGAAATAAAAAGAGGTAAGAAATAGTGAAAGAAGCTAATAAAAATATCTTTTTGGGAAGTGCGTTTGTTGCTGCAATCGTATCGAGTTTATGTTGTATTTTGCCTGTGCTGTCGGTTGCTTTGGGCATCGGAGCTTTTGGTGTTGCTTCGGTCTTTGAAACGCTTAGACCATATTTTTTAGTGGTGGCTTTTGGGGCTTTGGGCTTTGCGTTTTATAAAACCTATTTTCGCCGTGAAGAATGCGGTGAGGGCGAAGCCTGTGCAACAAAACCAATTGGACGCATTAACCAACTGTTTTTATGGATTGCGACCATTGCCATTGTTACCTTTGCTTTGTTTCCTTTTTATACGGGCTTTTTAGTTTCGGCTTTTGGTTCTCATGCTCCCGAAACTCCGAACCGAGTAAGTATCGCAAGCGAGGATGAAGCACAAAATAAAACAGCGATAATTGAAGTTGAAGGAATGACTTGTGAGGGCTGTGCTTCGCATATTGACGAAACGCTCAAAAAGCTAAAAGGCGTAATTTCAGCTAAAGCCAGTTACAAAGATAAGAATGTAAAAGTTGTTTATAACCCGAATCAGATAACACTAGAAAAAATCAAAAAAGCTATTAACGACATTGGTTATGTTGCCAAATAAATGGATGAAATTTTGCGATTTTGGAATAAAAGTTAAAAGTTCCGCTTGACCTTGCACTTACCTACAAGGCTTATCCTTAATTTAGTGAGGTAATTTGATGAAACATTTAACAAGAGGAGAATTGGCAAAACAAAGCGGTGTGAACTCTGCAACTGTTCGATATTACGAAAAAATCGGTCTGTTGCCTAAACCGCCGCGTTCAAATGCCGGTTATCGTATGTTTTCAACCGAAAGCATAAATCGAATTAGTTTTATCAAACAATCTCAGGAATTAGGATTTTCGCTCAAAGAAATAAAGGAATTGCTCAATTTGCGGGTAACGCCGGAAGCAACTACTGCGGATGTGCGAAAACGTGCAACTGAAAAGATTGCCGACATCGGCGATAAGATTAAACGCTTGCGGGGAATGAAAAATTCTTTGGAGATTTTGGTTAAAAGTTGTTGCAATGAGGCTTCGGCGAGTGAATGTCCGATTCTTGAAAACCTCAGTTCAGAAGATAAATTTTAATGAGGTAAAAATTATGAATAACAAAAGAAAAGTAGAAGTATTTAGTGCAGGTTGCGGAGTTTGTGATGAAACCATCGAATTGGT
>JBGTFE010000145.1:0-1593 GCA_041747435.1 Pyrinomonadaceae bacterium | reverse complement strand
CAAAGACGCGGCTCACACAGGAAAGGCAGCAGCCCAATGTATTGAAACCGCCGTCGAACTTTGGCGCAGCGGCAGAATCGACGCAATCGCCACCGCACCGATCAGCAAAAAAGCACTCGCGCTCGGCGGCTATGATTTTCCGGGGCACACAGAATTTCTCGCACATCTGTCCGATACCAAAAATTTCGCGATGAGCTTTTTCGCCGGCGAGCTTCGCGTAGTTTTGCTTTCGACGCATCTCGCGCTTCGCGACGCGATTCGCTTGGTCAAAAAACAAAAGCTGATCGAATTGATAAAATTTTCGCATCGTGAAATGTCAAAGCTTTTGAAAAAAGACGCCTCAATAGCCGTCGCCGGCTTAAATCCGCACGCTTCCGAAGGCGGAATGTTTGGCTCTGAAGAAACGGACGAGATAATTCCGGCGATCGAAGAATGCAGACAGCATGGAATTGACGTTTCCGGCGCATTTGCGCCAGATACCATTTTTCTTCGCGCTTTCCGCGGAGAGTTTGACGCCGTGATCGCCTGTTATCACGATCAGGCGACGATCGCGGTCAAATCGCTTTCTTTTGGCGAAGCGGTAAATGTAACTCTCGGCTTGCCGTTTATCAGGACGTCCGTCGATCACGGAACGGCGTTCGACATTGCCGGAAAAAACCTGGCGGATGCTTCGAGTATGAAAGCCGCTATAAAATTAGCGGCAAAACTTAGCTCGAATTCGTAGAATCAAACGAAAGTTTGTTATCATAGACTTGCGGCTTAAAAGAGGGAAAAATAATTAATGAATGAAACGCAAAACGACGGTCAACCACAGATCCTGGTTGCCGACGATGATCCGGCTATCCTGCGTCTTGTAAAGACGATCGTCGAAAAGGAAGGCTACACGGTCGTTTCCGCGCGTGATGGAAAGGAAGCTTATAAGATCTTACAAACGGGCGAACCGTTTGTCGCCGCAATTCTCGACGTTGTGATGCCATATATACAGGGCACCGAACTCGTGCGGCATATGCAGACCGAACGACGGCTAAAAAAAATCCCCGTAATCATTATGACCGCCGAGCAAAATCCGCGTCTTTCGAGCGATAGTTTTTCATCCGGCGCCGTCGCGTTTTTGCCAAAACCCTTTACAACCTCGCAGTTGCAGACGATGCTTCGAATGTTTGTTCAGAGCCGATCCGATCACGCCTGAAGTTCTTGACGCAGACTTTCGCAGGTGATAATTTTCAATTTCGGAAACAGATTTCTTTCTTAGGAGAAAAAATTCTTGTCAAAACATAAATTACTTCTTGCCGACGATTCAATAACGATTCAAAAGGTTGTAAACCTTACGTTTGCTGACGAAGGGATTGATGTGATCAGCGTCGGAGACGGAAATTCGGCGATGGAAAAGCTGCCGGAAATACAGCCGGATCTGATCATGGCTGATATAAATATGCCGGGAATGAACGGCTATGAGATCTGCGAAAAAATAAAACAAAACGCGGAAACAAGCGGAATTCCGGTAATTTTGTTGGTCGGCTCGTTTGAGCCTTTTGACGAAGGCGAAGCAAAGCGCGTCGGCGCGGATGCTTTTTTAACAAAACCGTTTCAATC
>JBGTFE010000144.1:0-27285 GCA_041747435.1 Pyrinomonadaceae bacterium | reverse complement strand
CCGGCGATCGAAGCCGCGTTTTGAAGAGCGTAACGCGTAACTTTTGCCGGATCGATAACGCCTGCGGCGACGAGATCTTCGTATTTCTCGGTCGCGGCGTTAAAGCCGAAGTTGTCGCCTTTGCCTTCGCGAACTTTGCCGACGACGACCGCGCCTTCCATTCCCGCATTCTGCGCGATCTGGCGGAGCGGCTCTTCGAGAGCGCGTTTTACGATGGTTACACCGATCTGCTCGTCCGTGTCTTCGGAATCCGTCTTGAAATTATCAAGCACACGCGAAGCGCGAACCAAAGCGACGCCGCCGCCCGGAACGATTCCTTCTTCGACAGCCGCGCGCGTGGCGTGCATCGCGTCTTCAACACGAGCTTTCTTTTCCTTCATTTCGGTTTCGGTAGCCGCGCCGACTTTGATAACCGCGACTCCGCCGACCAATTTCGCAAGACGTTCCTGCAATTTTTCGCGGTCGTAATCCGAAGTGGTTTCCTCGATCTGCGCACGGATCGTTTTGACGCGACCTTGAATTGTTTCGCCGTCGCCCGCGCCCTCGATGATCGTCGTGTTGTCTTTGTCGATCGTGATCTTCTTCGCCTTGCCAAGATCTTCGAGCGTGATGCCTTCGAGCTTGATGCCGAGATCTTCCGAAATGACCTTGCCGCCTGTGAGCGTGGCAATGTCTTCGAGCATCGCTTTGCGTCGATCGCCGAAGCCGGGAGCTTTGACAGCCGCGACGTTTAGCGTTCCGCGCAATTTGTTAACAACCAAAGTTGCAAGCGCTTCGCCTTCGACATCTTCGGAGATGATCAAAAGCTGGCTGCCCGATTTGGCAACCTGTTCGAGAACCGGCAGGAGGTCTTTCATCGACGAAATTTTCTTCTCGTTGATGAGGATCAAAGCGTCTTCGAGAACGCATTCCATTCTTTCCGGATCGGTCACAAAATACGGCGAAAGATAACCGCGGTCGAACTGCATTCCTTCGACGACTTCAAGCGTCGTGTCCATCGTGCGCGATTCTTCAACCGTGATAACGCCGTCTTTGCCGACTTTGTCCATCGCTTCCGCAATGATCGTGCCGATCGTTTTGTCGCCGTTTGCGGAAACCGTTCCGACCTGCGCGATCGAATCGCCCGAAACCGGCTTCGAGAATTTTGTGATCTCTTCGACAACCGCCACAACAGCTTTTTCAATGCCGCGTTTGAGCGCCATCGGATTTGCGCCGGCGGCAACCGTGCGAACGCCTTCTTTGAAGATCGCCTGCGCGAGAACCGTCGCCGTGGTCGTGCCGTCGCCGGCAACATCACTTGTTTTCGAAGCGACTTCGCGAACCATCTGCGCGCCCATGTTTTCGAGCGAATCTTTAAGTTCGATCTCTTTCGCAACCGTCACACCGTCTTTGGTGATCGTCGGCGAACCGAATTTTTTGTCGATAACGACGTTTCGTCCCTTCGGACCCAATGTAACTTTAACCGCGTCGGCGAGTTGATTTACGCCGCGCAGAATCGCTGCCCGCGATTCTTCTCCATGAATTACTTGTTTAGCCATAGTTTTATTGTCTCCTTTCTAAATTTGTTTTACGCTGTCGCATTCGCGCGTTCGATAATTCCGAGAATTTCGTCTTCGCGCATGATCAATAATTCTTCACCGTCGATCTTGATCTCGGAACCGCTGTATTTGCCGAAAAGCACGCGGTCGCCCGCTTTTACGTCGAGCGGCTGACGCGTTCCGTCTTCTTTATATTTGCCTGCGCCGGCGGCGATAACTTCGCCTTCCTGCGGTTTTTCCTTCGCCGTATCGGGAATAAAAAGCCCGCCGGCAGTTTGATTAGTATTGTCTTCGATCCGACGCAAAATTACGCGATCGTGCAATGGTTTAATGTTTGTTGCCATATTCGTTTAACTCCTTTTGAAAAAAATATCTAAGTTTTGAATAATAACTCGTATAGACAGGACAGAAATTGAATTTTGGCACTCTCTATACGAAACTGCTAGTTTAGAAAACAAAGTTAAAACTGTCAAGGTCAGAGCATGAGGCGCGGACGCCATCGTCCGCAATGAAAAAGCGTTCAACCTGATTTCAAAACCTTAGATTGCTACGCAATCTTTGCGGACGAGGGCGTCCGCGCTCCAATTTTTTGAACGCTTCGCGTTCACTGCAGGCAAGGCTGCCTGCGCTCCATTATGTATCTATCCGAAATAAACATTTATCCGGTGAAATCTCTGCGCGGAATTTCATTGACCGAAGCAAAGGTTGAGCGTCGAGGTTTGCAATACGACCGAAGATGGATGCTGATCGATGAGAATAATCAGTTCCTAACGCAGCGGGAATTTCCCAAAATGGCGACGCTCGATGTTGAAATTCTAGAGACTGGTTTGCGCGTTTCCGCCTATGCGAAAAATCGCATAACGATTCCGTTCGAATATGATTTTGAAAGAAGCGAGCGGGTCACGATTTGGCAAACTATTTGCCGCGCGAATATTTACGACGATTCCGTTAATCAATTTTTCTCGGACGCTTTGGGCACAAAATGCAGGCTCGCTTTTATGCCGGATCAAACCCGGCGCAAGGTGAATTATCTTTATCGAACCGCCGCGGACGACCACGTCAGCTTTGCGGACGGCTATCCTTTTTTGCTGATCGGAGAGAACTCGCTCGCAGATTTAAATGAAAAATTTGAAGTTCCCTTGCCGATGAACCGTTTTCGCCCTAGCTTGGTGGTGCGCGATTCGGAAGCGTTTGCTGAAGATGGATGGAAAACGCTTCAAATCGGCGAGACGGTTTTCCACGTTGTAAAGCCGTGCGATCGCTGCGTGATCACGACGATCGATCAAAAGGACGGCGTAAAAACCGGCGTCGAACCACTGAAAACGCTGGCGTCATTTCGCACTGTGAAACGGGGCACGAAGAAAAAGGTTCTTTTTGGGCAGAATTTGATCGTTAAAAGAGAAGGTGGAGTTCTCAAAGTCGGAGACGCAATTGAAGTGCTTGAAACGAAGCGCGCGCCTACGTTTGTCCGTTAGTTTTTGCGCGTCGCGCGAGCAGTCGTTTTGGCGTTTTTGTTCGAGTTTGGTATGCGGCGACCCGTTTCGAAAGCGTATTTCGATGAATTCCAAGCGCGTTGGCGGTATTTAAATGGTGATCTTTATAACGTTTGAGCGCTTTTTGGATATATAGTTTTTCAAATTCGCATAAAGCTTCATTGAGCATAATTCGCCCGTCAAGCATCGCCTCGATCAGACCTTCCATTTGTTTACGCATAATTTTCTAAATACTCGCCAATTCCTTTCCGGTTAATAAACGATAAGCCGCGAGATAACGCTCGGTCGTGGCTTTGACGATCTCCAGCGGTAATTCGGGCGCCGGTGGCTGTTTGTTCCAATCCAAAGTCTCCAGATATTCGCGCACGAATTGCTTATCAAAAGACGGTTGCGCGTGTCCCGGTTCGTAGGTTTCAGCCGACCAAAACCGCGATGAATCGGGCGTCAAGACTTCATCGATCAACAAAATTTCATTGTTTTCGTCCAAGCCGAACTCAAATTTTGTGTCAGCGATAATTATTCCGCGCGTTAAGGCATATTTGCTCGCCGTTTTGTATATTTCGAGCGAAAGTGAACTGAGCGTTGCGGCGGTTTCGGCGCCGACGATTTCCGCGAATTCCTGCTCGGTAATATTTTCGTCGTGTCCGGTTTGAGCCTTTGTCGCCGGCGTAAAGATCGGCTTCGGCAGCTTTTCACATTGCCGCAAGCCGGAAGGCAAATCGTGCCCGCAGATCTTTCCGCTTCGCTGGTAATCTTTCCAGCCTGAGCCTTCCAAAAACCCTCGCACGACGCATTCGACGGGAAAAACTTTGGTGCGTTTCACAAGCATCGAACGACCTTTCAGACTTTCATTTTGTCCAATATTTGCCGGCATTTTCTCGATGTCGGTCGTTATTAAATGGTGATCGGTCAGATGGCTCAAATATCCGAACCAGAACGCCGAAAGTGCCGTCAAAACTTTGCCTTTGTGCGGAATCGCGGTCGGCATAACGCAATCGAACGCAGAGATCCGGTCGGTTGCGACCAACACCAATCGCGACTCATTCACCTCGTAAACATCGCGAACTTTTCCGCGGTGAATAAGCGGCAAATTTGAAATAAAGGTTTCCGAAACGGTTTTGGCAGCCGACATTTTTCGAAATAACAGAGAGCAGAAATAAATTGAATAAGCTACTTTATTACGAAATTCACGATTGGTAAAGTTTGAACCCGCCGTAATTTCCTTTTTTTGCCAAATATCTATTCGTGACAAACAAAGTTAAAAAATAGGGTGACAACTTTCAACAATTGATGGTAAGATTGTCATTGAATTTCTGTTCAGGAATTCATATGTTGCGCGCTCAAACCAAAATTCAATCAAAATCCGCCCGTAAATTCTGCGTGACACGATAAAACATATCTCAGGTTTTTGTATGAAAGAAAATAAGTTCGGAAAGATCGTTTCGCTTTTGCTATTTATTTCCTCGAATATTTTGGCGCAGGTGCCGTCTGTAACCGTCGCGCCGGAAGTTGCAAGTGAGGAAGACGATTTTACGTTGTGGTATATCGCGCTTTTGTGGCTGGTTCTTGGTTTAGCCGGAGCGATCTACTGGTCGATAAGGCGTAAAAAAGCTGCAAAAAACGAAGCCCGGATAGCTCAGGGAATGGAAAGCGGATGGGACGATAATTCTTTAGACGCCGACAAAGAGCTGGAATGGCTGCGAAGAAATCAAAAGATCATCAATAAACGAGGTAAAACTCACCGATCGGGAAAGAATTTGCCGGCGAGATTTCCGGGTTCGGACAGTTTTCCGAAATCAGATTTAGAGCAGTCCAAGCCTGACGCTGTGGAAGACGAAAATCCGTTAAACACCGGTGAGATGCCCATTTTTTCCGTGCGGCAACTCGAGCTTTCCAAACCTTTTGTCCCGCTCTCGCTTTCTAACGACGAAGCGTTGATGAGCGCGATCGAACAAGTTCACGAGGAATATGAGGAAGATGAGGAGGTTCGCGATCTTTCGCTTCGTATCTTAGCGGCTTTTAGAACGCGAAATTCGATCGATGCGCTTTCGCAGATCGCGCTTTACGATCTTTCGTCAAATTTGCGCTCGAAGGCGGTCGGCGTTTTAGCCGATTTTGATCACGAGTCGGCTTTTGAGCCGATATTGCTTGCCTGCGCCGATCCGACGCGAGAAGTTCGCGCCGCTGCGGCTCGCGGATTGTTTCGTTTAAGCTTTGATCGGGCGGATGCCTGGACACGATTTGCCGAAACTAACGATGAATTCAAAATGCGTTCGACGGCTCGCGCGGCGATCGAAGCCGATTTGGTAAAACGCTCCTTCGCCCGTCTTGTCCACAGTGATTTCAGGTCTGCATACGAAGCTTTCGCGCTTGTTGTTCTCCTGTTGAAATCGGGCGAAACCGGTGGAGTTTTCGAAGCCTTGGAATCACATCAAGATATTAATGTGCGCAAAGCGATCTTACACATAATTCGAATCACAAAAGAGCCAAACGCGCTTGAAGGGCTTTATTCGCTGCTCGAAAGCAAAAGCCTTCCGGAAGATCTGCAAAAAGAGGTCGATGAAATTCTGGAAGAGATTGGAATGGTTGCGGCATAAAGTAATCAAATTGTGAATGAATTTGACGGGCTGCGAGCGAAGGGGTTTGCAGCTCGCTTTTTTTGCTTTTTGTGAACGCGCAGATTTGGTCTAAAATCGAGAGATGCAATTTCGGCTCGTTTCGGAAAATCAACCAAAAGGCGATCAGCCCGAAGCTATCGCGCAACTTGTACAAAACCTCAACGACAACGTAAAAGATCAAGTTTTGCTTGGAATCACCGGCAGCGGAAAAACTTTTACAATCGCCAACATCATCGACCAAGTTCAGCGCCCGACGCTCGTTCTTGCGCACAACAAAACACTTGCCGCGCAGCTTTACCAGGAATTTAAGACATTTTTTCCGGATAACTCTGTCGAATATTTTGTTTCCTATTACGATTATTATCAGCCCGAGGCGTATGTTCCGGCTTCCGATCTGTATATCGAAAAAGAAGCGACGGTGAACGATGAGATCGACCGCCTTCGCTTGAGCGCGACGCGTGCGCTTTTTGAGCGGCACGACGTGATAGTTGTCGCGAGCGTGTCGTGCATTTACGGTTTGGGCGATCCGGACGCTTACTACAATATGCTGGTTTTCGTCGAGCCGGGACAAAAACTTCCGCGCGAAGATTTTCTGCGAAGACTAGTCGAACTTCAGTATGAGCGGACGAATATAGAATTTGAGCGCGGAACGTTTCGTGTTCGCGGCGACGTTGTCGAGGTTTATCCCAGCTATCAGGATCAAGCTTACCGAATCGAATTCTGGGGCGACGAGATCGAAGGAATTTACACTATCGATCCGCTTCTCGGTGAAGTTATAAAAAAACACGAATCGCGCCTGCCGATCTATCCGAAAACTCATTATGTGATGTCAAAACCAACGATAAAACGCGCGCTGAAAACGATCAGGGAAGAGCTCAACGTTTGGGAAGAAGAGTTGATAAAACAGGGCAAGATCGTCGAATCGCAAAGACTTCATCAACGCACGATGTACGATCTCGAAATGATAAAAGAAATGGGATTTTGCCACGGCATTGAGAATTACTCGCGGCACTTGACCGGAAAAACGCCCGGCGAACCGCCGCCGACGCTGCTCGATTATCTGCCGAAAGATGCGCTGATGGTGATCGACGAATCGCACCAGACGATTCCGCAGCTCGGCGCGATGTATAAAGGCGATCAATCGCGAAAGGGAACTCTGGTCGAATACGGTTTTCGGCTTCCGAGCGCAAAAGACAACCGACCGCTGAGTTTTCAGGAATTTGAACAGCGCGTCGGTCAAACGATCTATGTTTCGGCAACGCCCGGACCTTACGAATTGACCAAAACTGAAGGTGAGGTTATCGAACAGATAATTCGTCCGACCGGTTTGCTTGATCCGATCGTCGAGGTCCGTCCCGTCAGCGGACAGATCGACGATTTGCTCGAAGAATGCCGCGTTCGCGCGGAACGAAACGAACGAGTTTTGGTTACGACTTTGACCAAGCGTATGGCGGAAAATTTAAGCGAATATTTCGCCGAGGTCGGAGTGAAGGTAAATTATCTTCATTCGGAAATTTTGACGCTGGAACGTATCAAAATCTTACGCGATTTGCGGCGCGGCGAATTCGACGTTCTCGTCGGGATAAATCTGTTGCGCGAAGGCTTGGATTTGCCGGAAGTTTCGCTCGTTGCGATACTTGACGCCGACAAAGAAGGCTTTTTGAGAAGCGAGCGCTCGCTTATACAAACAATGGGTCGCGCCGCGCGAAATGCCGACGGCAAAGCGATCCTTTACGCCGATAAAATAACGAGATCGATGGAAAATGCGATCGGCGAAACGCAGCGGCGCCGCGCGATCCAGGAAGAATACAACGCCGAACACGGCATTACGCCGACGACGATCGTTAAATCGATTGACGCGACTTTGGTCACAGCCTATGAGGCGGATTATTTCAAAGTTCCGCTAAATCTCGATGGTTTTGAAGAATATTCGCCGCAGCAATTAAAGGAAACGATCGCCCAACTCGAACGCGAAATGCGGCATGCGGCGAAAGAGATGAAATTCGAACACGCCGCCGAGCTTCGTGATAAATTAAGATATCTGAGAGACAGACAGATAGAGTTTTCTTAAGATCTTATGCGCGTCAAAACCGAAATCGCCGAGCTCGAAAATTATTTGACCGACGCGAGTAATCTAAGCGGCGGACACGCCGAAAAGCTTTTTATACCGGAAAGCGCCGATGAAATTGCTGAAATCTTAAAAGAAGCAAACGCGAAAAAAAATCCTGTGACGATTTCCGGTGCGCGTACCGGAACGGTAGCAGGCGCGATTCCGTTTGGCGGATATATTATTTCGCTTGAAAAACTCAATAGAGTAAAGGAAATTAACGAGAATTCAGCGATCGTCGAAAGCGGGGTTTTATTGATCGATCTTCAAAAAGCGGTTGACGCGCGAAAACTTTTTTATCCGGCGGATCCAACCGAATGGAGCTGCCAGATGGGCGGAACGGTTGCGACAAATGCAAGCGGCGCGAGAAGTTTCAAATACGGCGCGACGCGAAACTATGTCAAAAGATTGCAGATTATTTTGGCGAACGGCGATCTTTTGAGCCTCAAACGCGGCGACGTTTTTGCCGAAAACGGTTTTATCGAAGTTGGCGGGGTTCGTGCAAAAGTTCCAACATATCGCCAGCCGAACGTCAGAAAAAACACGAGCGGATATTTTTCCGGTGAAAAATTGGACGCCATCGATCTGTTTATTGGAAGCGAAGGAACACTAGGAGTCGTTACCGAAATTGAGCTAAAGCTTTTGCCAAAGCCGGAAGGATTTTTGAGCGGAATTGTTTTTTTCAAAAATGAAACGGATTTACTGAATTTTGTGACCGAAGCGATAGAACTCTCATTTTCAACAAGAAAGCGTAACGCCGTCGTCTCGACGGCTGTCCTGAGTGCGTCCCGCACTCGGCAGCGGCGGCAAGATGCCAACGCGACAGTCAGCGAGGACGCTGGCGGCACATCGCTCGACGCATCCTTGCTTGAATATTTCGATTGCGAAGCGCTCAAATTTATAAAGGAAAAGTTTCCAGAAACGCCCGAAGAGATGGCTGGCGCGATCTTTTTCGAACAGGAGACAACCGCGACAACGGAAGACGTTTTGTTTCAAAAGTGGAACGGGCTGCTTGAAAAACATGGCGCGGAAATCGATATTTCCTGGTTTACGACAAGCGAACAGGATCACGCAAAAATGCGCGAATTCCGGCATGCGCTGCCGGTCGCGGTCAATGAAAGGATCGCGCGTTACAAGCAGCGGAAGGTCGGCACGGATATGGCTGTTCCGGATGATAAGTTTGGGTCGTTCTTAAAGTTTTATAAAGAAAAACTTGCCGAATCAGGACTAGATTACGTGATCTTTGGGCATATCGGCGACAATCATCTGCACGCGAATATGATCCCGAAAAATAAAGAAGAAGCAATAACGGCAAAACATCTTTACGGCAGATTCATCGCCCAGGCGATCATGCTTGGCGGCACGGTTAGCGGGGAACACGGAATCGGAAAACTGAAATCGAAATATTTATCTGTTATGTACGGCGAAAGATATTTAAACGAAATGGCGGAACTAAAGCGCGCCTTCGACCCAAACGGAATTCTCGGTCGCGGAAATATGTTTGACGAGAAGTTCTTATTGTAGCGCCGCCATCCTGGCGGCTGTCGCGGCGGTATCTTACCGCCGCATTCAGAATTGGCTTGAATCTGTGAAAAAGTCTCTGACGACAAGATGCCGTCGGGACAGCCAGCAAGATGCTCGCGGTACAATTTGCCGCAGCGCCTTTGGGAAGCTAGAATACAATTTTTATTACAATTAAAAGGAAACTTTTTCAAAATGATCAAAGCAATTTTAATGGATTTCAATGGCGTGATCATCGATGATGAGCCGATTCAGATGAAGGCGTATCAGGAAATTTTCGCCAAAGAAGACATCGGTTTGACCGAAGACGAATATTATTTATGCATGGGAATGGACGATAAAACCTTTATCGAAGCCGCTTACGAGCGGTCTGGGAAAAAACCGGAAGGCAATAAGATCCTTGAAATAATGCAGGCGAAGACGAATCGCTGGCGCGAGATGATCGCATCGGAAATTCCGCTTTTTGACGGAATCGAGAATTTTGTTCGGAAAATGGCGGTGGAATTCGAACTCGGAATCGTTAGCATGGCGACGCGCGCGGAAATCGAATTTGTTTTGGAACAAACTGATCTTGCCAAGAGCTTTTCAGCGATCGTCAGCGCCGAAGACGTAACCGTTTGCAAGCCCGATCCGCAATGTTATCGCGCCGGATTTCGCTTGATCGACGCGGCGCACACGAGAAAGAATCATCTTCCGATAACGCACGGAGAATGTCTCGTCATCGAAGATTCGCCTCAGGGAATTATGGCGGCGCGAAACGCAGATCTGATGGCGCTTGGCGTGACAAATACGGTGACGGCGGACGAGCTGCGCGACGCCGGAGCCGATGCCGTCGCAAAAAACCTCAACGATTGGGCGCCGGAATCGATTCGGCGGGTCTTTATTTAGAAAAAATGGCAGAACATCAAATCACTCTCGACGAAGCCAACACAGATCTTTTTTCCTGCGCTGTTTATCTGGCGGAGGAAATTCGCAGCAGCGACGGACACGGCGAAGCGATGGAGCAGATCGTGCCTCGATATCTAGCGCGCGGCGAGGTCGATATGGCTGCCGCGCTTGCCGACGCGATCGACGATCCATTTGTGCGCGACAAGCTTTTAACTTTTGTTGCGGAAAAATGCGCGGCTATCGATGACGACGAATACGCCTTTCAGCTTGTCGAAGCGATGGAAGATTTCGGAATGCAGCGGCAGGCACGCGAAAAGATCGCGCTTCAAAAATCGGCGAAAAACGATTTTGAAAAGGCGCTGGAAATCGCCGAGGAATTGGAACATCCCGACGAAGTTTTTGCCGATGTCGGTTTGAATCAAGCCGCGATCGGCGATGAAACTGCCGCGCTCGAAACGCTTAATCAGATCGAGTTTCCTTATGCAAAAGCCGTCGCGCTGCAAAACATCGCGCTGTTCTATTTGCAAAAAGGAAAAGCCGAAAAGGCGATCCAATTTCTCGAAAAGGCGCTGCTCGCGGTAAACGAGATCGAATTTCCGGAAGAGCAAATTCGGGCGTTTGTCGATGTCGCGAATCATTTCGTCGAGGCAAAGCAGACCGGCAAGGCGATCGAAACGTTCGACGCCGCAAAGTCGATTGCGGAAGGTCTCGATAATATTCACCGCGATGCGTTTCTTGGCGGAATTGCACAGGGTTTTATGCGCGCCGGGAGCGTCGATCTCGCCGACCGGACGCTCGATCTGGTCGCCGACAAAACACAGATGACGGCAAGTTTGATCGGTTTTGCGCAGGTCTTTGAGCAAAACGGTGAACGCGCGGAAGCGCTCGACGCGCTCGAAGAAGCGCATGCGATCTTGAAATCGCAAAAAGATTTGGAAATTCGCGACAGCCGCGCGCGCTTTCGTCTTTGGTCGGCGATCGCCGTCTATTTTGCACGCTATGAAAAGGCGGACCGAGCCATCGAGATAGCCCAGGAAATACCTGATGAAAGTGAGCAAACATCGGCGCTCTCGCAAATCGCGCAGGTTTTTGCGTTTTCGGGAAATATCGATGCAATGCGCGAGTCTTTGAATTCAATTGCGGAGGATTCCAGCAGATTGTTCGCGCTGATCGGCGTTTCTGACGCAAAGGAAAAGTTGGAAAAACGTGACGAAGCGCTCGAAGTTTTGAACGAAGCCTCCGATCTGACGGAGAATGTCTCGCAGTATCGTTTGCTCGCACAAGCTTTCGGCGAGCTGGCGCGGCGCTTCGCGAAATACGGCGAAAAGAACAAGGCGCGCGAAATCGCGCTTGTGAATCTCGAAACTGTTTCCAAGATACGCGATGAAGGCGGACGAGCCACCGCGCTTGCTGATCTCGCAGCGTTTTACCAAGAGGAAAACTTTTATCTCACCGACGACGAAAAATCGATCTTGCAGAAAATGACGAGACGCGGAGAATGGTGATTGAAACAACGATTAACGCTGATTTTCACAGATTATGAAGCCAGAATTACTATATGCCGATTTGACGTACAAAATTATCGGCTGCGCGATGAAGGTTCATAATAATTTTGGTCACGGTTTTTTGGAAAAGGTTTACGAAAATTCAATGATGATTGCGTTGGCGCGCGAGGGCATTAGCGCGGTACAGCAGGTTCCGATCAAAGTTTGGTTTGAAAACTTCGTTGTAGGTGATTATCTTGCGGACATTCTTGTCGAAAATAAAATAATTCTTGAGTTGAAAGTCGCGGAGAGAATCACGGAAATTCATAAGGCACAAGCCTTAAATTATTTGAAAGCTACCAAAATCGATCTCGCTTTAATTCTGAATTTCGGGAGCAAAAGTCTGGAACATTTCCGCTTGGTGAATAAATTTGATGAAAAGATTTCAAACAAAATTTGATACAAGCTGGATGAATTCTTAAGAAAAATCAGTGAGAATCCCTGTAAATCGTTGTTTCAAAATAAATCGTTTGCGACGACGAAAATCGCTTGTATAAGTGATAAGACGCGGAGAATGGTTATTGAAACAACGATTAACGCCGATTTACACAGATGAAGCCAACGGTCAACATTTCCGCTTGGTGAATAAATTTGATGAAAAGATTTCAAACAAAATTGATACAAGCTGGATGAATTCTTAAGAAAAATCAGTGAGAATCCGTGTAAATCGTTGTTTCAAAATAAATCGTTTGCGACGACGAAAATCGATCTTGTATAAGTGATAAGAACGCGGAGAATGATCATTGAAACAACGATTAACGCCGATTTACACAGGTGGAAGCCAAGGGTCAACATTTTCGCTTGGTGAATGAATTTGATGAAAAGGTTTCAAACAAAATTGATACAAGCTGGATGAATTCTTAAGAAAAATCAGTGAGAATCCGTGTAAATCGTTGTTTCAAAATAAATCGTTTGCGATCAAATCTTCAAAAGTATCTCGTTTTCGAATCAGCTCGACATCGCCGTCTTCCGCTATCAAAACTACTGCGGGCAACTCGCGCCCGTTGTATTGCGAAGCCTGCGCGATGGAATACGCGCCGCAATTGAGCAACGCGAGGATTTCGCCGGGCTGAACATTTTCCGGCAGAAGCCGATGATCGGGAAGTCTTTGCAAGCCGTCGATGTCAAAATATACGTCGCCGCCGTCGCAAAGCGGACCGGCAAGTTTGTAAGGGAAATTATGCGCTTCGCCGGCACGATTTGCGGAAATCAAATGGTAATACCATTTGTAGATTTCCATCGAAAGAAGGATGTTGAAACCGGCGTCGGTTAAAAGCCACACGTCATTTCCGATTTCTGATTTCCGATTTGCGATCTCGGAATTTTCAACAGGTCTTTCCTTACGATTGCAAACTCGCGTCAAACAAATTCCGGCATCGCCGATAATACTTCTTCCGGGTTCGATCAGAATTTCTATATTTTCCAAAAGATGGGAGGCATTTTTGCTTTCGGCGATTTCCTCGATCTCGCGCCATGCTTCGGCTAATACTTCCGCCGGATCGAGTGTTGCGCCGAAAAAGTCGCGCTGCGCCGGCGAAAGATCAATGTCCGAAGAATCGCGCGGCAAATAATTGACGGGAAAGCCGCCGCCGAGATTTAAGTGCTCCAATTTGATTCCGGTATCGTTGTAAATCTGCAAGAGGTTTTCGAAAAGCGTTTTCATGGCTTCGATATAAGGCTGCGCCGTTGGATTTTGCGAACCGATATGAAGATGGATGCCGCACAAACCCAAAAATTCCGAATCCTTCCAGCGCCGAAACGCTTTGAGCGCTTCTGCGGGCATCATTCCAAATTTCGACGTTAAAAGCGCGGTTTGAAGTCCGCTTAAAGTTTCGCTTTCGATCTCGGGAACAAGGCGCAGTGAAACATTCGCTCTTTTATTTAATCGCCGCGCGACCCTTTCGGTTAATGCTAATTCACAGATCGAATCCGACTGAATGGCGTAAATTCCTGCGTTTATAGCGGCTTCGAGCTCTTTTTCGGTTTTGCTCGTGCCGTTGAAGATAATTTGCTCGGCTCTGAAACCAATTTTTAAAGCTTTCCACAATTCCCCGCCTGAATTTACTTCCAGATCGCTTCCGGCTTCTCGTACGGTGCGCAAAATTGCCATCACCGAGTTGGCTTTTGCGGCGTAACAGATCTTTAATTTGCACGGAATCGACAATTCCGCGCGTTTTAGCGAAGCAATGTTTTGTCTGATGCGCGATTCGCTGAAAACGAAAAGCGGCGTTCCGTATTTTTCGGCTAATTCGACTGCAGAAACGCCGTCGACGGTAAGCTGACCCGAGGTTTCCATTAGAAAATTTTCGATTTGCCACGACATAAATTGTTTCGGAAGCTCGAACGCAATAAGGGCGCAAGCCGCAATAAAACAAACGAAACTATGATCTGCTTTTTATCGCGGTTACCAATTTGTATAACGAGATATTTTATGTCAAAAGTCAAGCGCATGGAAAAATGCGCGACAAAATTTGGATAACCTCTGAAGAATGCTTGACATATAACGAAAACTGAAAGATTTTATAAGTGCGATAAATCGCTTTGATATCGCGCCGATAATGGAAATCAGACAATTGAAAGCGTTTTTGGCGATCGCCGAAACGAAAACATTTACCGCGGGTGCGCGGCGGGTTAACGTCACGCAGGCGGCGATCTCGATGCAGATTCGCCAACTCGAAGACGAGCTCGGCTTGCGGCTTTTTACGCGAACGCCGCGGCGCGTTATTTTGACCGAAGCCGGCGAACATCTACTTGAAAGGGCGCGGAAAATTCTGCGCGAGCATGACGCGGCGGTCGCAGAAATCGCCGAGCTTGCAGGCGCGGAACACGGACGGTTACGGATCGGTTCGGCGTCGGCGATGTTCGCGACGCATCAGCTTCCTTCGATTCTCCAGAATTTGCGAGAAACGTACCCGAACGCCGAAATTACCGTCAGTTCCGGAACAAGTCAGGCGTTGGTCGATAAAATTCTTCACGGCGACGTAGATATTGCTTTTGTTTCGCTGCCGGTTGAAAATTTGCACGTAACGACCGATCTGCTTTTTAGTGATGAGATCGTTGCCATAACGCATCCGGCGCATTCGCTTGCCGACAAACGATCCATCAGCGCCGCCGGGCTTGCGGTCGAACCGCTGATTCTTGGTGAAAAAGGCGGAAACACGCGTCGGTTGATCGACGATTTTTTTGACGCGGCGAATGTTCATCCGAATGTTGTAATGGAACTTTCGCGGCAGGAAGCGATCAACCAAATGGTCGAAAACAATATGGGCGTCGGTATCGCCGGCGCAAAAACCGTTGCAAAAGAAATAAAAGAAGGCAGACTCGCTTCATGGCTGATCGAAGGCGCGGAAATCAAATGGGATCTCGGTTTGGCGCGGCTCAAAGGTGGATATTTTTCGCCGATCGCGAAAGAGTTTATTCGGTTTTGCAATGAAAGTTTTAAGGAAAGAGAGAAAGAATTCAAGGCGCGGAAATAAGATAAGAGGGAAATCGTAGGGTTGTCCGGTTTCAGATCTTCGAAATCACCTCGCGCTTCCGATTTCTCGTCACGAGAAAAACTCCGACAAAAATAAGGATCATCGCCGCTAAGATTCGGTAATTCCACGGCTCTTTGAGCAGAAAAAGCGCGAGAAATGTCCCGATCAGCGGCTGCAAATAAACATAAACGGCGACGATCGAAGGCTCGACTCGCGCCAACGCCCACGCGTTCCAAAAATACGCGAGGATCGTCGGAAAAATGATTATCGCCGCGACCGCCGTCCATGCCGAAGCGCTGACTTCAGACAATTCAACCGATTGCAGCGAAACCAAACCGATCGGCACGTTTACGACCGAAGCAAAAATAAACATCCACGCGATCGATTTCAGTGCGCCGTATTTACTGATCAAATTTTTCGAAATCGCGATGTAAATTCCGTAAGAAAGGCTGTTTAGAATTATTAATATATCGCCCTGCGTCGTCGCCTGAGAGAAGCTCGCTTTTGTCGGATCGATCAGGTAAATTACGCCGCAAGCCGCAAGAATTATTCCGAAAACTTTGCGCCACGAAAATTTGTCATTACCGATCAGCGCGCTTGCCGCGTAGGCAAAGATCGGAATCATTACGGCGAGGAGCGAAGTATTTGTCGCCGTCGTAAGCGACAAACCTTTGAAGAAAAAGAGCTGATTTAAGACGACGCCAAAGACGCTGAAAAGCGCGAAATAAAGATAATCTTTGCGATTTTCCAGTTTGAGACTGCCTCGAAATCTTTGCAAAACGTAAAACGCGAGCGCCGCGCCGCCGACGCGCACTCCGACGATCGCAAACGCCGGAAACGCGAGCAAAGCCGCTTTGCCGAGCACAGCCGCCGACCCGAAAAACATCTGCACCGCGATCAGCGCGACATGCGGCGCAAGATTGTCATCGGTTGTTTCTGCGTTTTTGGTCAAAGCGAAGTGTAAATGATAGCAAACCCGAACAGTTTATTTCTACACACGCGCGGCTTCCTGTCACACACGAGCGGTTGACACGCGCACACTTTGACCTGACGTGCACACACGAGCGATTTACAAATTTGCAAAATGTAATTTTAACTAAACTAAGAGGATCGCCGGTTGTTCGAGGATTTGTTTGAAAGTCTGCAAAAATTTCGCGCCTGTCGCACCGTCGATAACGCGGTGATCGCAGCTCATTGTGACGTTCATAATATTGCGCGTGACCATCGCGCCGTCGCGCACAACCGCCGTTGGGGCAGCCGCGCCGACAGCTAAAATTCCCGCTTCGGGCGGATTTATGATCGCGGTAAACTCTTTTATTCCAAACATTCCGAGATTTGAGATCGAAAACGTCGCGCCGGTATATTCTTCGGGCTGAAGCTTGCGTTCGCGGGCTCTTCCCGCCAGTTCTTTTACTTCGCGCGCGATTTGGACAAAGGTTCTTTTGTTCGCCGCGCGAATAACGGGCGTGATCAAGCCTTCTTCAACCGCGACCGCGACGCCGATGTCCGCGTCTTCGTAAAAACGGATCGTTTTGTCGCGATAAGAAGCGTTGACGAACGGGTGTTTGACGAGCGACATCGCCGCGATCTTGACGATGATGTCGTTGACGCTAACTTTTTGGTCGTCTTTGAGCGACGCATTGATGGATTTGCGAAGCGCGAGCGCGTTGTCCATCTCGATCTCGACGGTAAGATAAAACGTCGGGATCGGACCGATCGATTCCGCCAGACGCTGGGCGATAACCTGCCGCATTTTCGAAGTATTCTCGTCGCGGAAAGCGGATGCGCCGTGAATTTCCGCCGTTTCGGTAAACGCTGCCTTTTGACCGCCGGACATCGCGGCTTCGATGTCGCGTTTGATAATGCGACCGCTCGGACCGGAACCTTGCACGCTTTTCAGATCGACTCCGTTTTCCGCAGCCATTCGAGCCGCAATCGGCGAAACAATTAACCGTCCGTTGGTTCGTTGGTCCTCCGTTTTTGCTTTTTGGTCTTTGGTTTCCGCTTTTGGCGCAGGTTTCTCTGTCGCAATTTCTTTTTCCGCAGCAGGTTCTTCGGTTTTTTCTCCCGAGCCGCCCGCTGAGGCAGGCGGTTCTGACTTGTCGCCGTTTGTCGAAGCTTCTTCGAGCAATGCGGAAAAATCCTCGCCTTTTTCGCCAATAATGCCGATGGTTTGACCGAGCTTCGCGTTTTCGCCGCCGGGCACGATGATTTTGAGCAGGGTTCCGGGCTCAAGCGAAGTCATTTCCATCGTCGCTTTGTCGGTATCGACCTCGGCGATCGTTTCGTTGGCTTCGATCTCGTCGCCTTCGTTCTTTAACCAGCGCGAAATTTGTCCTTCCTCCATCGTCGGAGAAAGCTTCGGCATTAAAATTTTATTAGCCATAAGTTTTCGTAAATCGTTAATCGTAAATCGTAAATCGTAAATCGTTTTTCTCTATTCACGATTCACGATTTACGATTCACCATTCACTAGAGATAGCAAACTTCCTTGACCGCCGCGACGATCTTCGGAACGTCCGGCAGCGCTAGTTTTTCCAAATTCGCGGCATACGGCATGGGCGCTTCGGCGCACGAAATTCTTTTCACCGGCGCGTCGAGATAATCAAACGCATATTCCATCATTTGATGCGAAATCTCCGCGCCAACCGAAGCGAATGCGTGCGATTCTTCGGCGATAACGAGCCGGTTCGTCTTTTTCACCGAAGCGACGATCGTGTCGATATCGAGCGGTTTGATCGTGCGTGGATCGATGACCTCGCACGAAACGTCAAATTCCTTTTGAATTTGCTCGGCGGCTTGCAAGGCGAGCGGAACCGTCATCGAACGCGCGACGATCGTGCAGTCCGTTCCTTCGCGTTTGATGTCGGCGACGCCGAGCGGAATCGTAAAATCTTCATCTTCGGGAACTTCGCCTTTCAAGCCGTACATTCTTTCCTGTTCAAGAAAAATTACCGGATTGTCGTCGCGGATCGAAGATTTGAGCAAGCCTTTTGCGTCCGCTGCGGTCGAGGGCATCACGACTTTTAAGCCGGGAAAGTTTCCGTAAAACGCTTCGAGCGCCTGCGAATGTTGGCTTGAGACTTGATATGCTGAGCCGTTCGGACCGCGAAAAACGATCGGAACTTTGAACTGTCCGCCGGACATATAAAGCATTTTTGCCGCGTGATTTATGATTTGATCAGCAGCGAGGATCGAAAAATTCCACGTCATAAACTCGATCACTGGACGCAGACCAGCCATCGCCGCGCCGACGCCGACGGCGGCAAAGCCGAGCTCGGTGATCGGTGTATCGACGACGCGCTTGTCGCCGAATTCCTTCCAAAGCCCGCGCGTTACTTTATACGCGCCGTCGTATTCGGCAACTTCCTCGCCCATTACAAAGACGTTTTCGTCTCTTAAGATTTCCTCTCGCAGCGCTTGATTGAGCGCATCGCGAATATTCATTTCCGCCATAAATTAATTGTAACGCCGGCTTCCAGCCGGCTGTCGTGGCGGCATCTTGCTGCCACATCTAAAAATCAAAGTTCGTAAAATCTTCTCGTAAAGCGCGGGCAAGATGCCCACGCGATAGCCCCAAGATGGCGGCGCCACATTACGCATAAACATCAGTAAACAGTTCACTCTCATCCGGAAACGGACTTTCTTCCGCAAATTGCAAAGCTTTTTCGGTTGCTTCCTTCGCCTGCGCCTCGATCTTTTCAAAATCCTTTTCGCTAAAAATTTTTGCGGCTTTCAAAGAATCTTTAAACAAAACGATCGGGTCGCGTTCCTGATATTTTTTGATCTCTTCGGTCGTGCGATATTTTCCCGGATCGGACATCGAATGTCCCATAAACCGGTAGGCGCGAATTTCAAGCAGCGTCGGCAAAAAATCCTTTCTCGCTCTTTCAACCGCTCTCAAAGTTGCGTCGCGAACCGCCATTACGTCCATTCCGTCAACAAACTCGCCGACCATGCCGTAACCTTCGGCTTTTTTTGCAATGCTCGAAATGCTCATCGCGCGTTCCTGCGAAGTTCCCATTCCATACCGGTTGTTTTCGCAAATATAAACGATCGGCAGTTTCCAAAGCTGCGCCATGTTTAGAGATTCGTGAAACATTCCCTGATTGACCGCCGCTTCACCAAAAAAACAAAGCGTAACGCCGCCGGTTTCCTTGTATTTTTGCGCGTAAGCCATTCCGGTTCCGACGCCGATCTGCCCGCCTACGATACCGTGTCCGCCGAAAAAATTATTTTCCGCCGAAAACATATGCATTGAGCCGCCTTTTCCTTTCACAACGCCGCCCGATTTGCCGAAGAGTTCTGCCATTACGGCTTCCGGCGTGATGCCGGCGACCATCGCCTGTACGTGATCGCGATAGGCGGTGATCACAAAATCTTTCTTTTCGAGCGCCATTTGGGTTCCGACCGAGATCGCTTCCTGCCCGATATACAAATGACAAAATCCGCCGATCTTTCCGATTCTGTAAACTTCGGCGCATTTCATTTCAAAAACTCTGCCCAAAACCATTTGGTAAAGCATCTCGCGAAGAAGCTTTTTATCAGTCGATTGAATTAAACTTTGCTGTGACTTTTTGCGTTTACTATATTCGGCTTGCGCCTCTTTGCGGTCGACGGAATCGCTAATTTCCGGTTTGCCGGACTTTTTTGAAGCGGATTGCGAGGTTCCGTTGCCGGAAGTCTTAGCCGTCTTGTTTTCGGTTTTTTGGCGGGTCGCTGTTTTTGACAATATCAAAACCTCCGTTCGCAAATTTTGCCAAATTCGCGATTTTGTAAAGATTATAAAGCTAATCTTTTCTAAAATTATACGCAAAAGACTTGCGTTTGTGCAAAATGGAACTGCTAACGGTTGTTGGATTGTTAAAGCAGCTCGGCTTGATGATAAAATCTTGATGAATTATGCGCTCTATTCGATTTTGCTTACTGTTTTTTATATTTGTGTTTCCGGTTTTTGTCTTTGCGCAAAATCCGGTTTCATGGTCGCTCGAATCCGATGCTAAAGGCAAAACGCTGAAGAAGGACGAAACCTTCAAAGTGAAGCTCAAGGCGCAGATCGAGGGCGAATGGCATCTTTATGCCGTTGAGCAGCCGGACGGCGGTCCTATTCCGACAAAGATCACCATCGGTGAAAACTCGCCATTCGAGATCAGAGGACAAATTTCGTCGCCCGCGCCGATCGTCAAATTCGATCCCAATTTTCAGATCGACACCAAATTTTTTGCTGAAAAGGCTGAATTTAATTTTCAGGTCGCCGCTCTTGCTGAAGCCGCGGCGGATGCCTTGGCAGTTAACGTCCGCTTTCAGGTTTGCAACGACACAACGTGTTTGCCGCCGAAAACCGTCAGAGTTACGTTTGCCGGTTTCGAAGACGCTAAGAAATCCGTAGCGTTGCCGGCAGTAGATACCGAAAATCGGCAATGGACCGCGAACAACGAACAGCGAACAACCGACATTTGGGCTTTCATATGGCTTGCGATAACCTTCGGCGCGATCTCGCTTTTAACACCGTGCGTTTTTCCGATGATACCGATCACGGTTTCGTATTTTTTGAAACATTCGGACGGCGATCACAAAAAGTCGATCAAGCTTGCGACCGTTTATTCGATCGGAATTATCGCGACATTTTCGCTTCTGGGAATGGCGCTGGCGGTTTTTCTCGGCGCTGCGGGAATCACACTTTTCGCCGCAAATCCGTGGATAAATTTACTGATCGCAGCGATCTTCATATTTTTCGCGTTCAATCTTTTCGGTTTTTATGAGATCTCGATTCCATCATCCGTATTGAACAAACTCGATAAACTCGCGCGTACCGAAGAAGGAAAGGGAAGCGCATATCTCGGCGCACTTTTGATGGGATTAACCTTCACGCTTACGTCGTTTACATGCACGTCGCCTTTTATCGGCACGATTCTCGTTTCGACGTCGCAAGGCGACTGGAAAATGCCGCTTCTCGGAATGTTTGTCTTTTCGACCGTGTTCGCGCTGCCGTTTTTTGTGCTTGCGACGGTTCCGCGTCTTCTTCAGGGTTTGCCGAAATCCGGCGGTTGGCTAAATTCGGTAAAAGTTGTGATGGGTTTTCTGGAAATCGCCGCGGCGATGAAATTTTTGTCAAACGTCGATCTGGTTTGGGGCGCGAATTTCGTCGAAAACGGATTGCTCAATTACGGAAAAATTTTCACGCGCGAAGTCGTATTGATGATCTGGGTTATCATCGGGCTTGCGATAATCGCCTATATTTTGGGCTTTTTTAGGCTTAAAAACGATTCTCCGGTCAAAAAGATCACGCCTTTGCGGATCGTTTTTACCGCGCTCTTTTTTGGCATTTGTTTTTATCTCACAACCGGCATTCTTGGTAAAAAGTTAGGTGAGCTGGAATCTTTTCTGCCGCCGAAAAATGTTGAGTCGAGATTTAATGTTTTGGGAAATAAAGCTGAAGAGCTTCATTGGATCACAAACGATCTCGAAGCCGCGCGCGCCAAGGCAAAGGCTGACAACAAGCGAATTTTTATAGATTTTACCGGCTACACCTGCACGAATTGCCGCTGGATGGAAGCGAATATGTTTCCCGTTCCCGAAGTGAAAAGGGAAATGGAAAAGTTTGTTTTGGCGAGTCTTTATACGGACGGCGATGGTGAAATTTACGAAAAGCACCAGCAATTCCAGGAGCAAACATTTCAAACCGTCGCGCTTCCGTTTTATGCCGTGATGGATGCGGATGGAAAAATAATCGCGACCTTTCCCGGCTTGACCAGAAACGCGGCGGAGTTTGTTGACTTTTTGCAAAAATCGCAGAACAATTGAGAGTCATTTCTAATTCAGACAATTCGAGAGGGAAAAAATGAGAAAAATATTGTGCATATTTCTGTGCGCGGTGGTATTTCAGCTTAGTTTTTCTCTGAGAATCAACGCGCAGCTAAGCATTCAGGCAATCGATGTTGCCGGAGACAGCATCTCGAAAGGCTTTAACGCAAGCAGCTCATTTCCGTGTTCAAACGGCGATCAAGAACAATATAATTGGATCACGAGCAGAACTCACGGCACAAATTTTTGCAGTGCGGGAAACGAAAATGTTTTTAGTTTTGTCGAGCGTTTGGAATGCGATTTTGGTTCAAGCATTTTAGCGCGAAATCCGAATTCGGCGGCTTCGGGCGCGCAAATGCTCAGCGATTTTCTAAATCAGGCAAACAACATCAAAACTTATCTGAACGCCCAACCTTCGCCGCGGCTGGCGGCGGTTTTTATCGGTCATAACGATAGTTGCGCGGGAACTGTAGCAAAAGTAAATGCTTCGTGTTCAAGCACCGACCGCGATCCGAACAATTATTGCAAAACGAAGCCCGAAGCATTTGAGCGCGAATTTCGCAAAGGTTTGGAAGTGTTGATGACGACCTCGAACACGCGGGTCGGCGTTGTCGCGCCCGTTCGCGTTTCACAGCTTTGCAATTTCCAAAGTAAATCGAATTGCCAACTTGGCGGAACTTGCCAATTCTTGTGGGGCGTTGCGAGTATTTGCAGTTCTTTGACGAGAAATTGCTCAACCGCAAGTATTTCTGATACTTACACGACGATGAAAGCCTACCGCGACATTTTGAAAAGCGTTACGGCAGATTACGCGGCAATTCCCGACGGCGGAAATTCGCCAATCGTGATCGTTGGCGGCGAAATGGTCGGCGGTGGAGTGAAAGCCGCCGGAACGCATTTCGTTTATAGCGACGCGCCCTGGTTTTATCGATTCAGTTCCGAACATCTTTCGTGCTGCGATTGTTTTCATCCTTCTGCGGTCGGGCAGGACACGCTTGCGAAAATGATGAAGAACGGGCTCAGCTGCAGCTTGATAAATCCTTGCTGTAAAGATACCGGCGACCCATTGATCGACGGAAAATGTGAAAGAATGCAGCGGAAAAGAAATTACTACGCCGGTTTGTACTGAGTCGCAAACATTTGATTCGGCGGAAAGGCTTTGATATTTTTAATGAATTCTATGTTTCAGATCGAAAGAATCATTTCAGGGCTTTGCAGAATTTCCGATTCGGATTTTACATGCGACAATGTTTACCAATTTTTGGGTGAAAATCCGGTTTCGGTAGATTCTATCGAACCGTTTTTTTTCTGGAGCGAAAAATATTATACGCGGAATTTGATCTACAAAGACGAGCGTTTTGAGCTGATGGCGGTTTGTTGGGAAAGCGGTCAGGCTTCCGCTGTGCATAATCATGCGGATCAAAAATGCTGGATGTCAGTGCCGCTTGGCAAATTGCGTGGGCAAAACTTTTCGGTACTCGAAATTGATGAAGAAACAGGCTTTTGTAAATTAAAAGAAACAGATCGATTCGATCTTTCCGATTGTCTTGCGGCGAAGGTTGAGCTTGAAGAGCCGATCCATCAAATCTTAAATTTACCCGAATTCAACGAACGCGCGGTGAGTCTGCACATCTATTCAAAACCCTTTAACCGATGTCTCTCCTATTGTTTGGAAACCGATAAATTCACGGAAGTTCCGCTTTATTACACAAGCGTTAAAGGCAATCTTTGCGACGGCGTGGAATTGTAAACGTAGCGCAGGCTGCCAGCCTGCAGTGAACGCGCGAGCGTTTAAAAGTTGTTTGCTTGTGCAAACATTGCGGACAAGCTGTCCGGGCTCCGGAAAGAGTGAAATTAACACAAAAATATTGGTTCGCAATTCTCGCCGCGATCTGTCTGATCTTCATTCTCCTTCGTTTTTGGAATTTAACCGAATCGTGCCTTTGGTTTGACGAGATCTTCGGCGTCCATGCAGCTGAGCACGACTGGGAAAATATTTTTGGCTTCGTCGCGCAGGATTTGATACATCCGCCGCTTTTTTATGTTTTCCTCAAACTTTGGATTTCGATCGGTGGCGAAAGTCTGTTTTGGCTTCGATCGTTTTCAGTTTTTTTCTCGATAATTGCGCTCGTACCGTTTTATTTTCTTTGCCGGGCTTTGAAACTAAATTTCCCGGCAATTGCTCTTGCACTCGCGTTTTTCGCGTTCAACGGCGCGCTCATTAAATACGCGCAGGAAGTTAGAATGTACGCGCTGCTGCTGTGTCTTTCGCTTTTTTCGCTATGGCTTTTTGTGCGTTTTTTGAATCTCGGAAAAAGTTTTTGGATCTTAACGGTCGTCAATGTTTTATTGATCTATTCGCATTATTTCGGCTGGTTTGTGGCTATTTCCGAAGTCGTGGCGATCTTGATTTTGCAGCGAATAAAGACCAGGCAAATTTTGATAATGTTCGGAGTAAATTTGGTCGCGTTCGTGCCGTGGATCTTTATGATTTGGCGTGCCGCCGAAATGAATTCCGAATTATCACAAAACATTGGCTGGATCGCCAAACCGAATTTTCTGACGATCTTTCAATTTGTTTTCGATTTGATCGAGCCGTTTTATTTTCAAGCAAGCAGCGCCGACGCCTCTTCGAATTTTTATATCGCAATACCCGTTTTACTCCTTACGCTTACAGCGTCGGTTTTTTATATAACCGGCTTGCGGATAAAAGATGAAACGGAAAGGCGAAACTTTATTTTGCTTTTGATCCTTATAAAATTGCCGCTTTTGCTCACATTTGCCGCGAGTTGGATTTTGCCCTATTCGATTTGGGGAACGCGCCATTTGATAATCGTTTTTGCGCCGATGGCGATCTTTACGGCGATGGTTTTGAACGCGATCGAGATCAAGCCGCTGAAAATCGTCCTGATTTCATTGATGTTTTTGCTTTCAGGCGCAGCTTTTGCGATTCAGTTTCGAACCGCGCAGCCGAATTTTATTTGGTGCGGCTGGGAAGATCTCGCGCAGAATATTGACTCAAGCAAGCCACAAACGATCTACGTTTTCGAAGACCTTGTCGCTTATCATTTTTGGTTTGCACTGCGCGAAAGCGATCAAATCAAGGTTGTAAAAGTTAAAAATATCGAGGGAATCATTGAGGACACGGCATATTTTCTACCGCGCGGGTTTGATAAAGTGCAAACGATGGACGAAAGCGGCATCGAGGGCGAACGATTTTGGATCGCCTTTCGAGACAAAAATTTTGATACGTCAAAGCCGCCGCTGCAAAATCTGATTAAAAAAGGCTACAAGATCGGCGAGTCGAAAATGTACGAGGCACACGGCTCGAAGGCATTTTTAATAGAAGTGTCAGAAACGCGCACATCAGAAACGCGCACGAAGTAAGCGTCCGCTGGAGCTATAATAAGGCATGCTTACTTCGTGCGCGTTTCTGATCTTTTCCAACGCATTCCGTCTTTTGTGTCTTCCAGAATGATGCCTTTTGCCGCAAGCAGATCGCGAATTTCATCCGACCGCGAGAAGTTTCGATTGTGGCGAGCTTCCCGGCGGTCTTTGATCAAAGCTTCGATTTCCGCATCAAGCATTTCCGCTTTTTCTTCGGCGAAAATTTGCAGCACGGAATCGATCTTTTCGATCGTCTCCAAAACAGCTTTTCGGTTTTCTTCCCGCAAAGTTTCATCAGCTAAAGCAGTATTGATCTCGCGAACAAGATTATGCAAAGCCGCAAGCGCAACCGACGTGTTCAGATTGTCGTCCATCGCCGCTTCGAATTCACGCAAAGCATTTTCAGAAGCCCGCACGTAAGTAAAGGCGGAGTCATGTTCCGAGTTTGATCCGCCCGCTAATACGGGCGGTTCTGACAATTTCGCTTCCTTCAATCGCGCACGAAAATCATTCAAACGTTCGAGAGTAATTTCCGCGCCGTTCAGCGTTTCAAACGTAAAATTAAACTGCTTGTGATACGGCACGGAAAGATATGTGTAGCGAATCGCTTTTGCCGAATAGCCTTTTTCGACGAGATCGCGAAAAGTGTAATAATTTCCCAAACTTTTCGACATCGTTTCGCCTTCAACCTTCAAATGTTCGGCGTGGAGCCAATATTTCGCGAAAGGCTTTCCGGTTGCGCCTTCCGATTGCGCGATCTCGTTTTCGTGATGCGGAAATTTGAGATCGACTCCGCCGGCGTGAATGTCGAAAGTTTCGCCGAGATATTTCATCGACATCGCCGAGCATTCGATATGCCAGCCCGGACGACCGCGACCGAAAGGCGCGTCCCAACCGGGCGACTCATGAGCGTCGACCAATTTCCAAAGCGCAAAATCCTGCGCGTTTTCCTTGTCGTATTTGTCAGTATCGACACGCCCGCTCGCGCCGGCAATATTTCCCGCGAAATTGATTTTCGAAAGCTTTCCGTAATCCGGAAAGGCGGAAATTCGATAATAAATCGAGCCGCCGGATTCATATGCGCGACCGTTTTCAATCAGCTTCGCGATAATTTCGATCATTTCCGCTATGTGATGCGTCGCGCGCGGCGCAACTTCGGGACGTTCCAATCCGAGCGCGTCAAAATCGCTCCAAAACGCCTCGATAAACGGCTGCACAAACTCGTCGATCGTCTTTCCCGCCGTCGCCGCTTCGTTGATGATGCGGTCATCGACGTCCGTCAAGTTCATCACATGGTTGAGCTCAAAACCTTTGTATTTCAGGTAGCGGCGCAAAACGTCCTCGAACGTGAACGTGCGAAAATTGCCGATGTGAGCGTAGCTCCAAACCGTCGGACCGCAAACGTAAAGCTTTACCTTTCCATTTTCGAGCGGCTGAAATTCTTCGCTTCTGTTCGTTAAAGTGTTATGAAATTTAAGCATAAAAACTCCTTTTGATTATAAATCGGCTTCGACAAATTTTGCACGCGCATCGTCCGAGAACAAAAGTTCGCGGCTGTAAAATCTTAAAGGATAATCCTTGTCGAACCTCTCAACGAGCTCGTTTGTTTTGTCAAGCATGGAAGCGCCGTTCGTCGACTTCATAAAATCAGCGACGGCGCGCATCCAGAAAACGGTGATCGTTTCGTGATACGGCATTTCCTTCTTCAGATCGACTTCAAAAGCTTTCAGTAAATTAAGAATTCCGCGCTTCATTTTCGCGTAAGCTGTCTCATAATCGTGATTTGAAAGATAATAAAGCGCGACTACGAGATGCTCGGCGTGCGTCCAATCGTCGCGCGAAATCGTGCCGTCTTCAAAGGATTTTACGACAGTTAAAATTTCGTCTTCGGTTTTATATCTCATGATTT
>JBGTFE010000143.1:0-8324 GCA_041747435.1 Pyrinomonadaceae bacterium | reverse complement strand
TCCATAAACTAAAGTAGTGAAAGCCGAAGCAAAAATCGAATCGAGAACAAAATTTGTGAAAGCGGAAAATCGCGTGCCGCGCTGGATTTTGCCGTCGGTCAAAATTTCGATTATTTTGATTGACGCGCTTTTGGCTTTTGCTTGTTTTGCGTTCGCTTTCATTTGGCGCGAGGGCGATGCGGTTTTCTCGGAAACGGCTTGGGCTTGGTCGAGGGAATTTGTGCCGTATGCCGGAGTCGTTTTTTTTGCGATTCCGGTGCGCGTTTTGATGCTCTGGTATCAACGCGCATATCGTCTGCACGGCGCGTTTTCCTACATCGCCGAATTTATCAAAATTTTCAAAGCCGTTTTGATCGGTTCATTGCTAATAATTGCTTTTACATTTCTCTTTCGCGGCGGTTTCGCGTTTCGTGAGTTTTCATATTCACGCGGCGTTTTCGCGCTCGATTTTCTGTTTGCGCTCGTGCTTTTTTCCGTTTTTCATCTCGGCTTGCGTTATCTGCAAACGCTTTTCAGACGGCGCGATATAAATCTGATCCCGACTCTGATCGTCGGCACAAATGCGGAAGCCGCGCAGACGATCAAGGAATTGAAACAAAGACGCGATCTCGGCTATCGCGTGATGGGAGTTGTCAGAAGCGATGCGGAGAAACTTGGAACTTGGAACTTGGAACTTGGAACCGAGATTATCGGCGAGTTTGAAGATTTGCCCGACATAATCCGCGAACTCGAAATTCAGGAAGTCATCATCACGGACAGCAAAATTCCGAGCGAAAAACTTTTTGACGCGATGATGAAGTTAGGGCGAAAGCGAAAGGTCGAATTTCGTCTCGCGCCGTCTTTGTTTAATTTTCTACCGCAAAAAACGAGCGTCGAGCAGATCGGCATTTTGCCGATGGTGCGTCTGTTTCGAGAACCGCTTTCGGATGCCGAAAGATTTATCAAACGCGCTTTTGACATTACGTTTTCCGCGCTTGTTTTGCTTTTGACCGCGCCGGTTTTGATTCTGATTTCGCTTTTGATCAAATTCGATTCAAAAGGAAATATTCTCTTTAAACAAGAGCGCGTCGGGATGGACGGGCGCAAATTTCTCTGTTATAAATTTCGCACGATGAAATCGGACGCGGACGAGAATATTCATCGGGAAGCGTATCGCAAAAATATCGAAGGCGCGACGGAAGCAAACGCGGGCAATGCGGAAAAACCCGTTTTCGGAAAAGTAAAAGACGATCCGCGAGTTACGAAAACCGGAAAATTTTTGCGCCGCACGAGTCTTGACGAACTGCCGCAGTTTCTCAATGTTCTGCGCGGCGAGATGAGCGTCGTCGGAGCGCGTCCGCCGATTCCTTATGAAGTCGAAGAATACGATCTCCGGCATCGCAAAAGATTGGATATGAAACCCGGAATTACGGGCTTGTGGCAGGTTTCCGGCAGAAACCGTCTGACGTTTGAAGAAATGGTGCAAATAGATTTGTATTACATCGAAAATTGGTCGCTCTGGCTCGATCTAAAAATAATTTTACTGACGCTTCCGGCGGTTTTGCGCGATGACGGTGCGCGGTGATGTGCGATTTTGGATTTTCGATTTGCGATTGGGCGAGGAAATTTTCAAAATGATTTTGAAAATGAACGTTTCCGAAACGATCGAATATGCGACTCATATTCTGGATGCATCCGGACTTGCCGAACCCCGCCGTGAGGCAAATTCTCTGCTCGCTTTCGCGCTCGGCAAAGACAGAACTTTTCTCATCGCGCATCCTGAATATCAACTTTCCAGCAAGGAAGAAACTCGTTTTCGCGAGATTTTACAAAGGCGTGCGAATCGCGAACCTTTTCAGTACATCATCGGAAAACAAGAATTCTTCGGATTAGACTTTGAAATTGCATCCGGTGTTTTGATCCCGCGTCCGGAAACCGAATTGATCGTCGAAAATGCGATCGAGATTCTGCGCCGAAACGAAAATCCGTTTTTTTGCGAAATCGGAGTCGGCTCGGGCTGCATTTCGGTTTCGATTTTGAAGGAAGTAACAAACGCGCGCGCCATTGGAGTAGACGTTTCCGAAATTGCATTGCGGATCGCTAAAAAGAACACCGAAAACCATAAAGTTTCGGTGCGAATCGACCTAAGAATTTCCGATCTTTTCGATGCACTCCAAAAGGAACAATTCGATCTCATCGTTTCAAATCCACCTTATATTTCGGCGGAAGATTTTGAAGATTTGCAGCTGGAGGTAAAAGACTTCGAGCCTCGCAATGCATTGACCGACGGAAAAGACGGACTCTCGATCGTTGAAAACCTAGTCGCGCAAACGCCGAATTTCTTAAAACCCGGCGGATTTTTATTGATGGAAATCGGCTTTGATCAAGCGAATGAAGTCCGCAAAATGTTTTCTTCGAAAATTTGGAAAACTGTCGAAATTCTTCCCGATCTGCAGGATATTCCTCGTACTGTGAAGGCGCAAATTCGCGATTAAAAAAACTTTCCGTTGCCCAAGCCCTTTGAAATTTGTTATATTCAATGTATAGAAAAGTTTAGAGAATTTTATTTTGGAATTCTTTTATTTTAGGAGATTTTTATGACAAATGAATATGACAGAGAAGAAACGGGTGCGACAACGAAATTAACTTACTTGCTTATCGGCGGCGGAATCGGAGCGATTCTGGCGTTGCTTTTTGCACCTAAGTCGGGTGAAGAACTTCGCGGCGACATTGCCGATGCAACGCGCAAAGGTCTTGAAAAAAGTAAGGAAGCGGCGGCGTTGGTCGGCGAGCGAGCCGGCGAATATTATGAAGTCGGTCGCGAAAAAGCGGGCGAATATTATCAAACCGCTCAGGAAAAAGCGGGCGAATTGAAAGAAAAAGCCGGTGAAATCAAGGAAAAAGCGAAAGAAGCGGTCGCTTCGACGACAAATCCTTTTTCAGCCGCTTTGGAAGCGGGAAAGGAAGCTTATACCGAGGAAAAACGCCGCAATGAACCGAAGGCGATCGCCGAAGGTCGTCCGAGCTATCCGGTTAAGGACAAGGGAAATTCTTAAGGGAAATGAACGCAAACGATCCGCAATTTTGGATGATGGTAGCTTCGATCGTTATCGCGATCAGTTTTGTCGTGATGGCGATCGTTTTGATCGTAATTGCAGTAATTATCCGGAAAATCACAAAGACGGTTAACCGCGTCGAGGAACGCGTCGATCCTTTGATCGACAAGGTCAACGCGATCAGCGAACAGGGAAAACAGATTTCGGTGCAGTTTACTGAGATTTCGAATAACCTTTCGACGGCGACGAAGTATTTTAGCGAATCGGCGGGCTTAATTCGTGAAGAAGTTGGCGAGTTGAAACAGCTCGTCGGAATGACGGCGCACGAAGCGAAAGATAAGGTCGCTTTGGTGAGTCGGACCATCGATCGAACGCAGCTTCAAGTGATCAATACGACTGATTTTATTCAGAAAAAGGTCGTCGAGCCCGCGCGCGAGATCGCGGCGATCATGGCTGGCGTTCGGAAAGGTTTGGAAGTTTTGTTCGCGCCGTCGCCGAAACAGATCGACCGCGTTTATGCGGACGACGAAATGTTTATCGGCTAGTTTTGCTTCGAGATGCAAAAAGAAAAGGCGTCGGAATATCCGACGCCTTTTTCCAATTAACAGAAGAAAAATTAGTTGTCTTTTTTCTCGGTCGGAGGAACTTGCTGATTCTTACGCTCTTGCCGCATCTGTTTGCGTTCTTCGCGTTTTTGCTTCATTTCCTCTTTCATTTTTTCAAGCTGCGCAACCTGTTCCGTCGTCAAAACGCCGAGAACTTGCTGCCGGACGAGATCGTGCTTTTGCTTTTGCTGCGCTCTGAAGCTTTCAAGCTGCTGCTTTTGCTCTTCGGTGAGCGTTCCGTTGCGCTTGGCTTCCATCAGCGGGCGAATCGCTTCAAACGAGCTTTTGTCCGGTTTGTTGGCTTCGAGAATCGAATGAATCTGCTGTTTTTGCGCTTCTGTGAGATTTAACTGCTTAAATCCACGCATGATTCCGCCACCGCGCATTCCGCGCTTGTCACCGAATCCGCGCTTTTGACCAAAACCGCGCTCGCGTTTTTCCCGTTTTTGGGTCGAATCCTGCTGTGCTTTGTCTGCATCCTGCGCCGAAACAAACGTTGTGAAGGCGATGACGGCAAAGGTTGAAATAATTGCAGAAATAATTTTTCGTTTTAATGACATTTTTGTACCTCTATGTTTTTTTAAATTCAGCTTTCGCTTTTCACAACGTTTGACGCCGGAAAATGGAATTTGGTCGAACGTTTTTCCGTAAAGATTTGTAAAGCCATTTAACATTTGCGCTTCAACGGGCTAAAATGCGAAATTTGAAGATAGGCAAAACGAACTAAAATGAGATTTTTATCCGAAATAAATTCACCAGCCGATTTGCGCGAGTTGCGCGTCGAAGATCTGCAGGAAGTCGCCGATGAAGTGCGGCAGTTTATTATTGACACATGTTCCCGCGTTGGCGGACACACCGGTGCGAGTCTCGGCGCGGTAGAACTCGCCGTGGCAATGCATTATGTTTTTGACACGCCGAACGATCGGCTCGTTTGGGACGTCGGGCATCAGGCTTACGCGCACAAAATTTTGACCGGCAGGCGCGACGAGCTTCACACGATCAAACAATACGGCGGGCTTTCCGGTTTTCTGCGCCGCGCGGAATCCGAATACGATACTTTCGGCGCCGGACACGCTTCGACGTCGCTTTCGGCTGCGCTCGGAATGGCAATTGCTCGCGACAAAAAACGCGAAGATTTTCACGTCTGCGCGCTGATCGGCGATTCGAGCCTTGCGGGCGGAATGGCGATGGAAGCGATAAATCAAGCCGGACATTTGAAATCGCGCCTGATCGTTTTGCTCAATGACAATGAAATGTCGATCGCGCCGGCAGTCGGCGGCTTAGCGCGATATTTAAACCGGATAAAAGAAGCGCAAAGTTATCAACATTTGAAAGAAGAGATCGGCGACACGCTCGAAAGCGTTCCGCATTTTGGCGAGCGTCTGCGCCGCGCGGCAAAATCCGTAAAAGATGCGATCGCGGCGGCAGTTTTGCCCGGCGCGCTGGTCAACGAACTCGGTTTTAAGTACATCGGCTACGTTGACGGGCACAATGTTCCGATGCTCGTACGCGCGCTTGAAGAAGCGAAAAAGGTGGACGACGGTCCGGTTATCGTTCACGCTTTGACGACAAAGGGCAAAGGATTTCCGAATCCGGAAAAAAATTATTACGCGTATCACGCGACCGGTCCTTTCGACCCGAAGACCGGGTTGCCGTATAAATCTTCAAAAGCCGCACCGCCGATGTACACCGCTGTTTTCGGACAAACGATGTGCGAAATAATTGAAAAAGACGACAAAGTTGTCGTCTTAACCGCCGCGATGCCCGATGGAACGGGCGTCGATAAAGTTTTGGAAAAATTTCCGGAACGCGCGTTTGATGTGGGCATCGCAGAGCAGCACGCGATCACGTTTTGCGCGGGAATGGCTTGCGAAGGAATGAAACCCGTCGCCGCGATCTATTCGACGTTTTTGCAGCGCGCTTTCGACCAGATAATTCACGACGTCTGCCTGCAAAATCTCAATGTAACTTTTGCGATGGATCGCGCGGGAATCGTCGGCGCTGACGGTCCGACCCATCACGGTTTGCTCGACATCGCTTACTTGCGTGGCTATCCGAATATTATTTTGATGTCGCCGAAAGACGAAGCCGAACTGCGCGATATGATGCTGACGGCGATCGAACATCCGGCGCCCGCGGCGATCCGTTACCCGCGCGGAAACGGCGTCGGCGTCGATATTTCCGAAGCACCGAAGCAGCTTGAGATCGGAAAGGCGGAAATTTTGCGCGACGGCGGCGAGATCGCGATCATTGCATACGGTTCGATGGTTTATCCGGCGGTCGAGGCGGCTGAAAATCTCGAAAAGGACGGCATTGAAGCAACCGTTATCAACGCGCGCTTCGTCAAACCGCTTGACGCAGAATTAATTCTCGCGCTGGCGCAATCGAAACGCCTCCTCGTCACCGTCGAGGAAGCCTATCTGGCGGGCGGTTTTGGTTCGGCGGTGATCGAGCTTTTGGAAGAAAACTCGCTGCTTGATAAAGTTAAAGTCGTGCGAATGGGTGTTCCGGACCGCATAATCACGCACGGCGATCCAAAGCTCTTGCTCGCAAAATTCGGGCTCGATGCGGATGGAATTTATACCAAAGTAAAAGAGACGATAGAGATTTTAGAAGAACGCCGAACTGATAAGAAACGGCTGAAAATGGTCAGATAAATGAATAATAAATCAAAAAAGAACAGCAGTTTAACTCCGATCGTGATCATCGGATTGGTTTTGGTGATCGCCGTTGGCGGCGGTTATATGCTTTTCAAAACGTCAACGGCGCCCAAGGCAAAAACAAGCGTCGCAAATAAGACACCAGACACGTCCGCTCAAAAATACCCGAGCGCGCCGCTGGGAGCGCAGCCGCCGAATATGCTCGGTTCGCCGATGGCGAAGGTCACACTCGAAGAATTTGCGGACTTTCAATGCGGAACATGCGCGGCAAAATATCCGATGACGAAGGAACTGATCCAGGCTTACGGCAATCGCATCCAGTTCGTTTTCCGCAATTATCCGTTGGCAATTCCCGCGCACGATAAAGCTTACGACGCCGCCGTCGCTGCCGAAGCCGCGGGAATGCAGGGAAAATTCTGGGATATGAAGCGCGAACTTTTTTTGAATCAGGCGAGTTGGTCAACCGCTTCGGATTTTCGTGCGATTCTTGAAGAATACGCTACGAAGATCGGCTTGGATGTCGCGAAATTCAAAAGCGACATGAGCGGAACCGCGGCAAAATCGCGTGTTGATAATGATCTTCAGCGCGGACGCGCGCTTGGGGTCAATTCAACGCCGACCTTTTTTATCAACGGCGAAATGATTCCTTTTGAGCAGATCAAAGATACCCAGACGATGAAAGCGCTAATCGATGCCGAACTTGCAAAAGCGAATAGCGCAAACCAAAACACCGCGCCCGCTAACAACGCAAATTAATGAGCGAATCCGAGACCGTCGTTAACGAATCCGGCGACACGACTTCCAAACTTCCGATATTGGCGGCTGTGGTTGCTCTCGTCGGTTTAGCTGACGGCGTTTATCTTACGATCCATCATTACACGGCGGAACCTGTTCCCTGCGGCGATGCATTTGATTGCGGCGCTGTTTTAAACAGTTTGTATTCTGAAATTGCGGGAATTCCGCTCGCGGCGTTCGGCGCTGCGGCTTATTTTCTTGCCTTCAGCCTCGCGCTGCTCACGGCTTTCGGCAATCGCGTAATGTGGAAGCTTTTTAGCATTCAAGTCGTGCTGATGTCGCTTTTTACACTTTATCTTCTGTACTTACAAGCCTTCGTTATCAAAGCCTGGTGCCAATTTTGTCTCATTTCCGCGGGCATCACGTTCACGCTTCTGATAATCGCGATGATTTCAAAATTAACAAGGGCGAAATAGACGCTTCTGAAACCGTTTCCACCGATTCAACGAATAATTTAATGGCAGACGCGTTCGATTTACGGGCGCGCCGCTTGGTAAAACGCGGAGAATTGGAGTAGCTTAAACTTAGTTTTCCAAAGAAGAATCGTGGCTCAAGCTGTTCTAAATCGCATCGCGCTTGGTGATAAAACCGCCGTCGAAGATTGTCTCGACACATACGGCGGTTTGGTCTGGTCGCTTGCGCGGCGGATGTGTCCGCGCGATGCCGAAGACGCGGTGCAGGAGATTTTTATCGATATTTGGAAAAATGCCGCGCGTTTTGACGCGGCGCAGGCATCAGAAACAACTTTTGTCGCGATGATCGCGCGGCGTCGGCTGATCGACCGCATTCGTAAGATAACGCGCCAGCCGAATATCGATTCGTTTGAAGATATTTTGGTCGAACCGGCGGATAACAGCGGCGGAAAGATCCAAATGGGAGTCGAGGCGCGACAGGCGGCGCAGGCGCTGAAGGAACTGCGAAGCGAGCAGAGGCAGATCTTGCAGCTTTCCATCGTTCAGGGATTTTCTCATCAGGAGATCGCGGACGCGCTAAAGATGCCGCTCGGCACGGTAAAAACACACGCGCGGCGTGGAATTATTCGGGTCAGGGAAATTTTAGGTTTGGAAAATCAACGGGAGGCATCGGCATGAATGAATTAGAAAAAGAAAAAATGCTCGATCTCCTTATCAAACAGCTTACGGAAGGTTTGAGCGCGGAAGAAACCAAAGAGCTAAGCGCGCTCGAGGCGGAATTTCCCGAACTCAAAGACGACGGATCGTTTGAAGCTG
>JBGTFE010000142.1:0-6615 GCA_041747435.1 Pyrinomonadaceae bacterium | reverse complement strand
CCGACCGAAGCGATGACATATCCGCTCGCGCTCGGTCATAACATTGCAGACGGAAAAGCCGTGCTTGTTCGCCCGATTGACAACAACTCGGCGAAATATCCGGGCGGCTCGATGTTTTCGAGCGCGAATGAATTGGCGCGTTGGACAATCGCGCTTTTGAACAACGGGAAGGTTGACGGTAAACAAATTCTCGCGCCGTTTGTCGTAGAAAATTTGACGAAACCGCAGTTCTTTTTACCCGGCGAAGAAAAAGCGTTTTACGGTTACGGGCTTTTGGGTTTTGAAGATCGCGGCGTAAAAACCATTTCGCACGGCGGCGCATCGCGCGGTTACGGCTCGACTATTTTCTTCGCGCCCGAACAAAAGATCGCCGTCATCGTTTTGGCAAACACGAGCGGTCAAACTCTGCCGAAATCGCGCCAAAAAGCGATGGAAATGCTTTTGCCTTTTAAAAATCAAACGAACGAACCGCCGAAAAATTTGGAAACTTCTCCCGATGAGATGAAAAAATTCATCGGAAAATACGAACACGCGCCGCAAGCGTGGGAAATTTTTACAAAGGATAACAAACTGTTTATTAAGGAAAACGGCAAGGATTTTGAATTGAAAAAATCGGGCAAAAACGAATTTTCTTATGAACAGGGCGGCGTTCTTTTCGTGCCGAACCCTTCGGGCAAGATCGAGCATATTTTTATGGGTTTATATGCGGCAAAGCGCACGGAATAATTTTTATTTGAACACGAAATTTATACAGGAGATTTTTTATGTCAAGACGCAAATTTATCAGCGCAATTTTACTTTATACGATTCTGTTTTCAACCGTCGCTTTCGGTCAAACGACGGGCGGTATGAGCCTGGGTGTCAAAACCGCGCCATCGGTTTACACTGCACCGAAGGGAACGATTGATAAGTTCAAAGATGAAGGAATGAATCGTTCGCAGGTGATGCAAACTTTGTCATATTTGACCGATGTGATCGGCGGGCGTTTGACAAATTCGCCCTCGATGAAACGCGCCAACGAATGGACGCGCGACACGATGGCGAAATGGGGAATGCAGAACGCGCATCTCGAAGCGTGGGGACCGTTCGGACGCGGCTGGTCGCTCAAAGATTTTGAAGCGAAAGTCGTCGCGCCGCAAAACTTTTCCGTCATCGCTTATCCGAAAGCGTGGTCGCCTTCGACCAAAGGCGCGGTAACGAGCGAGGTCGTCTGGCTCGATTATAAAACCGATGCTGATTTGGCAAAATATAGAGGCAAATTAAAAGACAAGATCGTTTTGGTGTCGGCGGTTCGCCAGCTCAAAGCCGAAGAAAAAGCTCTGTCAAGCCGCATTTCCGACGAAACTCTGGCGAAAATGGCAAACGAACCTGCTAAAGATTCCAATCAGTTTACGCCCGAAGTCTTAAAAAACATCGCCGAGTATTTTAACAAACAAGCCCGCACAATGAAGTTTTTGATGGATGAAGGCGCGGCGGTGATGATTGACAACAGTCCCGGCGGAAGCGGCGGAACGGTTTTCGTTCAAGGTGCGAATCTCAATATCGAAATTTCGCCGAATATCAAAACCATTGACGAACTTTTTGAGTCTCCAGCTTTTCAACCTCAGCGCAAAGAATACGAAGCGAATATGATGCCGCAGGCGACGCTTGCCACCGAAGATTATAACCGTCTCGTGCGAATGATTCAGCAAGGCGTTAAACCGACAATGACTTTCAATATTGACGCGCAGTATCACGACGAAGATTTGATGGGATACAACACGATTGCCGAAATTCCGGGAACCGATCCGGCTTTGAAAGATGAAGTCGTGATGCTCGGCGGACATCTCGATTCGTGGCACGCTTCGACGGGCGCGACCGACAATGCCTCCGGCTGTGCGGTCGCAATGGAAGCGGCGAGAATCATTTTAGCTTCGGGATTAAAACCGCGCCGGACGATTCGCGTCGCGCTTTGGTCGGGCGAAGAACAAGGTCTTTTCGGCTCGACCGAATATGTCAAAAAACATTTCGGCGAGATGAAAAACGGGAAACTTTCGAAGGGCAAAGACTACGAAAAACTTTCGGCTTATTACAATCTGGATAACGGCACAGGCAAAATTCGCGGCGTTTATATGCAGAATAATCCTTCGGTCAGACCGTTTTTTGAAGCGTGGCTTTCACCTTTTGGCGACCTCGGCGCGAAAACCTTAACGCTTTCAAATACGGGCGGCACGGATCATCTTCCCTTTGATGCGCTCGGTCTTCCCGGCTTTCAATTTATACAGGACGAGATCGAATACGGCACGCGAACGCATCACTCGAATCAGGATAATTTCGACCGTCTTCAAGCCGAAGATATGAAACAGGCGGCGACCGTGTTGGCGGCATTCGTTTATCAAACGGCGATGATGGATGAAAAACTGCCGCGCAAAACGATGAAATAAACGCTATGAAAAAGAAAAAATGGATTCAAAAATGTGAAGTGGACGAAAAACTTCTGCCGATTCCGACGCAAATTATTTCAACCGAGGAATTTGCGCCGATTGACCAGACCGAAGAGCAAAAACGGGTTGAAAACAAATTGCTTGAAATCGCTTCGGAAAGCTCGAAAAAACTCGGCATTTCGCGCCGGAAGTTTTTAGCGACTTCGGGCGGAATGGCGGCGGCGTTTTTAGCTTTGAATTCGGTGTTCGGAAAGTTTTTCGATGTTGATGAAAACGAGCTTTTTGAACCGTTTGCTTCGGATGAAAAATTTCCGAAACCGCAATTTATTTTCGACATACACACGCATCACGTCGCCGCGCCGAAGATCATAAAAGTTCCGCCTCTTCTCCAATACCGCGAAGTCGGCGGCATCTGGGGCAACAAGGATTTGGTCGGCAAAGAACATAAATGGGAAGACCTTTATCTCGCCAATTACATCAAGGAAATGTTTTTTGACAGCGACACCTCGATGGCGGTCATCACCGGACTTCCTTCGCGTGACGACGCGCAAAATGTTCTCACACCCGGCGAGATCGTCGAATCGCGCACCGAAATAAACGGTCTGGCGAAATCAAAACGAATCTTAGCACACGGACTTTTTTCGCCCGATCTCGGAAAAGCGAATCTCGAAACGATGCAGAAACAATTCGAGCAATTAAAAGTCGAAGCGTGGAAAGGTTATCCCGGTCAGCCGCTTGCCGATGGAAGCGTCGGCTGGTGGATGGACGATGAAAAAGTTGCGTATCCGTTTTACGAATATTCAAAAAAGATCGGTATCAAAAATATCTGCGTTCACAAAGGTTTGCCCTTGCCGGGTTGGGAGATCGAACATTCCAGTCCGAAAGATGTTGAAAAAGCGGCGAAGGATTTTCCCGATATGAATTTCCTCATCTATCACGCCGGATTCAAAGGTGTGCGCGACGCGCTTCCGGCGGTTGAAGACGATTTTAAAACCAAGACAAATATTCCTTGGATAACTGATCTGTGCGAGATGCAGAAACGAAATCCGAAAATGAACAACGTCTATATGGATTTGGGAACGACATTCGGAATGACGGCGATCACACAACCGAAACTCTGCGCGTTTATGCTCGGACAGATGATCGAAGCGTTCGGCGAAGACAGAGTTTTATGGGGAACGGATTCGATCTGGTGGGGCAGTCCGCAATGGCAGATCGAAGCCTTTCGCCGTCTGCAAATGCCGGATGATCTGATGAAGCGTTTTAAATTCAAACCCTTAACCGACAAGGTAAAAGCGAAAATTTTCGGTTTGAATTCCGCCAAAGTTTACGGCATTGACGTAAAGGCGAAAATGAACGCGATTCCGTCGGATTATGTTACAAAATTAAAGAAAAAATATCAGGCGCAAGGGGCGATGCCGTCGAACACGCAATACGGTTGGATTCGCGGATAAGAAAAAGATGTTGACTAAAAAACCAAAAAACAGATTGGTAAAAATTCATCTGGCTTGCGCCATTTTGCTCGGCTTATTTATTCAGACAAACGGACAGCATCAGCATCAGGGCGAATATTCTCCGGCGTTTAATTTTGCCTCGCTTCCCGCGCCGCCTTTGATGAAAAATATCGGCACGAGCGAAATAAAAATCACGACCAAATCAGAACAGGCGCAGAAATATTTTAATCAGGGTTTGAATCTCATGCACGCCTTCTGGGATGTCGAAGCCTATCGTGCTTTTCGTGAAGCCGCGCGCATTGATGAAAATTGTGTGATGTGTTACTGGGGAATTTATAACGCTTTGGGGCAAAATTCGCAGGAAATGGCGGAAGAAAGATCAGCCGCACTGAAAAAATCGGTCGAACTTATGCGAGGCGTTTCCGATCACGAACAGTTTTACATTCGCGCGATTTCCCTGCTCGCGGAACAGGGCAAAGGACGCGCGGCTTGGATTTCGGAAATGGAAGCATTGATTGACAAATACCCGCAGGATGTCGAAGCAAAACTTCTGCTGGCAAATTCGCTTTCGTCTCCGGCTTCGAGCTATCTGCCCGACGGTCGCCCGCGCGAGGGAAAACTTTACGGTCAGGCGATCTTGAAAAATCTGCTCGTTACAAATCCCGAACATCTGGCGGTTCATCACTATTGGATTCACGCCGTCGAAAACGGTCCGCGACCGGAAGAGGCTTTGCCGAGTTGTGAAAAGATCGAAAAACTCGCGCCAAATTCGGGACATCTTCTCCATATGCCCGGACATATTTATTATCGTTTGGGAATGTATGAAAAGGCGCGGAAAGCGTTTCTAAAATCGCTCGAATTTGATCTGAATTATATGAGTGAGCAGAAAATCCATCCGATCAATAATTGGAATTACACGCATAATCTCGATTATCTGGTAGCGAATTCGGCGGAAGAAGGACGCTATAAGGAAGCGGCAAAATACGCGAAAATGCTCGCCGAAGTTCCTTCTGACGACCAGCGTTTGAAGGCAACCGGACTCGGCTATCTTCTCTACGGCGGCTACACGGCTTTGACGCGGCTTCAGATGCGTTTCGGTTTGTGGGACGAAGCGGTCAAAGAGGCGGAAAGCAATTTAAAAAACAATTCGCCCGTTTCGCTTTCGGAAAAATATCAAGCAGGAATTTTGAGTTATTTGAAAGGAATGAGCGCGGTCGAAAAATCGAACGCGGAAGAAGCGAATAAGCACGCGCTGGAACTCGAAAAAGTGATTCAAGATTTGTCGGCACAGAAAGTCGCGCAAGCATCGGATTGGTATTTCGGTTATGCGTCGAGAGTTTTGGCGGTTCATATTTTGGATTTGCGCGGCTCGATTTTGAGCGTCGAAGGTAAACACGACGAAGCCATTAAACTTTTAAACGAGGCAATCGAAAAAGAGAAAAATCTCGGCTATTGGGAGCCGCCGCATTACACGCGCCCGGTTTTGGAAAGTCTCGGTGCGGCACTCATCAGAGCCGGAAAATTTGCGGAAGCGCGTTCTGCATACGAAAGAGTTTTGCGGCTTCGACCGAACAGCGGTTTTGCTTATCTCGACATCGCGGAAACTTATACGAAAGCCGGAGAAAAAGAAAAAGCGGCGGAGTTTTACCGGCAGTTTTTAAAGGCTTGGCAAAACGCGGATAAAGATTTACCGCAAATACGGGAAGCCGAAAACCGGCTTAGATAAAGAATTTTTGATGTTTCAAATTTTATGATGAATAAAAATGGCTTCGGAATAAGTGATATGTGAAAGGTGAAAAGTGATAATTAAAGCAAGTGAATATCTATCACCTATCACTTTTTACTTATCCCTTATTCCGAAGAAAAATCAGTCTACTTTAAACCATCATAAATTCTGAAACACTACTGAAATTTTTATAAAACAGGAGAACTAAAAATGAAAATGAAAATAACGGCATTATTGGCAATCATTCTGGCATTCTGCTTTGCGGCGCAGGCGCAGACGGACGATGAAACGGCAGTCAGACAAGCCTCGCTCGATTATATCGAAGCGGTTTATAACGTCAATCCGGCGCAAGCGGAACGCAGTATTCATCCCGATCTGGTGAAACGCGGCTTTTTTATCAAAAAGAATGAAACCGCTTATTCGCCGCATACAATGACCTTCGCCGAATTTGTCGAACTGTCAAAAACCTATAACAAAAAAGGAAACCTGCCCAAAGACGCGCCGAAGGAAGTCGTCGTTTACGAAGTATCGGATCAGACGGCGAGCGTGAAAGTAACGGCGATTTGGGGAATCGATTATATGCACTTAGCCAAGTATGACGGCAAATGGAAGATCATCAATATTCTCTGGCAAACGCCGCCGAAAAAGAGTAAGTGAAAAGGCAAAAGTAAAAAGGCAAAAGGCAAAATATTTTAACTAAAGTGAGGCTGGTCATAATGAAAAAAATAATACTCGCATTAATTTTATCCGTGTGCTTTGCGGTCGTGGTTTCGGCGCAGACGGTCGCGTTCACAAACGTCAATGTGATTCCGATGGACAAAGAGCGCGTTCTCGAAAACCAGACCGTTTTGATAAAAAACGGCATCATCGCGAAAATCGGCAAAAAGATAAAAATTCCGAAGGACGCGCAAGTCATCAACGCTTCGGGCAAATATCTGATTCCGGGTTTGATGGATATGCACACGCATCTTTTGTCGGACGGCGACGATTATCCCGATTCGATTGCCGAAGA
>JBGTFE010000141.1:0-1578 GCA_041747435.1 Pyrinomonadaceae bacterium | reverse complement strand
TTTTTTCGTGCCATTTTTTTTGCTTTTCGAGCGGCTTTTCGTATTGGATGACTTTGGCTATCAGGCGGTGGATCGCATAGCGGTCTGCGTCTTTGTCTTTTTTTAACACGCGGAGTTTGAGCGCGTCGCCGAGCGCGGTTTTGAATTGGAAATCGTTTTCGGGTTTGACCAGCGATTCCAAAAGCGAAACGCCCATCGAAGAACTTCCGCTCCACGCGAGAACATCCAGAATCCCGACCAGCAGAGGTTTTTCCCTGATGATCTTTTCGCTGATCCGCAGGGTTTGAATAATACTGCGGTCGTGTCCGGTAAAACTGCCTTCGGGAAATTCCTTTTCGATTTCGGATAACGGAACTTCGTCGAGAAATTTTAAATAATCGGCAAAAGTTATGTTTTCGTGTTCGGCAAGATAACCGCCGACGAGTTCGATTGCCAGCGGAATATCGCCGAGTATTTCGAGAACGCTTTCCGCGTCTTCTTTTTCCGCCGCGTCGTTCAGCACGCGATCTGAAACTCTCAGCAAAAGCTCGCGTGATTCGTTTCTGTCCAAAAGTTCGAGATTGATCGTGTGCGCCCCGGCGATCCTTTCGCGCGAAGTCATCAAAATATGCGTCTGCGAATTCGTGTTCGGCAGATAATCTTTTATATCGCTAAAGGCTTCCACATTGTCGAACAAGATCAGACATTCGGAAAGCGCGAGAAATCCGGCTTTTGCCGCGTCGAGTTGGTTGACCGCTTCGCTGACGTTTGCCGTCCAACCCATCGCGTCGCCGATTGTCAAAAGCTGTGTGTCAATCGGCTGATCGGCAACTAGCCAGAACACGCCGTTTTTGTATCGGTCGCGGAAAGCGTGCGCGTATTCGACCGCAAGTTGTGTTTTGCCCAAACCGCCGAAACCTCTCACCCCGACCGCATGCCCGATAGCGGCAAGCCCGTCCGTGCCGAGCGACTTCCAAATTTCTTCACACAAACCCTCGCGCCCGACAAACTCCCCGCCTTTTGAAGCAAACGGGATGTTGAAAAAAGATTTGATTGGCGGAATTGGCGGATCAATCCCGACATTGCTTTTAGCGATTCGCGCTAACTCTTCAACCAACTCTTCTAGCGGCTTGCCGTGGTTGGAATAGGGAATCGGCGTAACGTATTCGGGCAGATTCGCTTTTTCTATTTCGCTTTCACGAAGCAGGATAAAAAAGGAATCTGCGCCGCCTTTGTAAATGCGGTGAATGTATTCGATCTGTTCGCGGAGATATGCGTCGTCGAGGCTGAATCCGATAAAAAGAAATGTGCGTTGTGTCAGAAAATTTAGCAGAGTTTGAAGTTTTGCCTCGTTGCCTTTTTGTTTGTAAAAGTCTTCAAACTGTTCGCGGGTGAAGATGACTTTTTCCTTGTTGTCAATATGCCCGTGCAGATACCAAACTGTCGGACGCTTCGGAATTTTTTCTTTTTGCAGTTGCGCGTATTCGGCATTTTGCACGTCGAGAAGTCTAAATTCGGCAGGTTGCGGACAAGTCCATTGAAAAACACGGTCAACATTCGTCGTGATAATCAGATTGTTGCTGAGTTCCCAAATGAGTT
>JBGTFE010000140.1:0-10604 GCA_041747435.1 Pyrinomonadaceae bacterium | reverse complement strand
GTAAAAACTTCCCATTCGTTACCGTCCGGGTCGTTCACCCACGCCTTGTCCTGCAGCGCGTAGCAGCAATCGGTTTGCATTTCCTCTCTCGGCAGCAAGCCTCTTTCTTGCCAGTTTTCGCGCATCGCCGAAACGTCGTCTGTCGATGCGACCTGAATGCCGAGATGCGATAGCGCGCCGCGTTCACCGAAGGGAACCTGATTCAGGGTAAAATTGAGCGGCGGATTCGCAACGTCAAATTTTGCATAACCTGTTCTTACCTTGCTCGGCTCTATGCCGAACATCTTTTGGTAAAAATCGATGCTGTCGCCGACATTTTTTACATTTATCGCCAAATGCGCCTTTAGTATGTTTACGGATTTGTTTGTTTTTGTTTTCATATAAATTCTCCTTCTTTCATATTAACAATTACGCTTACACATAATTGTATTCCAAATATTAAAGCCCCCGAACAGTTATGTCAAGCCATAAATGATCTGTGATATAATTTTTTTGTATGGCAAATGAAAAGAAATTTGATCTTGAACTGTTTTTTTCTGCATTGGCGGATAAAACGCGGCTTCGAATATTAAATTTAATGCGCGACGGAGAGGTTTGCGTTTGTTTTTTTGCGGATACGATAGAAACGAATAATCCGAAGATTTCGCGGCATTTGGCTTATCTTAAACGCGCAAACCTTGTCACCGGTCGGCGTGACGGGAAATGGATGCATTATCAGATCAACGAACCGGAGGACGAGAAAGCAAACGAAGTTTTTGCGGCGACGATGGAAATGTTGAAGGAAGATCGCGATATGCAGTTTGACCGTTTAAGATTGGCGGAAGTTTGCTGTGCGCCTCAGGCTCCGGCAAAAATTCAGGGAAGAAGCCGGAAAAAGGACAATTGAAATAGAAAAGAGGCATTATGAATGCCTCAAAAATTTGGTGCCGACTACAAGATTTGAACTTGTGACCTATCGCGTGTGAAGCGAGTGCTCTACCACTGAGCTAAGTCGGCTTGACGATTAAGAATGCTAACAAAGCCGACCGGCGCGCGTCAAGAAAGTTTCAAAGCTAGATCGAATCGGAATCTTCGTTAATATCTTTTGTTTTGCCGTCTTTAAATTTCACGGTCGACGTACCGGAGCTCATAAAAAACGAGCGGCTTCCGGTTGTCTGGACGCCGGATTCGATTTGCGGCGTTGCGTAAATTCTATACGAAGCCGGTGCGCCGGTCGATTTCGGGATGATCTCCATTTCGAAAATGTAACCATTGACGACTGGCGTATCGCCATCGGCAAATTTTGAATCGAGCCCCACTTTTTCGACCAAATCCTTGAACGTGCCGAAATTGCCGGAGTTTTTTCCCGCGTATTGTGATTGGAGCGTGCGCAGCGTGTCGAGCGATTTGATCGCCGATGTCTCGTTTCCGCTCTGCACCATATAAGTCCACGCAGGAACGCCGACGCCTATAAGCAGCGCGATGATAGCGATAACGATCATCAATTCGATCAAATTAAAGCCTTTTTGATTTCTGTTTTTGCGATGTAAATTTCTCATATTGACAGATGCGGAATCCTCTGAGCCTCTTTCACGAAGAAGATTCCTGTAAGTTTCAAAATTTTAGATGCATCCGAGACAAATATGCAAGGACGAAACACATTCTGCCGCGATTTGACGCCGAATTCACCTTTTCGAACTTTTTGATGCCGTTTTTCCCGCAAATTTTGTAAAATGAAATAGGTATCTTACCCGCGCGATAAAAAAATGATGAGAGATTGGATATTGAATGAAACGGAAGCTCCGGCTGAGAGCGCAGTTACGGATTTTGACGCCGCCGCGAAGATCGGCGAGATAAAAGCCGTGATCGAAACGGTGATAAAGGGCAAGTCGGAAACGGTCAAATTTGCGCTCGCCGCGCTGCTTGCAAAAGGGCATCTTTTGATCGAAGACGTGCCCGGAATCGGCAAGACGACCCTCGCGAATGCACTCGCGCGCGCGCTCGATCTTTCGTTCAAACGAATCCAGTTTACGTCCGATCTTTTGCCGTCAGACGTCATCGGGATTTCGGTTTACAACCAGCGAAGCGCGCAGTTTGAATGGAACGCCGGACCAATTTTTTCGCATATCGTTTTGGCGGACGAGATAAACCGCGCGACGCCGAAAACGCAATCGGCGCTGCTCGAAGCGATGTCCGAAGAACAAATTACGATCGAAGGCATTTCGCGTCCGCTTCCGGCGCCGTTTATGGTCGTGGCGACGCAAAATCCGGCGGAACATCACGGAACATATCCGCTGCCGGAATCGCAGCTGGATAGATTTATGCTTCGTCTTCACGTCGGTTATCCGGCAAAAGAAGACGAACGCGAGATTCTGCGCGACCGCGAACGCGAAAATCCGCTCGAGTTTGTTCGCCCGGTAATGTCGGAATCGGATGTTTTGACGCTTCGCGAAATGGTTTCGCGGGTTCGTTTTGACGAAAGTTTGATCGATTATCTTCTCGATATCGTCGCGCTGACACGTGAAAATGAATCGCTCGAACTCGGGATCAGTCCGCGCGGAACGCTCGCACTTTTTCGTTCCGCACAAGCTTTCGCACTCATCGAAGGACGCGATTATTGCATTGCCGACGACATCAAGCGCCTCGTTCTACCGGTTTTCGCGCACCGAGTTATCGTAAGCTCGCGAAATCTCAATCCGCGGCGCCGAACGGTCGAAGCTGAGCAGATCTTGCAGGAAATTTTGCAAAAAGTCGTTGTGCCGGTCTAAAGATATTAACCGCAGAGACGCAGAGACGCAGAGATTTTTTAAATATTTTCTCTGCGTCTCAACATCTTGCGGTAAAATAAATTGATGAATTTTCGGGAAATCCGCCAACTTTTCAGTCTTCGCGATATTCGAAATGCGGTTCTCGGACTTTCTGTAGTTTTCGGCGGACTTGCGCTTGCTTTTCTCACGCTTTGGGCGCATCGGACGGGACAAATCCAGCTCGCGGGCATCGCGGCGGCGGCTTCGATAGTTTTTGTTCTGCTTATTCTAATCTTTGTCGTTCCGCCGCTCGCGCGGTCAGCCGTCACGGAAGCCTCGCAAATGAACCTTCCGTTTGAATTTACGGTCGGCGGCGCGATAATTCTCGCGCTTATAATGATCGTTGGATTTTCCGCCTGGAATACCGGAAACAATTTGCTTTTTCTCGTACTTTCTCTTCTCGTCGCGGCTTTGATCGTCGGATTTTTTATGGGAAGCATTGCGCTAAAAAAGCTCGATGTCAAAATGCGGTTTCCCGAAACGATCTTCGCCGGCGAGCCGACGCCTATCTTACTCAGCTTAAATAACCGCAAACGCATATTTCCAACATTTTCAGTTGTTACCGAAGTGCGCGGAAAGCAGCGTGAAAGATCCGCGGTTTTTGAGGATTTGAAACAAATTTTGCCGGAAAGTTGGGCGGAAAAGATCTCAAAGCCGCCTATCGTAAAGCATACGCTTGACTATTTCGTTCAGATTCCGCGCCGCGCGACCGTCGAAAACAAGGTTGAGCACGAGTTCCCGTTTCGCGGGCGTTTTATCATCAAGGATTTTGAGCTTTCGACCAAATTTCCGTTCGGATTTTTTCGCCACCGCCGCCGGCTTCCCGCCGAAGAAGCCGAAATAATCATTTTTCCGAAATCCGCGCCGATCGATAAAGAAATCGTCGAATTGCCAATCGAAGCCGGAAAGTTCGTCACGCAAAAAAAAGGACTGGGACAAGATTTGCTTTCGATGCGCGATTATCAACCGATGGATGATCTGCGTCACGTTGATTGGAAAGCGACGGCGCGAGCGCGGCGTTTGATCGTTCGCGAGTTTTCCGCCGAAGACGACAAACGCATCACCGTTTTTTTCGATACGCGGATCGCGCGCGGGACCGACGAGAAACAGATGAGTTTGCGCGAAAAGATCGACGCAGAACAAAAAGGAAAGCTTTCTCCGATATCGAGGCGATTTGAAAAAGGCGTCAGCCGCGCCGCATCGCTTTTGTCGCATTTTGCCGAAGAACAAGGTGAAATTCGCCTGATCGTCGACGAAACGCAAGGCGATTTCGGCATCGGCAGACAACATCTGAACGAATGTTTGAAACGTCTCGCGCTGGTCGAGCCGAACTTTGACGGGGACGCCGAATTTTCCGCTGAAACGCTGGAAGAAGTCTTTACCGAGCGGGAAAATAGTTATACATTTCTTGTATCGGCGGAAAACGCGAACGAATTTCAGGTGGAATCGTTTCACAAGGTCGAAATAGTGAAGTTTTGAAATGGAACGCGTCCGCGCTCCGGCAAAAATTTGTCACAAAATCCGCATTTGCGGTGTTTTTATCTTGAAAGCGGTTTTAATGCTTACTAAATGACCGAAGGCGTGAAAACATTGATGGACGCGATGTCCGAAGTTGGAGAAGCGGTAGCGAGGGAAAAAATCGGATTTGATGAGGCTTTTACGCTTCATCACCGGACTGTCTTTCGGGCGGCGCGGTCGGTAGTGCGCGACGAAGGGCTCGCCGAAGACGTGACGCAGGAAGTTTTTCTTCGGTTTTATCGGAATCAAGATTCGATCAAAGATGAAGAAATGCTTCGTCCGTGGCTGATTCGCGTGGCGCTCAATGTCGCTCGAAATACTATTCGGGGAAACATCAGGGCGAACACGCGCGAAGAAAATTACGTCAAAGAAACGGACGAAGTAACGCGCGCAACCGCCGAGACAGATTATGAACAGCGCGAACGCGCAAAAGAAGTTCACCGCGCTTTGAGTTTGATAAAAGAGCCTCTGCGAAGTTGTTTGGTTTTGAAGCAGCAAGGCTTAAGTTACAGAGAAATCGCTGAAACTCTCGATCTGACTGAAACAAGCATAGGAACATTTATCGCCCGCGCGAGGCAGGAATTTACGCGGCATTATGGAAAGATCGGGAAAAATATATTATGAAAAACGATTGTTTTGACGAAGGAACAATTCAAGCCTTTTTGGATGGCGAGCTGGCTTCCGATCAATTGGAAAACACGGCGCGGCATTTAGCGCTATGCGGCGACTGCGCGGCGCTTGTAGCGGCGGCTGAAGAAGAAACGGCGGTTGCGTTTTCGGCGCTCGAGCGCGAGTTTAACACGCTCGTTCCGACGCAGCGTTTGTGGACGAAGATCAACGAGTCGATCGAAAAAGAGCGCAAACCTTTTTGGCAGACGGTTTTTGCATTTTTGCGAAATCCGGCATTGGCGGCATTTGCTTCATTCCTGGTTGTTTTCGGACTTTTTGTTGCGTATTTGAATTCGTCGAGTGAGAATCAGACTGAATTGGTTTCAGCGCCGAAAACGGTCGAAAAGCCCGCATTAATAACGACTTCGTCTTCAGATCTCGGTCAGAATTCGTCCACGATCGTCGCCGATTCGCCTGCGCCGGCGCAAAACGATCGGCGCATCGTTAACGCGAAATTCATTTCCGACAAACAAAGAAATTCGCCGCAGAATTCCGTCGATCGAAAAGATATTCAGCCGACTCAACCCGCGGTTTATCAATATTTACCGGGCGAGGAAAGCTATATTAAAACGATTGCGACGCTGGAGAAAACCGTTGACAACACAAAGGACGAAGTGCTAAAACCTTCTTCCCGCGTAGCTTATGAAAAAGATTTGGCGCTGGTTAACGACGCCATCAAGAAATTGCAGAATGAAGTTCGGAAAAATCCGAAAAACGATTCAGCCAAGCAAGTGCTTATGGATTCGTATCAGAATAAGATCGATCTGCTGAATTCCGTCAGTGCGAAAACCGAATTGATGGCTTCACTTAGATAATTGAAAACGAGGAAAAGAAGAGACTAAATGACCGCTCAACCGCAAAAATTCAAAGGATTAATTTTGCCCGGAATCCTTTTCATGCTCGTTTTTCTAAACGCGGTTTTCGTTATTGCACAGGAAATTCCACGTACGCCGCCGCCTCTTTCGCCCACGAAGCCGGTTGCGACTGCGACGCCAAAACCCACGCCAAAGCCTTACATTTATACAAATAAGCAAAAGGAAAAATCGAAGACCAAGATTCGCATTCGCAACGAAAACTTCGCGCCCGCTGAGAAATCGATCACCGTCGATTCGAAAGTTAATATTTCGCTGTGCGTTTCAGAAGGCTCGATCAGAGTAAACGGCTGGGATCGCAACGAAATACGCGCATTCGTCAGCAACGGCAGCGAGATCGGCTTTAAAATAATGCAGCGGAGCCGGCAGACGAGCGATCCGGTTTGGGTTATCGCGCTCGGTTTCGATCCGGCGAAAAACACGGATGCAAACGCCGACGAATGTCTTTCGGGCGACGAGATCGAATTGGACGTTCCGCGCAACGCGACGGTCAACATCAAAAGCCGCGAAAGCGGAGTTACCATCGAATCTGTCGGAAAAGCGCGCGTCGAAAACGTCAGCGGCGACGTTTCGCTCACCAACATCTCGCAGGGAATCGAAGCGACGACGTACGAAGGAAGCATCTCAGTCGGTAAATCGAGCGGCGCGATGAACTTGACCAGTAACATCGGAAATATTGTTACTTATGAGGTCAGCCCGAGCGAGATCGGCGACGTGTTCAAAGCAAAAACGATCAATGGGATGATCGCATTGGAGCAAGTCGAACACCGTCAAATCGAGGTCGGTTCAAATTCCGGCTCGATAAGATTCACCGGCACCTTTTTGAATGGCGGTCAGTATCATTTCGCCACTTCCAGCGGTTCGCTTTTGTTTTTGATACCGGAAAAATCTTCGTGCGCGATCAATGCGATCCTTGGTTTTGGACAATTCAATTCAGAAATTCCGCTCGTAACGGAAAACATCAGCAATCCAAACGGTGTGAAAAGTCTGACCGGAATAATCGGAAAAGGCGAATGCGCGCTTAATCTCAAAACCTACAACGGTAGAATTCAAATCAAAAAACAATAACCGATCAACTTTCTCAATCCGCCGAAAAACGTCTATAATTGAACTTCAAATTTTCACGGCTCGTATACCGGATTTGGCGTTTTTTTATTTTCCCTGATTTCGGTCGACAGAAATATGGCATCGGTAAATTTCATCGGGCAAACGCTCGACGGCAAATACAAGATCGAGCGCGAGCTCGGACGCGGCGGCATGGGCGCTGTCTATCTGGCGCTTCACGTCGGCACCGAGCGTCCCGTTGCGCTGAAGATCATTGCACCGCAATTTATGCAACGCGCCGAGTTTGTCGAACGATTCCGTCGCGAAGCGCGCGCTGCCGGACGTCTAAGACATCCGAATGTCGTTAACGTTACAGACTTCGGTTTTGCCGAAACTTCGACCGGAAGAGTCGCATATCTTGTGATGGAATATCTCGACGGCGTAACGCTCGGGGAAATTCTGGAGGAAGAAAAACATCTGCCTGTTTCGTGGACGATCGATATTCTCGAACAGGTTTGCTCCGCGGTGCAGGAAGCTCATCAGCAGGGAATTATTCACCGCGATCTAAAGCCGGATAATATCTGGCTTGAACCCAATCAACGCGGCGGATACACGGTAAAAGTTCTCGATTTCGGCATCGCAAAGCTCGAAGAAGGTATGCCGTACGATCCGGAAAATATTTCGTTGTCTGTTGCCTCGACGTCACCAACGCGGCACTTTCAAACTGCGACTGTTGCCGACTCCGTTCAGGGCGATACTGTGGTTGAGCAACAAAATGCAACCGCGATCGGCGATGCCGCGACGGTCGCCAAAACCGAGGTCGGGACGCCTCTGAAGGCATTCGATAACGATTCTGAGGCGAAAACCGTGATCTTGCCTTCGGATGAGACCGATGATGTCGACCAAAATTCCGAGACAAAAGTTATTTCGGAACAAATCCAAACGGGCGAATCACTTTTTGAATCGCCCACGAGCAGCGATCTAACGCGCGTCGGCGCGGTGCTCGGGACGCCGCTTTATATGTCGCCTGAACAGTGCCGCGGCGAGCGCCTCACTGCAAGTTCTGATATTTACAGTCTCGCCGTGATCGCCTATCAAATGCTCGGCGGACAAACTCCGTTTGAAGGGAATTTCACGGAAGTAATGGAATCGCATAAGACGACAGAACCGCCGCCGCTCAAAGCGAAAAAAGTTCCGCGCCGGTTGAAAAAACTCGTAACTGACGCGATGGCAAAAAATCCCGCAGACCGCCCAAAAGATGCCGAAGCTTTTTCCACTATCCTGCGCGCGCGGTCCGAAGGACTCGGCTCGCTGTATCGACACGCGATCACGATTTACGGCAGACATTTGCCGAAATTTTTGCTGATTTCAGCCCTCGTTTTTCTGCCCGTTACATTACTTTCGATCGTTCCGATGATCTTCAAGCTTCTGCAGTATTTCGGGATGATGGAGATCGTGGTTTTAAATGTGATCGGCGGGATATCAGCTTTTCTTGCTTCACTCGCTGGCTTCTTTTTCGGGGCGATCGGTTTCGGAATGGTTGCGTTGCTGATTGCTCGCTTCCTTTCCGCTCCGCTGCGATCCTTGGATCTAAATTCCGCTTTTCGAGCGGTCAGACAAAAATGGAAAACAATTTTGGGTTTGATCTCCTTCACGTCGATTCTTTCCCTTTTCGGGCTCGTAATGTGCTTTATTCCCGGTTTATATCTCGCTTCGAGATTCGGTTTCGTGACTCCGGCAATTGTTGTAGAAAATTTGCGCGGTCGTGCAGCATTAAGGCGTTCCAATGAGTTGTTCAAGCGCGCGCCTTGGAAAATTATCGTCCTCACCGCGGCAAATTTTATTTTGCCGATAATGATTTCAACTTTGATAATGGTCTTTATCATCGCCATAATCGGAAATATCCGCTCTGACAATCAATTTCTGCGCGGAATGGGAGCGCGCAAAACGATCGATACGATCATCAAAGAAAGAGATGAAAAAAAGGCAAATGGAGTCCAAGAGCCAAAAGATAACAATAATTTTAAGATCCAATCCGGAACCGAATCCGCACCGAACATAACTTTTGGTCCTGATGACAGCGACGAGGTTTCCAGCAAAGAGGAACATGAGCGATTATCGGAGCAGGACAAATTTGCCAGAGCCGGCGGACAATCTTTGCGGGATCTGCTTTTTCAATTGACCTGGTTTCCCGTCGCGATCCTAATTACCTCTTTTACCCAGGTTTTGATGGCTTTGATGTATGTTAAAACGCGTCAAGCCGGGGGCGAATCGATGAACGAACTGCTCGAACAATTTGAAGAATCCGAACGCTCGCAAAGCAAATGGCAAAAGCGTGTTCGCGAGCGCCTGATTCAGTCCGGAAGGATCAGCAAGCCTTGAGTCGTGAATAAAAGAGCAACCGACAACACGCGAAATGAAACTTAAGACAAGTATTTTCCAACTATAAAGATATGAAAGCCTTCGGTCTTATATTCGCGATTTTTCTGATGTTTTTTGCGGCTCAGGCGCAACCATTCGCGCGGGAATTTTCTTACAAAACCGGCGAAACACTTCACATTACAAATATTTACGGACGCGTCTGGATAAAAGCCGATGACGCGGTAAAGGAAAAAGTCTTTGTTCAGATAGCTTCGGACAAACCTTTCGACGAAAGCGAAATAAAATTTAACAGTAACGGCTCGTTGACGATGGAAATTTTACCGTCGGACGCAAAAGCTCGCGTCGATGTTACCGTGACGCTTCCTGTTCGCTCGCGCGTCCGTGTAAAAACAAGCGACGGCGAAGTTCGAATTTCGGGAAATATAGAATCGGCGGCGGTGGAAACCGGAAGCGGCACGATCGCATCTGACGTTCCGCTAGTTGATCTCACATACAATTTTTTGTGGACGGCTTCGCGCCCGCGTTTTATGAGCGACGCCGCGCTCGAAGAAGTAAAGGAAAAATCGGCTGGCAGATTTGTCTTGAAAGGGAAAATAATTGATAAAGACGCGCTCAGCGATGAGAAGAAAACGGCGGACAATGCGGAAACCGAAGCAGATTCTCAAAACTCGCTCGAAGAGACGGTAAACAAAGGAAAAAAGGACAAAAAACCGAAGTCGGGAAATCAAAATTCGACAGCCGTTTCGCTAAATTTTACAACCGCGCGCGGAATCATTTTGCTCAACGTAAATCCGAGCGAAGTTCCATCCGATCTTCGCGAACGCGTTCTCACAAATGCGGCAAAAGCGATCATCCGCAGCGGCGATTCGCTCTTGACGGAAGCGATTCGGCGTGCGAGTCCGAAATATTTTGGCGATTATGCGGCAACTTTACCGCCTTTGAAAAAATCGCCCATATTGACGACGACCGAGAAAAACAATGCGCTGATCGCGCCGATAAAAAAAGTGTTGGTCAGTGTTACGGATCTAAATAATCGTGCGATCGCGGATCTTTCAAAACAGGATTTTGAGGTTTCCGAATCGGGCGACGCGCGCGATATCTTGTCCGTCGAACCGACAACCGCGCCTTTTAATTTGGTTTTGCTTCTAGACGTTTCGGGAAGCGTCGAAAATTACGTCGATTTTATTCGCAAAGCCGCGCGAAATTTTGTAAATACGGTCAATCCAAACGATCGAATCGCGATCGTCATTTTTAACGAAGACGTCAAAACGCTCTCGACTTTCACGACCGATAAGGAAAAGCTTTCCGAATCACTCGACACGTTTGACGCCGG
>JBGTFE010000139.1:0-1769 GCA_041747435.1 Pyrinomonadaceae bacterium | reverse complement strand
CGGTATGTTTACCGATCAAGCTAACAGCAAAACCGAATCGCTCGGCACCAGGAGTTTTGAAGGCGTTGAAGCCGAAGGCTCACGCACCGTAACGACGATCGAAGCGGGAAAGATCGGCAACGAGCGCGCGATCGAGATCACGTATGAGAAATGGTTTTCAAAGGAACTCGATATGATCGTCTATTCGAGACATTACGATCCGCGTTTCGGCGAACAAGTTTACAAGTTGGTCAATATCGACCGCAGCGAACCCGCTTCGCACCTTTTTATCGTTCCCGCGGATTTTAAGATGATAGAAAAAATCCCAGCGGCAAAGGCTTTCAACTGGATACCGCCTTCACCACCAAAACCGCTATAAAAAAAGTGTGCGCAGAATGAGTTGATACGCTTGACTCGCACTATCGCAGAAAAGGGGGCTCGAAATGAGTCGCCTTTTTTAATTCGCTTAGAAAATTCTGATCGTATAGCTGAATTTTACGCCGCGACCGATGCCGGGCGAGATGTCTTTGATAAACGAAAGATGATTGAAGTAAAGCTGGTTCGTGAGGTTAAAAGCGTTTACGGAAAAGATATTTGCGTAATGTTTGCCGGGAATCAGATATGATGCGGCGATGTTTACGACACCGTAGCCCGCCGTCGGTGTTTCGTTCGTGAAGACGCGTTTTTGCGCGGCAACCAAAACCCATTCGGGACGAACGCTCAGATCTTTGTAATGAAAATCGAGCCCGAGACGCGCGCGGAAAGGCGGAATTCGCGGAAGATCTTCGCCGGACTTTAGCTTCGCGTTGACGTAATCAAATCCGCCGAGCAGGTTCAAAAACTTGTTTGCTTTGGTATCGATCGTCGCTTCCGTGCCGAAATAACGGCTGTTGCCCTGCAGGAATTCCGCGATCGGAAAACCGCTGTCGGGATCGACGTCGCCGGTCGGCGCGAGAAAAACATAATTTTTTAAGTCGTAATAATAGAAATTGATCTCGCCGCGCACGCGTTCGTTTTGCTGCCGCAGCGAAAGATCGATGCCGTTGCTGACTTCGGCTTTCAAATTCGGATTTCCGATTTCGAAGGAAAGCGAGCCATCGTGCGGACCGTTGTTGTAAAGCTCTTCCAGCGCGGGCGCGCGGAAAGAATGCGAGTAATTCGCTACAAAAGCGCCGCCTTCCCACAGTTTGAATCTTGCGCCAAGCGCGCCGGAAAAGCCGGTAAAGCTGCGTTTCGGCAAATTGGCGTCGGTCGGCTGATAGCGATTATTTTCGACGCGACCGCCAAACTGAAGCGTAAAGCGTTTAAAGGTAAGTTCTTCAAGCGCGAAAACCGAAAACGAATCCTGCGTTACCGGACCGTCGATCAAAGTCTCTTCTCCGACGGTCGAAAAGGTTCGTTTGAAACCTTCAAAACCGAATCTTCCGGTCAATTTTCCGCGTTTTTGCTGGTCAAACATCGTCCGCACGGAAAAGACGCGGTTGCGAAATGTAGTTCGGACCTCGCCGTCCGCGAGTTCCTGGTGGCGGTAATTGCTCGCGTTAAAAGTTATCTTGATGCTGCTGATGAAGGAATCAAGATCGCGAAATCCGCCGTTAAAGCGAATGTCGTTTTTCCAGATCCGCAAAGTGCGCAACTCTGGATCGAGTTCGCGAAAATCGAGCGGAATTCCGTAGCGGCTTTGGTAAAAATTGTAGTTTCCGTTCGCAAAAAACTTGTTCGCATAATAACCCAAACCGCCGGTAAAACTTGCGTTGCGGGTGAATGAATTGACGACCTTTCCGAAATTT
>JBGTFE010000138.1:0-16329 GCA_041747435.1 Pyrinomonadaceae bacterium | reverse complement strand
GCGGCGGCTAAACTGTTGGTCGAAGCGACTTCGCCGATGACGGCTTGCACTTTGTCCTGACTGATCAATTTGGAAATAACGGTTTTCGCCTTTTCCGGTGTTCCCTGATCGTCTTCGATGACTAATTCGATCTTCTTGCCGTTGACACCGCCTGCGGCATTGATTTCCGCAACTGCCAACTCAACACCGTTTTTTGTGGATTGTCCGAAACTCGCCGTCGGTCCGGTCAGATCGCCATAAACGCCGACTTTGATCGTGTCGCCCGTCTGTCCGGTCGTTCCGTTTCCGCCTTTCTGCACGCACGCAGCAGAAAATAAAAAGGAAGTTAGCAAACATATAGCTAAAAAAATTCTGGTCATAGTTACCTCTTAGAAAAAGATTTTGATTCGTTACGCTTTGCCGAACTTATGCGTCCGCCTTTGGGAAAGTTTTCTTTGCAAAGCATTTTATAATTTCAAGAAATAGAATTACAAACAGGAATTATACCTTTTTAGAATGGTATGTCTAAGAGCTTTCGTTTAGAATTTGTGCAAATAAACTAAATTTTCAATGAAAACAGGCGAAATGAAAAGTACAGGCGATATGAACGCGGAAGATTTTCGCCGCTACGGACACACGATCGTCGATTGGATCGCGGATTATTTTGAGCGGCTGGAATCTTTTCCGGTTCTTTCGCAAAATTCGCCGGGCGAACTGAAAAATGCGCTGCCGAAATCCGCGCCCGCGGAAGGCGAAGATTTTCAAAAGGTTTTGGAAGACGTCGATAAACTAATTTTTCCGGCGGTTACGCATTGGAATCATCCGAATTTTCATGGACTTTTCTCTACATCGACGAGCTCTGTCGGCGTGTTTGGCGAGATGCTAACCGCCGCTTTTGATATGAAAGCGATGCTGTGGCGAACGTCGCCGGCATCGACCGAACTCGAAGAGGTCGTGCTCGATTGGCTGCGGCAAATGATGAATTTGCCCGAAGATTTTAACGGCGTAATTTATGACACGGCTTCGGTTTCTACGCTTCACGCTATTGCTATGGCGCGCGAAAAATTAAATCTAAACATTCGCGAACTCGGAATGAGCGGGCGCGACGATCTGCCCGTTTTGCGTGTTTATTGTTCGGATCACGTTCATAATTCCATTGATAAAGCCGTTATTTTGCTCGGGCTCGGACAAAATTCTTTGGTCAAAATTCCGACGAATGAACGCTTTGAAATGATTCCGGAAAAACTTTCTGAAGCGATCGAAGAAGATAAGACAAACGGCTTTTTGCCGTTATGCGTTGTTCCTACGATCGGCACGACTTCGAGTTCGAGCGTCGACGACGTAAAAAAGATCGCCGATATTTGCGAAAAGCACGATCTTTGGCTCCACGTCGATACGGCTTACGCCGGAAGCGCTGCGATCGTCCCGGAATTTCAACAGCTTTTCAAAGGAATGGAGCGCGCCGATTCGATCGTCACAAATCCGCATAAATGGCTTTTTACGCCGTTTGATCTTTCAGTTTTGTATGTCAAAGATCTGGAATTATTAAAGAGGACGTTTTCGCTCGTGCCCGAATATTTAAAGGTCGCGGAAACCGTTACTAATCAAATGGACTACGGAATTCAACTCGGTCGCCGTTTTCGCGCGCTGAAATTGTGGTTTGTGATGCGATATTTCGGACGCGATGGTTTGATCGCCAGAATCCGCGAACATTGCCGGCTTGCGCGTTTATTTGCTTCGTGGGTTGAAGAATCGGACAATTTCGAAATGCTCGCGCCGGTTCCGTTCGCTTTGGTTTGTTTTCGCGCCGCGCCGAACGGCATTGATGATCTGGACGCTCTGAATGAGAAAATCATGAACGACATCAACGCTTCCGGTGAAGCATATCTTTCGCATACGAAGCTGAACGGCAAGTTCACGCTGCGCCTTTCGGTCGGCAGTATTCGAGTTGAAGAGCGACATCTGCGAAAAGTTTGGGATCTGTTGAATGAAAAGTTGGGAAGTTGAATTATGCTGACGCATATTGTTTGCTGGAAATACAAGGCGGAAACAAGCGCCGCTGAGCGCGAAAAACATATCGCGATGCTCCGGAATCTGCCGAACGTGATACCGAATATTTTGGGTTTTGACGTCGGAAGCGACATTTTGCGTCTCGAACGCTCGTTTGATACTGGTTTGGTTGCAGTTTATCCCGATCGCGCTGCGCTCGATTTTTATACCGAGCATTCTTTGCATTTGGAAACGGCAGACTTCGGAAAACAGATCGCGGAAAAAGTTGTTTCAGTCGATTTTGAAAACCAGGCAGAGACCCGCGCGTAATCAAGGGTGTAAACTAATTGAATTGGAAGGTAGCATTTCACACACTCCGTGACGGTCGTGTTTCTGCTTTTTATTATGAAACTTTGGAAAAAAATTCTGCTAGTACTTCTCGACATTCTTCTTTTGGCGCAGATTCCTTTCATCTATCGCCGCTATGAGATCGGTCAGCTTTCACATAAAGTCTCCGAACTTGCGAACCGGGGCGGTGAGATAAAAAAAGATCCGAACTTTAATGAATATAAAGGCGTGATCCATGCACACACAAGCTTAGGCGGGCACAGCACCGGCTCGTTTGAGGAATTGATCGCGGGTGCAAATGAAAATGATCTCGATTTTGTCTTGATGACCGAACACGTTTCGGAAGCGTATGACACCTCCGCTTTAACATTGAACGGAACGCATGGTAAAACTCTGTTCGTTGCCGGAAACGAGGCGAACACGGCGAGCGACGACCGATTTTTGCTGATTCCCGGCAGCGGCGAAGCTTTTCAGGATGAGCGGCTCGAAACCTCGCAGTTTCTTTCAAAATATCATGCTCAGAACAAATTGGCTCTGATAACTTACCCCGAAAAGTTTAACTCTTGGAACTCGGATTTTGACGGCGTCGAAGTTTTTTCCCTTCATACGAACATGAAAAAAGCGAGCTGGTTTTACGGGTTTTTCGATTTGATCTGGTCGTATTCGGCTTATCCCGAACTGACGATCGCCGAGTATTTTCAGCGCCCGGACGAAAATTTAAGAAAATTTGACGAAATTACATCGGAGAAGAAAAGCGTTCTATTCGCGGGAAGCGACGCTCATTCGAATATCGGTTTTCACGCGTTTGACGACGACGCGGGAAACAAATTGATAGATATTAAGGTCGATCCGTATTGGGTTATTTTCCGGCTCGTTCGTCAGCACGTTTTGCTGGAAAAAGATAAACAATTTACGCAAGAAAATCTGCTTGAAGCGCTCAGAAGCGGACATTCTTTTATCGGTTTTGACGTGTTGTCCGATACGAGCGGTTTTTCGTTTACCGCGGAAAACGACGCGGAAAATAAAATTCAGGGCGATGAAATTGCGCTTGCCGGCGGCGTAAAATTAAGGGCAAGCGCGCCGCGATCCTCACGTTTCGTTATTTACAAGAACGGTGAAAAAGTTTCCGAAATAAAGGAATCGATGGACGCGGTTTTCGATGCAAAAGAAAAAGGAACATATCGCGTGGAAATTTATCTCGACGCATTGGGCAGAAATTTTGACAAAACGCCGTGGATAATTTCGAATCCGATCTACGTGCGGTAGAACTTCGCGCGCAAGCAAACGAAAAAGAAACTTGAAACATCAAAAAAGACGCGTAATTAAAACATTTTAGATTTTTCGGAAAGATAATGAAGCATATTAGTAAACTCATATTTCAGATATTAGGTCTTGTTCTGCTATTTTCATCGGCAGCCGTCGCACAGCAGATCCAGCGCGCCGCGTTCGACGTATCGAATTACCGAATGGATGTTGCCCTCGATCCTTTTGAGCAAAAATTGAACGCGACGGTCGACGTCGAATTCGTTCCGGCGGAAGACACGCGCACGGTAGCATTCGAGCTTAACGGTTCGCTCAAGATCGAAAGTATTTTGCGCGTAAATGCGGCAATGCCGATCACGATTCCGACGCCGGCAAAAGGAAAACCTTCGACTGTAGCGCAAAACCAAGTGACTTTTATACAAGATCAGGTCGGCGTTTCGGACTTGGGTCCAAGCGTAAAAGTCGATCTCGGCGAGGTCGTTAAGAAAGGAACTCTTGTGACGCTTCGTTTTAAATATAGCGGGATATTAAATTCGCCTACCGGTGGACCTCTTCTGACAAGACGGCTCGCCAGCGTCGGCGAGCGAAACGGTTATTTGATGTATGCCGCGCGCTGGTTTCCGTTCCACGAATACGCGGCGGATCTGGCGACGGCGGATATAAATATTTCGCTGCCCGCCGGTTTTCAGGTCGTCGGCTACAGCGATCAACCGGTGACGCCGATTGGCGGAAAGTATCGCTTTGTGAAATCAAAGCCCGGACTCATCGGGAATTTTGCTTACGGCAAATACACGAACAAAAATCTGCGATTTTCCGATTATGAGATCCAATTTTTTACCGACCTTGCGAACGAGGCGCTCGTTACAATGTATGGCGAAACGCTCGGACGCGCGCTTCAGTTTTACACGCAAAAATTCGGTATTCCCGAAACCGGCAAGCAGTTGAAGGTCGTTCAGATCGACGATGAAAGTCTCGATTTTTATTCGGCGCCGGGAATCATATTTATCGCTAGCCGTTTGTTTGAGCAATCGCGCGAGATCACGCGGGATCGACTCGAACGCGAAGCAGCGTATCAATGGTGGGGCTTGAGCGTCGGCTTGAAATCGTTTGACGACGCATGGATATCGCAGGGCTTGGCGGAATTCAGCGCATACGCACTGCGCGAAAGTTTTATGAGGGGCGCCCAGCTCGATAATCTTCGCCGCGAGCTTTTGGAAAAGGCTTTGACCTTTGAGCAAACTTCATCGCTCACGAGAACACCGGCGACGCTCGACGATCAATCAACGGCGTATCAATATATTATGTTCGACAAAGGCGCGTTCGTTTTCCGCCTTTTGCGCGATACGCTCGGCGAGCAGAAATTTTATCAGCTGACGCGCACTTTTCTGGAAAAATACCGCGGAAAAAACGCTTCGATCTACGATTTCGAACAATTGACCAATCAAATTGCCGGCAAAAATATGCGGTATTTCTTCGCGCGCTGGGTTGATTCGACCGGCGTGCCAGAGTTTAGAGTCGATTATCAAATCATCCGAACGCGCGCCGGCAAATTTATCGCGCGCGGCACCGTGAAACAAAATTACGATAATTTGAATCTTCCGGTTGATGTGGTGCTTCGCTCCGAAGGCGAAGGTTCGCTTACAAAACAAACCGTAAACGTCGATGACACAAGCGCCGATTTTAATATCGAATCGAGCGGTAAACCGCTTGCCGTCATCGTCGATCCGGATTATAAGATTCTGCGGATTTCGGACGAGCTGCGGATCTCTTCGATCGCGCGACGCGGCATCGAACAGTTCCGGGAAGGAAAATATCTCGAAGCGCAGCAGCAATTTGAAGCCGCACTCAAGCTCGATCGATCAAACGCGTGGGTTTATTATCACCTCGGCTTGCTCTTTCTCGAACAGCGCAATTACGATCTGGCGATCGATAATTTCAAGGTCGTAAAGGCGCTCGGCGAGCAGGGCGATGCGCGCCCGCCTTGGCTTTATGTTTGGGCGCTGATAAAAATGGGCAACGGTTACGACGCAAAAGGCGACCGCAACCGCGCGATGGACGCTTATCAAAAAGCCGAAAGTGTCGGCGATGATTACAACGGCGCGCAGGAAACCATAAAAAAATATCAGGCTACGCCTTACGATCCGCGCGAGAAACAAACGACGGCGATCAAGTAAAAAAAAATAAAATGAAAAAAAGGCGCGAAGATAAATTTCGTCCCGCCCTTATTTTGCCCGATTAACCTTCCGACTTAGAAAGTAACTTTCGCCCTGAATTGCCCGACGCGTGAGCCGCCGAGCGTGTTTGTTATCCTGCCGAAATCGGCTGTGTCCTGCAAATCGACGTTCGGATTCGCAAAATTCACCGTGTTGAAAACGTTGAAGATGTCGAATCCGAGATCAAAGCTGATTCGCTCGGTAATCTTCGTTGTTTTTGAAAAGCTCAGATCGAAGCGCTTTTGTGCCGGACCGCGAAAGATGTTTCGTCCTTCGTTTCCGAATCCGCCGAGAGCCGACGTGAAGCAATTCCGATCTATCACCGGTTGACTGCCGCTCCAACCTAAAAGCGCTTGATCAGCCGTGCAAACGATGTTCGGACGACCAAAACCGAGACGATACAAACCGCCGGAGCCGCGGACGAGATCCGAATACTGCGAAGCGTTACCGATTTCCGGTTCGGCGGCATAGACCGTGAATGGCGTTCCCGATTGCGCCTGGAAAAAGCCGGAGAGCGCCCAGCCAGTTAAAAAGCGGCTGTTTGAGCCGAAGGTTGGGATCTGGTAAACAAAACTGAGATTGAAACGATGTGTTCGGTCAAAGTCGGAAACCGCGCGGTTTCCTTCCAGATTGCGCGAATCGCCCTGAACGATAAAGCCGGTGTTCGGAACGTCCGGTTTTCCGCCGCCCGCCGTGCTTCCCGGATCGGACGACATTATGTCGATCGATTTCGAAAACGTGTAGGCGATGTTGAACTGCAATCCATTCGAAAAGCGCTTTGTCAGGCTGAATTGCGCACCGTTGTAATCCGAATATCCTTTCGACTCCAAAAGAATCGCTTCCGGAACGTTAAATCCGAGGATCGGAACGCGCGCTTCAAAGCCGAGAACGGCGCCGGCAGCATTCGCCAAATTAAGATCCACACTTCCCGTTACCGCGTTCAAGAATCCGAATGCCCTTCCAAGCCCGCGATCGCGAGCCGTTGCGCCGGCGTTCAGCGCGCCGTTCGGCGAACCGGCGGCTACATACGCCTGATTAAATCGCTCGAAAATATGGTCGGGCGTGTTCGGATCGTTTAGATCGTAGCCTTGATTCAGCGCCCGCGCGATGAGAAGATTTCTGCCCGCCGTTCCGATATAACGCGCTTCGAAAACCATATTCTTCATAAATTCATACTGGAAACCTACGTTCCACTGATGCACATACGGCGTTTTGAGATCGCGGTCGATGGCGCGAAATTCGAAGGTTTCGGCAATATTTCCGAAAATGCCTGCGGGAAACGGCGTATTGCGCGAATCGACCGTAATCGGCGTGTTATCGCGAATCTGATACGTGCCGTTCGCGCCTGCCGAACGAACGATTCGGAACGGAATCCACTGGTTAAGCGGAATCGTCGTCGGTGTATTCGAAAAAGCAGTCGCTATCGGAACATTGCCCGAAGGAACCGTTATTTCGACTTCGCGCAAAAACGGGTAGTTCGAAAAAACCGTGTTTATGAAAGAGGCGGACGGTCGATCGTAAAACAAACCATATCCGCCGCGAAAGACAAATTTATCGGAAATCTTGTAAGCGACGCCGATGCGCGGCGCAAAATTGTTCCAATCCTGTCCGTTGAGCGTACTCTTACTTTCCACGCGATTTGTCGCGCTAATCGCGCCGTCAATAACCGCGTTGCCGGTGAGCTGCGCGTTGCTGGGAATGATAAATCCCGGAGTCGGATTGTCGCAGATCGCGGTCATTCCGCCCGATGGCGTAAAGCACGGCTGGAACGACGAAAAATCGAAGTTGCCGATGCGCCCGTTCTTTTCGGTCGGGAACATAAACAATTCGTATCGCATGCCGATATTCAGTGTTAATCTGCGATTTACCCTCCAATCATTCGTCAAATAAAGACCGATGTCTTGAAAGCGAAAGCTCTTGTCCGTTATTCCGTACTGCGTATCCGCTTCGGTGGCGTTTCCGGTCAAAAACTGTGTAAAGCTGTCAAATTTTTCGAATTCGGTCGCCTGTTCCTCCGGCAAATTTGTGTCGTACTGATATTTCTTGAATTCGCCGCCGAATTTCAGGTTGTGTCTGCCAAGCGTCCAGCTTACATTGTCGCCTATGCTGTAAGTGATCTGCTTGCGCTTGTTAAAAGAATCGTTCGGTCCGCCGAAGGAAAAATTCGCAATGCTGTTTCTGCCGACGTAATGACCGAGCCGCAGCGTCGCGGGGCTGCTGTCGAATACTGAAGCGGGATTATAGACTCCGATCGCTTCGTTCGTGAATTCCTGCGTCAAAAATGGGTCGTCAAGACTCCGCGTGTTGTTTAGATAGAAGTATCCGAAACGAATTTCGTTCACAAAATTTGAAGCGAAAACATGAGTGTCACCGATCGAAAGCGTTCGATTGCGGTCATCACGCCGCAGCGTGAACGGTGACGCTAGACTGTTCGGATCGGGAAATGAGTCCAAACCGGGAAAATCCGCCCAAAAAAGCGTTCCGCTCAAATTATTTTTCGCTCCAAGCTGCCCGTCGAGCCGCGCCGTTATTTGATTTTGTTTAAATTTCGAAGGCACGACTTCTATTACTTCGACGAGCTGATTGTTACGCATAAGCGTGCGCGTCGTCACCGTCGGGAAATTTCCGAACTGGTAGTTTCCGGTGCCGGTTTGGTCCACGAGTCCGAGCGGCGAGAAATTTGTGATCGACGGCAAAACAAAACCGCCGGTTACCGGATTGTGGAGATTGAAAATTCGAAATGCAACATCGCTGATATCGGTCGCGGTGAGGCAATTTGCGCCTGCACAGCCGTTGAATTGGTTAAAGGCGGCGGCGATCGCGCCGCGCGATCGGTCTTCGCCGAGAACCGTAAGCGCCATCGGCAAAACCGTCCGCGTGCGCGCCGTCGGCACTAATCCCGTATTTGCGTTGGTGAACTGATAGCCGCCGAAAAAGAACAATTTATTTTTTATGATCGGTCCGCCGAGCGTGAAGCCTGTTTCGGTACGGTCGGCTTTGGGTTTTTCGAATCCGGCTTGATCGAGAAAAAATTCGTTTGAATTAAACTTTTTGTTTTGCAAATAGTAATATGCCGATCCCGAAAATCTGTTGCCGCCGGCTTTTGTGACGAGCTGAAAATTTCCGCCGCCGCTTCGTCCCGTCGAGGCGTCGTACATCGAAGTTTGCAGTTTTACTTCCTGAAGCGTTTCGAGCGCGGGCGAAATGTTATCCGTTAGAGAACCTTCGCTGCTCGTTATGTTAGTCGCGTCAATCCCGTTAAAGAAAAGGCTGGTTGACGTCGTCCGCGTTCCGTTGACCGATGGTGAGATATTGCCGTTTCCGTTAACGCCGACGGGTGAGAGTTCGCTGGAAACACCGGCTTCCGATCCCAGAAGTCCGGTAAAGCTTCGCGTTGACGTCGGAGTCTTCGTCAATTCTTCACCGGAGATTTGGCGCGTGATCGCGGCGGATTCCAATTGTATCAACGGCACGTCGCTTGTGACCGTTACGGTCACATCGGTAACGCCGATTTCCAGAGACGTTTCGATTGTTCTCACGACGGAAGCTTCGACCGCGATATTTTCGCTAACTGCTTTCTTAAATCCGTCTTTAATAAATTTGATCGTATAAGTTCCGACGGGAAGTAGCGTTGCCGACCATTCGCCTTGAGTATTGGTCGTCGTTGATCGCGTCAGATTTGTCGCCGCGTTTTTTACTTCGATGGCTGCACCCGGAACAAGGTCGCCGTTTTGATCTTTGACCGTTCCGCTTAAGCCGCCTGTCGCTTGACCGAAGACATTTATCGCGAATAAAAAGCTCAAGCCGGCGGCAAGAGCGACGATTTTAAATTTAATCTTAAATGACATTGGTTTTCTCCTAAATATAGTTGTGCCAACCGGTTGGAATTCCGAAGGCGATTTTTTATTTACGAAAATTAGTGTTCAAGTTTCGAGCATAATTCCGTCGTGTTAAGCTGATGTAAATTTGATCTTAAATAAATGTTAATTTCACGAATTTCGTAATACACGGAAAACACACACGCGCGTTTTGCGCAAACTGCGCGCCGGTGCTATATTATTTCCTTTGTCATTTCACCACCACATTTTTATCTGATTTAATCGGAACGATCGAGTAAATACTAAGCTTTTTTGGGAGTTTTTTGTCGAATGCGGCGAGTTAAATTATTTGTATTTCTGAGCTTTTTTCTGCTTACTTTGGCATTTTTCGGACACCGAATCTTGACGCCTTCCGTAAGCGGACAAGCCGGCGGAGTAACGCTTGCCGCGCCGACCGGCGTAACCGCCACGGATGGGGTTTATTCAACAAAAGTCGGTTTATATTGGGACACGATGCGCGGCGCGACGCGTTACCGGATTTTTCGCAATACGACCGATAATTCGGCAACCGCAACCGATGTCGGCACAACGCAAGCTAATTTCTTTTTCGACCAAACCGCACCGCAGGGACAAACATTTTTTTATTGGATTCGCTCTGAAAACGGAAGTGTAACGAGCAGTTTGAGCCAATCCGAACAAGGTTTTCGTGCTAACGGAGCACTTGGCGGCGGTATTCAACCGCTTCAACCGCCGAATGCACCGTTGGCGAATCCGGTCACCGCGACCAAAGCATCGCTCGGAAAAGCACTTTTTTGGGAGGAACAGCTTTCCTCGACGCGCACCGTCGCTTGCGGAACTTGTCATTCCGGCGCGGGCGGCGGCATTGATAAAAGAACAAGCACCGAGAGAATCCGCTCAACGAATCCGGGATTTGACGGGATTTTCAATAATGCCGACGATGTTTTCGGTTCGCCCGGCGTGATTGCAAACAATTTAGACGGCACATTTAATTGGTCTAATACTTACGGTTTCCGCGAACAGGTTACGGGCAGACGCGCGATGCCATACACGGACGCAGCTTATCCGAACACGCTTTTCTGGGACGGACGCGCCACGCCGGTTTTTCGTGATCCTTTGACGAATCAGGTTGTTTTGCAAAACGGCGCGGCACTCGAAAATCAGGTTTTAGGACCACCTTTGAGCGACGCCGAAATGGCACATTCTGGCAGAAATTGGCAGGAAGTCACCAACCGAATCACAAATGTCAAACCGCTTGCACTGACAAGCAACATTCCTACGGGTTTGCGAAATTGGATTAACGGGAGAACTTATCCACAGCTTTTTGAAGAAGCGTTCGGCACGCCCGAAATTACGCCGGTACGAATTGCGATGGCAATTGCGACGCACGAACGGACGCTGTTTTCCGATCAAACGCCGTTCGACCAATTCAATCAGGGCATCGGAACTTTAAACGCCGCCGAACAACGCGGCTTGAATCTTTTCAATTCAGGTGTTTCGAGCTGTAGTTCTTGTCACGCCGGAAATCTTCAGACCGATGACGCATTTCACTATATCGGCGTGCGTCCGTCGGTTGAAGACACCGGCAGACAACAGGTAACTAACAATCCAAACGATGCCGCACAAATGCGAACGCCTAATTTACGAAACGTCGAACTGCGCGGTGCGTATTTTCATAACGGAAATCTCACGACTTTGCGACAAGTCGCTGACTTTTACAATCGCGGTGGCGATTTTAATGCGCCAAACAAAGACCCGAACGTGCGCCCTCTGGGTCTAAATAACGGACAACTCAATGACCTGGTAGCGTTTTTGAGCCGCCCGTTGACGGATAATCGAGTGAGAAATGAATTGCCGCCGTTTGATCATCCAAAGCTTTACACCGAATCGCCCCGCGTTCCGACTATGACGGGGACAGGACGAGCGGGTTTCGGCGGAATCGTGCCGCAAGTGACTGCAATCGAGCCGCCGTTTGCGGGCAATCCGAGTTTTACGGTCGGCGTCTCTGCGGCATTTGGAAACGCGCAACAAGCCGTTTTGGTGATCGACTCAAACGATCCCGGCATCGGTGCTTCGATTCCCGCGGTGGGCTCGTTCGCGCGCGTTACCGTAAATATTTCAGGTGCCGGCGCAGGCAACGGTTTCGGCTCGGCGAGTCTTTCAGTTCCGAATGATCCAAACCTGATCGGTCAGACCTTTTTCGGTCGCTGGTATATTACCGATGCGTCCGCGGCAAACGGTTTTTCCGTAACGCCCGCGTTTCGCTTTACGGTTTTTGCGCAAACCGTCACGCTAAATAATACGCACGTAGATTTTGACGGCGACAGCAAAACCGATATTTCGATCTTTCGACCTTCGGTCGGTGAATGGTGGTATTCAAGGAGCATAAGCGGCGTTGCCGCGGCATTTCAATTCGGTGCGGGAACAGACAAGATCGTTCCGGCTGACTATACCGGAGACGGAAAAACCGACATCGCGATCTTTCGACCGTCGACCGGCGAGTGGTTTGTCTTAAGAAGCGAGGACAACAGTTATTATTCGTTCCCGTTCGGCACAAACGGCGACATTCCCGCGCCGGGCGATTTTGACGCCGACGGCAAGATGGATGCGACGGTTTTCCGCGGCTCGACCGGTCTTTTTTACACGCTGCTTTCAACCGGCGGAACCTTGTTTCAGGCTTTCGGACAAGCGGGTGACGTTCCGCAGGTTGGCGATTACGACGGCGACGGTCGCGCCGATACGGCGATCTACAGACCTTCAAGCGGTCAATGGTGGATCAACCGTTCTTCAACAGGAATTTTTGCGACGACGTTCGGAGTTTCCACGGATAGACCGGTAGCGGGCGATTACACCGGCGACGGTAAAACCGACATCGCCATCTTTCGTCCCGCTGGCGGCGAATGGTTTGTGTTAAGAAGCGAAGATTTCAGCTATTATGCGGCACCTTTCGGCATCTCCACCGATATTCCCGCGCCGGGAGATTACGACGGCGACGGCAAAACCGATTTCGCCGTTTTCCGCCCGTCTGGCTCGACTTGGTATGCGAACCGCTCGTCGCAGGGATTGCTGATCCAGAGCTTCGGAAGCGCAGGCGATTATCCCGTGCCGGCGGCTTACGTTCCTTAAGAACAGAATGTACAAAAAGAACAGAAATGTATAAAAAACGGAACGTCCGCGAGATGCAGACTTTCCGATTTTCATTATCTCCATTTTTAACGCTTGAGATGACGTGGGGCGAAACCGAATTCACGCAAGCTAAAATCAACCACGTTGCTCGTCGCCTTGCTTGCCTATGTGTTATAGCCGTTTTCAACGTGGACGCGCCCGTTTTTGTGTCGGATTGTTTCAGCGTCCGGCGTAATTTTATTTCAAAATCCTGCTTCACTTCTACGGCGGAAAACCGACTTTTTTCAATAAATCCTGAAACCGCGGGTCGTCGCGCAGAGGGTCGAGGCGCGGGTCAACTTTGAGCAGCACAAGATAGAATTCGCGGTTTTCATAAGCCTTGTTCAGTTCGTCAAACGCTTTCTCTTTTTCGCCCAGTTGCGCGTGAAATACTGCCGCAGAGAATTCCGGCGGCAAATTAGCCGGTCGGCTCGTCCCGGTCATTGCTCGCAAAAACCCTTGCCAACCGCTCCGAGCGAAACTCTCTCTCATCAACGCCGCATTTTCAGGTTTGCCGTTTAGCTCTTGAGATTTGGCATATTCTTCAACGCTTTCGGCATAGTCGCCTTTCAACTGATAAGCGATGCCGAGGCTGACATGCGCCGGTGCAAAATTGGTGTCGAGTTCAAGCGTCCTTTTAAACTGCGCGATGGCTTCATCGTATTTTCCGGCGAAGAGTAATCTGTCACCGTGCATCCGGTTAATGACGAGCGAGAGCGGGTCAATCTCTAACGCCTGCCGGACTTCGGCGGACGCTTCCTCAAACCTGCCGAGAGTAGAGAGTTGATTGCCGTACCACAGATGAGCAATCGCATAATTCGGATTCAGTTCGATTGAAAGTTTGAATTGCGCTTCGGCTCCGGCGAAATCATAATCGTATACGCCTAAAATAAATCCGAGCGAGGTATGCGCTTCAGCCAAATCATTATCTAACGATAAGGCTGTTCGCGCGGCTTCCTTTGCTTTTGGCATCGCTTCACGCGGCGGCGCGGCTTGGTAATTTGAAAGAAGCGCGTAGCCATCGGCAAGACCGGCGTAAGCCAAGGCGTAGTTCGGGTCAACCGTGATTGCCTGATTGAAATAGTCAATGGATTTTTCGATGTCTTTCGGCGTGCGTTTGTTCCAATAGAAACGCCCTCTCAAATAAAGTTGATAGGCTTCGGCATTTGCAGTGTAGTTCTTCACCAGGCGTTGCTCGTCCGCGCCTGACAGTTTCACCCGTAATTTGTTTGAAACGTCGCGGGCAATCTCGTTCTGTAGTGAAATAAGGTCTGTTTGTTTCCGGTTGTATTGCTCGCTCCAAATCACATTTTCGGTTCGCGCATCAACCAATTCCAAATTCAAAATCAACTGCTCGCCACGCTGCACGATGCGTCCCGTCAACACGGCTTGGACGTTTAATTCATTGCCGACTGTTTGCGGCTCAACTACTTTGCCTTTGTAGCGGAAAACGCTGCTTCGCGCTTTGACGGAAAGTTTCGGCAATTGCGACAGACTGCTGATGAGCGATTCGGTCATGCCGTCACACAAATACTCGACATCAGCGTTCCCACTCGCGTTTTGAAACGGCAAGACGGCGATAGATTCGATTTGTCGCGTGTTCTGCGACGTGAAATAAAAATATCCGACGGTTGACGCGGCGACGATTGTCAAAAAAAGAACGACAAGCGCGACGGAGAGACGAGAAATTGCGGGCAAAGCTCGCGGCAGAGCGGGCAGAGCGAATTTTTGCGGGCGTTCATCGCCAAGCGTCCCGCGCAATGCCCGCAAGTCAGCGGCGAAATCGTTGACGGTCGCGTAACGCTCGTTTTTGTCTTTGGCGAGTGCGCGGCTGACAATCCGTTCGAGTTCTGCAGGCACATCGCGTCTTTGTTTTGTGAGCGGAGCGGGTTCGCGTTCAAGAATTGCGGCAATGCGATCAGTCGCCGTCTTTCCGGCAAACGGCAAATTTCGCGCAACCATTTCATAGAGAATCACGCTCAGACTCCAAATGTCGGTTCGAGCGTCAACTTCGAGACCGCGAGCCTGTTCGGGCGACATATACGCCGTCGTGCCGATGCGCTCGCCGGGCGTGGTTTTAATTAATGCTCCGGCAGCGCGAGTCGGCTCGCTGTATTTGGCGATGCCGAAATCGAGAATCTTCACCAGCCCGTCCGGGCGCAGCATCACGTTTTCGGGTTTGATGTCGCGATGAACTATCCCTGCGCTGTGCGCCGCCGCGAGCGCGCCCGCGATTTGCAAAGCAATGTCGAGCGCGTCGGCGAGCCGCAAATTCTTGTTTCTCATCCGCCCGCGCAGCGTTACGCCGTCAATAAATTCGGTGGCGATAAGACCTCTGCCCTGCCATTCGCCGGTTTCATAAATCGTGAGGATATTCGGATGATTGAGAGCCGATGCAGCTAAGGCTTCTTGCTGAAAACGACGCACACGCACGTCGTCATTTGTGAGACGCGCCGCCAGCACTTTGAGCGCGACCTTGCGTTTAAGGTTGACATCTTCCGCCAAAAACACTTCGCCCATTCCGCCCTCGCCGATTTTTTTCAAAATACGGTAATGACCGAGCGAGTTTCCGGCTTCTAATTTGTCCGCCTCTTTGTCCGACATTGTTTCGACATTAAATACTAACTCACGTTCCGCGTTTCAAGAATTGTAGATTTGGGCTATCTTGCCGTCCTTCATTACCTTGAATGAAATCCAATAGGGATTGCCGCCTAATCCTACGCGATAACGTAAAAAGTAGCTGTCGCCCGCATCTTCGCGGTCTGAAAAAGTAAACGAAGTCAATGCGCCCTGATACGCGATCCATTGCCAAAACCCTTTCCCGGTGTATGTATTCAGAAAGACGCGCATCGGGGGCGTGAATAAAGCGGGGTCGTGTTTGCCGTTTAGCAGATTGGACATTACTTCCTTCAGCCTCAACGTGGTCTTCGGGTCGGGGTCTGTTTTTCCTGGGGTCTTTTCAGAGCCGGAACGTAAATTCCGGCAATATCAATGGCAAACTGGTCAAGTAATCTGTCGGCGTGATTACTCAGAATAATGACCGTCAATTTGTCGTCCATAAATCGGTAGATGACCGACGAAAAGCCGGGCGTGCCTCCTGTGTGCTGAACGAGGCGACGACTGTGATAGTTATCTATGAACCAGCCGAAGCCGTAGTCAAATGATGCCAACGCTCCGTCATTGGTTTTGGCGGGAGTCCACATCTGATCGAGCGTTGATTCTTTCAACAGTTTGTCCGTGTAAAGCGCGGCATCCCACTTCGCCATATCTTCGACAGTGGACAAAATACTGCCGGCGGAGAAGGCTATGAATGGAAGTAAAACCGGACGGTTTTCAAACTTATTATTCACCCACTCGTAGCCGGAAGCGCGATGCGGAACAATCTGACGTGTGTCTGTGTTGCGAGTGGCGTTCATGCCGAGCGCCTTGAAAATTCGTTCGTCCAGAAACTGCCAAAAATCTTTGCCGCTCGCTTTTTCGACGATTATTCCGAGCAGATAATAACCCGTATTGTCATACGCCCACGTTTCGCCCGG
>JBGTFE010000137.1:0-18258 GCA_041747435.1 Pyrinomonadaceae bacterium | reverse complement strand
GATGAAATTATCGCGGAATCCGTAACAGTTTTGAACGAGCTTGCCGATATCGCCGAAAAATATAATGTTTCATTGGCTTTTGAATTCCTCGGACAAACGGATTGTTCGGTGCAAACGCTTGATCTTTGCAACGAAATTGTTGAAAAGGTTGATCGCGCGAACGTCGGAAACGTCATCGATACGTTTCATTTTTACGCGGGGGATTCGACGTTCGAGGCAATCGATTCGATGAAACCCGAAAAGCTTTTTATCTTTCACATCAACGACGCGGAAAATTTGCCGAAGGAAGAATTGACCGATGCGCACCGGCTTTATCCGGGCACTGGAATCTTGCCGATAAAAGAGATCAAAGCGCGTTTTGACAAGATCGGCTACGACCGGATGGTTTCGATCGAGATCTTTCGCCCCGAATATTGGGATCAGGATCCGTTTGAAGTTGCGCGAAAAGCGAAAGAAGCGACGGAGAAAGTTCTCGGATTAACGCCGAAGGGCGCAAGCGCGTAGGAAAATTTCACCGCAGAGACGCCGAGACGCAAAGGAAAACAAAGTAAGATAAAGAGAGAATTATGTTGAATAGATTTTTCTTAAACTCAGCGTCTTTGCGTCTCTGCGGTTAAAAACATATGGGAAAAATTAAGATCGGAATCATCGGCACGGGCTACATGGGCGGAACGCACGCACAGCTTTACGCGCGAAATCCGCGAACGGAAGTTCACGCCGTTTACGATATAAAACCCGAAAGAATGGAAGCTGTATCAAAAATGACCGGCGCGCGCGTGATGGAAAACGGAGAGCAGGTCATTGAATCTTGCGACGCGATCGTCGTGACTACACCGAACACGCGACACACGCCGCTGACGATCGCGGCGGCAAATGCGGGCAAAGCCGTATTCAGCGAAAAACCGATGGCGACAAATATGATGGAAGCCGATGCCGTTCTTCAGGCTTCAAAAAACGCGAAGGTTTTTCAGGTCGGACACAATCGGCGATTTGCGCCTGTTTATGTGAAATTCAAAGAGCTTATCGCGGAAGACAAAGTTCATTCGGCGCATATCAAGATGAACCGCGGCGAGCTGCAAAATCCGGATTGGACGAGCGACACCGAAATCACCGGCGGATTTCTTTATGAAACGACGGTTCATATGTTTGATATGATCCGTTTTCAATTTGGCGAAGTTGATGAAATGATCGCGTTCGGTTCGAGCCAAACTTATCCCGAGATCGACAATTTCTCGCTTTTGCTGAAATTCAAAAGCGGTCTGCACGCAACGTTTTGCTCGGCGGCAGACGCAAGCTGGATCTTTCCGTTTGAAAGATTAGAAGCGTTTTGCGAGCATCGAACGATCATGACTCAGGAAATGGAAAATCTCACCGACAGCCGCGGAAGCGACCCGAATTTTCAGTATTTTTCGTGGCATCTTCTATCAAAAGAAGAGCGCTGGGGCTACGCGCAGGAAAACGAAGCGTTTATCGATGCGATAGAAAAGGGAACCGCGCCCGCCGTGACGGCGTTAGACGGTTACAGATCGGTCGAGCTTGTCGAAGCATGTTATAAAGCCGTCAAAACGGGCGAGAGAATCAGGTTCTAGTTACCCGAAAAGAACTTTTTTTGGTATGATTCGTAATGACATTCGGTTATAGAAAATGCAGTGTCATAATTGCGGACAAATAAACACACAAACAAGTAATTTTTGTCGTTTTTGCGGGACGAAATTTATGTCTCATCAACATCAAAACGGTGGGAATTACGAATTTGCGCCGCCGCGACCGTATGCATGGAAAACTGACGAATTCCAAATCTCGGAAAGTAAAGCGCGCAAAACGCTAAACCAAGTTCAACCACTACCGAATCAAAATCCTTTCCAGCCGGCGCAAGCTCCGCAGCCGCTCGCACAGCGCCAGTCGCAATTTCTTGCGGAAAATTACCGGTGTCCGCGATGCGGCAGTCAGCATTTTCCGAGATATGAGCGAAAGATCTCTACCGCGGGATGGATAGTTTTTGCCGTTCTTCTGGTAATGTTTTTCCCGCTTTTTTGGATCGGGTTTTTGATAAAAGAAGATGTAAGAATTTGCCCGGTTTGTCGTCTGAAAACCAACTAGATCACCTGTAATAATAACCTTTCGGATGTTCGATACGGATTTCGGGATTCGTGCTGATCACCTGCACTTTGTGATAACCCTTTTTCATATGAGTCGAAAGATATGTAAGCGCGAACTGCCGGCTCAAAGCCATATTAAGTTCGCTGAAAAATGGGTTGAACGAGATCGGCGAGAATGTTCCCTGAAAAAACGCGCGTCCGCCGGTTTCATCGGAAAGTCGTTTTAATCCGCTCTGGGCATTCAAGATCAATTGCGAATTTCCGTTTTCGGTAAAGGTCGCCGAATTATAGAAAGAATAGATCGCGACACTCTTTTTCTGCGCTTTTAAGATCGCGCGATCTAACTCCAAGCTTTGTGTCGAGGAAAAAATTCCGATGCCAGCGGATGTGTCCAAGCCGTCCGAAATCAACAAAACAGCGCGTCTGCCGGTCGGAAGCGCGTCGAACCGTCCCAATGCCTCTTCGACACCGAAATACGGACTGCTAGCCGCGACGCCACTTCCGGCGAGAATTCGCAGCGATTTTGCCGCTTTCTCGAGATCTTCAGTAAACTTTTGCCGAACCTGAATAGTTCCGCTCCGCAAATATGCGACCATCACGCGTGAACCTTTAGGAAGTCCGCGGATAAAATCTGCGATCGATCTTAACTGTAGATTTGCGTTTGCCGAGAGATCGTCCTGAATCAAAACGGCAAGCGACATCTGATTGTTGCTCACACTCCGGATGGACAAAATAGTTTGATCGTCGTCGTCTTCCTTAACGATAATATCACCGGCTTCGAGAAATTCGCCCGCCTGATTTTGTTTCAATTCCTGCTTTGAATAGATCGAGATCGGAACGGTCATCGTGCGGACTCGTTCATCCTTTTTCTGCTTTTTCTTGCCGTTTTCCTGCGGAAAAGCCACACCGACAAGAAGCAATAAAACGAGCAAGGTGCTGAAGATTTTGACAAAGACGTATTTTGACATATTTATTTCTTTTCGTGATTTTCCGAAAGACCTTTTAATATGATAATACAAACCGATTTCAGAACTAAGTTTTTGATGCGATAAATTTGATTAAAGTTTGCATTGTTTGTATTGTAAAGCCGTAAAGATGCGGGAATTAGAAACAAGATACGAAGTTTCGCGAAAAGATCTGATCAAAGATAAAGCGCTGAAGTTCGGTGCATGGACAGCGCCGTTCGTTCTTTCGGTGATTCCCGCCGTCATCTTTTTCGCGCTTTCACTGTTCGCGTCCGGCGCGACGACCGCAATGTTCGTTTTTTTTAGTTTGATCGCGCTTGTTGCGGGCTTTGTGTTGGGTTTGATAATTTCCGGAAGCCTGATGTTTTATCGCTCGCGATGGCTGGCTAAAGTGCGCGAGCGAATTGCCGTTGACGGGATAAGGGCTGAAGAAGTGGATTGGTTTTCGCACGAATTAACGGCGAGCGAAAAGAGATCTTTGAAGGAGATCGGAACGCGCGATCTTCTTTTGGCTGACGCTTTTCGCGATACGCTTGCCGCCCGCCTTACCGCAACACGAATTTTGAAATCCTCAAAGCGCGAGCTTCTGCTTGTAAAACGCCGGCAGAATAAATTGAAATATTTGAAAACTGAAAACTCGGCAAATCTTCAAGACGATCTCAGCCACGACCTTGAAAAGCTCCAAAAAATTAAAGATGAAGCCGAAGAAATGCGCATCGAAGCCGAAACGCGAATCCAGATGATCGAAGCCGCATCGCGCCGCGGCGGCAGTTTAGCCGATAGTGAGCTTGCCTTGAAAAAACTTTCCGCGCGCACGCAGGATCTTCCGCTCGCGCTCGAATCCGCAAAAATGGAAGAAGAGATCAGAAGGGAATTGGAAAAAGATTTGATATAAAAAAGAATCGCAAACGAACATCTTTTCGATCAACGATTCACTCAGAAGATTTGGCGAGAGAAGACCACAAAAGCCGTTCCTGACGGATGAATTGAACCTGTTTCTCTACAGGTGGGCGGCTTTCTGTTCCCTAATAAGAAAACATCAGAGCCGTTTTCATCGGCGGTCTTTGCTTTGAAAGACTGCTCCGAAATGCGGCATTAGCCTCCCGTTTCATCAAATGTTGGCTCAATTATTATTGCGCCGGGTCACGAACCTTGCAGAAATTTCTTCCGCCTAATTTGGAACTATAGCACAAAGCGCCGCAATGCAAAATGAAAAACGGAACGTGAAATTTTCTGATAAAATCACATCCCGTTTAACTGCTTTTCTTTGTAACTTTTACTGTTCGGTTTCAAATTCCTGCGGCAAAGATTCTTTGTGTTTTATGATTCGATCAAGCATTTCGGAACATTCCGCGCTTCTCGCGGCAAGCTGCGCGTCGGTTTGCTCGTGCTCGTTTTTTAACTGGTGATATTCATCGGCAATATGCAGCGCGGCTAAAATCGCCACTTTCAACGAATCTACCGTCATCGTGCCGGATGAGATCTCGCGCATCTTCCCGTCGACGAATTTCGCCAGGCGCAAAATGTAGTCGTTATCGCCGTCGGACCGAATATTATACGTTTGGTTATAGATTTCGACACGGATCGACTGGGCGGAACCATCATTTTTTGACTTGTTTTCACTCATCCGCTTTACCTCCCGACCGCGTCCGCCACATCGGGCTCGATAATTGTCATCGCGTCAAGCATCGCCTCGACCTTAAGCTGAATCGCGTCGCGCTCGGACAGCAAATCTTCGATTTTTTCCTCGAGCCGCGTTTTTTCTTCAACGAGCCCCCCAACTTCCGTTCGCAGCGACGAAATTTCGCCTTCAAGCTTTTCCTTTTCCTCACGCATCTTCTTAGCAAATTCGATCGTAAGGTAGATTTTGTCTTCGAGATGCGAGAATTTCTCCATTCCAGATAAACCGTTCATTAATTTCTCCAACTATTTTCGAGTGACTTGTTCGATAGATTATGGGGATTTTTTAACAAAACTTCAAGCAATCTATAAGGCTTTTTCTAAATTTCTAAGAAACCTAAAGCCATTTCTCATGTAAGGGTCAAATTCTTTGCCGCGCATCGAAACTTTTTTCAATGCTTTGCACGATCTTTAAATGAATTTCCTCGACCTGTTCTTCTGTCAACGTCCGCTCGTTGCTCCGATATTCAAGTCTAATCGTTAAAGAACGCTCGTCGCCGGCGATACCTTTGCCTTCGTAAACATCGACGAATTCAACTTTGCGTAAAAGTTCAAATCCTTGATCTTCGATCGTTTGTTTTATTTCAGAAAAGCTGAATTTTCTTTTCAAAAGAAACGAGACGTCGCGAACGATCGACGGATAGATTGGCAGCGGACGATATCGAATTTCATGCGCGTGAACGTCCAAAAGACTCTGCAGATCGAGCTCGGCAACGAAAACGCTTTGCTTGAATTTATAACTTTGCGAAATTTCATCGCTCAAACGCCCGATCATTCCGATCGCCTTTCCACTTAACAAAATTTCAGCCGACTGACCTTTGCGAAGATGTTTCACTTCTTTTTCCGCAAATTCGACCTGCGGCGCGTTTGTGGAATCGATCGCGCTTTCAATCGCGCCCTTTGCATCGTAAAAATCGAGCTCGCGAACCGCCATCGCTTTGTTTTCCAAAGTTTCGCTACCAGTCAGAACCAAAGCCAAAAGCTCGCGCTCGTTCGGCAATTCATTTTCCTTATTTGAAGCCGAAAAAACCTTTCCGATCTCAAAAAGCTTTAAGTTTTTGTTTTGAAAGTTGAAATTCGTGCGAACCGCATCGAGCAAACCCGAAAGCAAGCTCGGACGCATCCGAACCGCACCTTCAATTATCGAGTCTTTCAACGCTACGAACTTTTCATTCAAATTTTCATAAACAAAATTGGGGATCAGATCAAACGTGTCGTCATTTTTTGAGTCGATAAAGCTGTAAGAGATCGCCTCGTTAAATCCGAGATTCGCCAAAGTTTGCCGCAGATGCATTTTGCGCATTTCATTCGGCTGATATTCGCCCGCGCCAAATGCCGGCGGAAGCTCGTCCGCGATTTGGTCGTAGCCGACAATTCGCGCGACTTCTTCGACCAAATCTTCTTCGATCGCGAGATCATGCCGCCAACTCGGAACAGTATAAACTCTGGATTCTGGCGCGATTTTGGATTCTACGCCGAGCGCGTTCAAAATTCGCTCGGTTTCGTCAAATTTCACATCCAAACCCGTTAATCGTTTGACCGTATATTGAAGATCTTTTGATTCAATTTGTTTTGCTTCAAATTTTGTCGGATAAACATCGATAAATTCGCCCGCTTCGCCGCCCGTAAGTTCGCTGATCAATTCCGCTGCTCGATTCGAGGCGCGAACAAGATTTTCGATATCAACGCCGCGCTCAAAGCGATTGCTCGCTTCGGTTTGCAAAAGCAATTTGCGCGAAGTCCGGCGGATCGATTCGCGCTTAAAATATGCGACTTCAAGCAAAACGTCGGTCGTTTCTTCGGTAATTCCAGAATCAAAACCGCCCATCACGCCGCCGACCGCAACCGGTTTTTCCGCATCGCAGATCGCGAGCATTGTTTCATCGAGCTGGCGTTCAACTTCATCCAAAGTTTTGATAGTTTCGCCTTGTCGCGCTCGTCGAACGATAATTCGTTTTCCGCCAAGCTTGTTTAGATCGAACGAATGCATCGGCTGTCCGAGTTCGTGCATTACATAATTCGTAATATCCGCGACATTATTGATCGAACGCTCGCCGACCGCTTCAAGCCGTTTTACCAGCCATTCGGGCGACGCGCCGATCTTCACGTTTCGAATAATTCGCGCCGTAAAGCGGCGACACAAGTCAGAATCTTCTATTCTGACCAATTCTACATTTGAGATTCCAGATTCCAAATTTTCTTCCAATCTGGAATTTGGAATTTGGAATTTGGAATTCGTGATCGCCGCGACTTCACGCGCGACGCCCAAGTGAGAAAGACAATCCGGACGATTCGAAGTCAGATCAATATCAAAGACAAAATCGTCTTCAAATTCGTGAATTCCTTCGACCGCCAAACCGGCGTCAGTCAATTTCTGCGCCAATTCCCGTGGCGGCAAATCTATTTCGACCAAATCTTTCAGCCAGTTGTAACTGATATTCATACAAACCCGATATTAGCTACCAGAATTAATTTCTTCTCTTTCAACCCAACTTGGGATATAAGAAAAAACTTCTGATTTATATTCTTTGCCGCTGGCGGTAAGAGCGATAGCGTAAATCTTTTTCCAATTGTTTGAATACGTCTTTAATAGTCCGTCATGCGGAACTTTAACAATCAAAGGCGCATCTCCTTCCGACAACTTTATACCTTGAGATGTTTCACCTTCCAGTAAGCTATAAACTCTTTCCTGATCGGGAAATTTAAGCCCGACGAGGGTAATATAAATTGGACGACGACCAAGGTTTAGGACGCTAATGTTTCCCCATGTTTCTGTCACGCCTGAACGCATACCCACATGATGTGCCCCTGCGTCCCAATCAAGATAGACTTTAACTTTATACTTGTCGCGTCTGAAACTAAGCAAAGTTATCAATAAGCTCAGGAAAGAAACTGTAACCGCAATTATTGACAAAGTTTCAGCAGACATTATTTCTATCGAAATTGCTCCAAAAATCTCACGTCATTCTCGAACATCAGACGAATGTCGTCGAGCTCGTACATCAGCGAGCACATTCTTTCCAAGCCAAAGCCGAAGGCGAAGCCGGAAAACACTTGCGGATCGACATTGCAGGCGCGTAAAACGTTCGGATGAACCATTCCCGAGCCGCCGAGTTCGATCCAGCCGGAGCCTTTGCACGGACGGCAGCGTTCGCTTTCAAAAACTCCCGTGCTGTTGCATTTGAAGCAGGAAAAATCAAATTCCGCGCTCGGTTCAGTGAAAGGGAAATAGCTCGGGCGGAGGCGGATTTTTGTTTCTTTGCCGAATAGACGTCTGAGCCATTCATGCACAGTTCCTTTCAGATGCGCCATCGTGATGCCGCGATCCACGCATAAACCTTCGATCTGATGAAACATCGGCGTGTGCGTCATATCGGGCGTGTCGCGGCGGAAAACTCTGCCGGGCGCAATGATGCGAAGCGGCGCGCCGCGGCGTTCCATCGCGCGGATCTGCACAGTCGAGGTCTGCGAGCGCAGCGCGAAGCCGTCGGTTGTATAAAAAGTGTCCTGCGATTCGCGCGCCGGATGACCTTCGGGAATGTTGAGCGCGTCGAAATTATAATGATCGGTTTCAATCTCGCGGTCGTCCTCGATCGCGTAGCCCATCGAAACGAAAATGTCCTCGATCTGCTGACGAAGGAGCGTAAGCAAATGCAAATGCCCGACGCGCGGACGACGACCGGGCAAGGTAACATCCAATTTTTCGCTCTCGGTTTTTGCTCCGGCAATAAAATGTTTGAGATCATTTTCGACCTTTTCAATTGCCGAAACAATGTCCTTTTCAATTGTCTGAACAAACTGCCCAAATGCTCCGCGCTCTTCCGGCGCAACTCGCCCGATAAGCTTTTTGGCTTCGGCGATCTCGCTCTTTTTCCCGGTGTGTTTTGTCTTAAGCTCGGCTAATTCGCGGCTCAAGCTTTCGGCGTCAGCCAGATTCAAGCTTTCCGCGGGCAAATGAGCAAAGCGTCCGAATTCCTGCTCGAACGCTTCGCGGATTTTCTCGACTTGCAATTTCTCGTCATTCACAAAAATCAATTTCTCAAGTGATATAGAATCTGAAATTTTTATGTCGCCAAAGGCGACAAACTTTATAGCCCAGCGAGAATCGCTGGGTTAGCGTTAAAAAGATTCCGTCGCTGAAGGCGACGAATAATTCTGTCGCGCTTGTTGCTCGCCTCCAGCGAGCGAGTTTCCTGATGCATTTTACCCAGCGATTCTCGCTGGGCTATATTACTAGTCGCTTTCAGCGACAAAAGTGAAACAATTAAGCGATTGAAAATCAATTTCGTAGCTGTAATTTTGCCCTGTCTTTAACGGTAAACGAGATATTCTGGTCAGCCATCGCTTCAAGCGCCGCTTCGGGAACCAGATGCTCGCCCGTCTTCAATACACGCCCCGAGAAACGCCCGAGCAGGAAGCCCAAAGCCTTTTTTTCTGTTGCACGGTCGGGAAAAGTTATTGTAATCATCAGTTATACACCTCGACCAAATTGTAACATCGAACGAACTAAAAATTAAGCAATTGATGGAAAATCAGCAAAGCGTCCGAATTCCTGCTCGAACGCTTCGCGGATTTTTTCAACTTTTTCTTTTTGCTCCTGCATAAAAACATCTCCGCATTACGAGTCTTTGTACTTCTTAAACTCGGCTTCGCTGGAAAAAAAATGAACGTCGAGCAGAACCATCACATTTTTATTTTTGTTCGAAGATAAGTTGACGTAACCGCTTCCCACTTTTTCTGCATACTCGTTTGCCGTTCCGGAAGGCGAATAGGTCGACTCGTCGAGCAAGCGTTTCCTAAACTTTTCGGGTAGCTTTACTCCATAAAACTTTTGAGACAATTTATCACAGAAGTCAACATATTGTTGCCTATGCTGCTTTTCGGCTGACGTTAATCCGGTGTATTGCGTCGCCATATATTCGGCTGTAACGTAATGAACAATGTCCTTTCCGCCGATTGCACCATATTCCGCCGTAATGTCACCGTTTTCGCTAGCAAGGATTTTGACCGTATCTTTGCCGCCGTTACAACCATAATCTAAATCTCCGCCGGAATCGCTCCATTTTCCCCACGTTCCACCGCCCAGATTGGCAAAAGGTGTATTTGGCGCCACCTGTTTCGGAAGCGAACAAACAATACTCGCCTCAAAACTTTGTGACGCGTTTTGATTAGCAGGTGCGTTTGAGTTTGCCGACGAGGATGTAGAATTTTGCGACGTTCGGTTTTCTTGATTATCCAAATTGGCACACGAAATTACCAACAAGAGTAAAACAAGCAATGAAAGAGAACTTCGATTTTGCAATGATAAGGGTTTTCTCATTGACTATTTGTTTCTACATATTCAAGCTTAAGCCGTAGCTTGTTTCTGATTACTACTTATCGCGTCTTTTGCCTGTCCGACCAATGTCGCGAATGTTTCGGGCTGTTTGACCGCAAGATCGGCGAGAACTTTCCGGTCGAGCTCGACGCCGGCGAGCTTTAAGCCGTTCATAAACTGTGAATATTTCATCTCGTTCAGACGGCAAGCCGCGTTGATGCGGACGATCCAAAGTCTGCGAAAATCGCGTTTCTTCAATTTTCGTCCGGTGTAAGCATATTGCAGAGCTTTTTCAACCGATTCCTTTGCCGAGCGATACAGTTTCGATTTCGTTCCGCGAAAGCCTTTGGCTCGCGATAATATTTTTTTGCGCTTCTCAAGGCGCTTGTTTCCACGTTTTGCACGAGGCATTTTTTTGTCCCCCAATAATAAAAATTCTTTTTATTGTAGGCAGTAAGCGGTAGGCAAAAGGCAGGAAAAACTGCCTATTGCTGCTGCCTTCTGCCAACTGATTTAATCTCTCCCGTAAGGCAGCATCTTTTCGACGCGTTTCTGGTCGCCTTCGGAAACCAACGTATCGATATCGAGATTGCGCTTACGTTTGCTGGTTTTCTTCGTTAAAATATGGCGCGCGTGCGAATGTCCGCGTTTGAACTTGCCGGAAGCAGTCGAGCGGAAACGCTTTGCCGCGCCTTTGTGTGTTTTTAGTTTTGGCATAATTTACTCCTTATCTAGTGCAGAAACACGCACGAAGTAAGTGTGCATTCTTCGCCCTTACTGCGTGCGGGCTTCTGCAAAAAATTCAATCTTCTTTCTTCTCCGGTTTTCCGGGCGTCTTTGCCGTCTTTTTTGGAACAAAGATCACAAACATTTGATAGCCTTCCATTTTTGGAAAAACTTCTACGTCGGCGACATCTTCCAGATCGTCCCGCAGTTTTGCGAGCAAGTTTGCGCCGAGTTCGCGGTGCGACATTTCGCGTCCGCGAAAGGCGATCGTGGCTCGAACTTTGTCGCCATCGGCGATCCAGCCGCGCGCGCGCTCCATTCGATAACCGTAATCGTGATCGTCCGTCGCCGGGCGGAATTTGATCTCTTTTACCGAAACGTTTACCTGTTTTTTCTTGGCTTCGGCGGCTTTTTTCTTTTCGCCGTAAAGAAACTTTCCGTAATCGATTATTTTGCAAACCGGCGGTTTCGCGTTTGGCGCAATTTCGACCAGGTCTTTTCCTTCGTCACGCGCTCTCTGGATCGCGTCTCGCGTGTCCATCACGCCGACTTGTTCTCCTTCCTCATCTACCACGCGAACCGCTGGAATGCGAATGCGCTCGTTTGTGCGGTGCAAAGGACCGCGATAACGCTGATTTCGGTTTCTGCTAAATCTACTTCCGATATTTTTTTCTCCTGTTTAATTAAAATTGATCGCCCTTGTTTCTTTCAAACGCAAGGCTTTTTCCTTAAATTCTTCGAGTGTCATCTGTCCGATATCGCCCGCTTTTCGTTCGCGCACAGCAACTTTTTCCTGTTCCAATTCCTGATCGCCTAAAATGATCATAAACGGAATCTTCTGAAGCTGCGCTTCACGTATCTTTGCGCCGATTTTATCACTTTTCGAGTTGAATTCCACGCGAAAACCTTCCTTTTTCAAATCGTTTGCTACGGTTTCGGCATATTCGTTGATGCGATCGGTGATCGGCAAAACGGTAATCTGCACCGGCGCGAGCCAAAACGGAAACGCTCCGGCGTAATGCTCGATCAAAACGCCGAAAAATCGCTCAACGGAGCCATACAGCGCGCGATGCACCATAACCGGCTGGCGCGGCTGATTGTCTTCGCCGACGTATTCGAGTTCAAAACGCGCCGGCAAATTAAAGTCGAATTGAACGGTCGTGAGCTGCCAGAGTCGACCGATCGAATCTTCGACCTTTATATCGATCTTCGGACCGTAAAAAGCCGCCTCGCCTTCGATCCTTTCGTAAGGAATCGAACGACGGTTCAATGCGTTGATCAAAGCTTTTTCTGCGTTTTCCCAATCCGCGTCAGAGCCGAGATAGCCTTTATTATCCGCGCCGCCGCGAACGGAAAGCTCGACTTTGAATTTTTCAAAACCGAAAGTTCCGAAGACGTCGTAAGCAAAATCGACGCAGCCGCCGATTTCGGATTCGACCTGTTCGGGCGTGCAGAAAATATGCGCATCGTCCTGTGTCAGCCCGCGGACGCGCAGCAATCCGTGCAGTGTCCCGCTCAGTTCCGCGCGATAAACCGTTCCGAGCTCGGCGTAGCGCAAAGGCAATTCGCGATACGAATGTGGATGGGATTTGTAAATTCCGATGTGAAAAGGGCAGTTCATCGGTCGAAGGCGAAATTCAGTATCTTCGCCGAATTTTTCCGGCAATCCCATCGGCTCAAAAAGCGAATCGGTATAATTTTCTTCATGCCCGCTGATTTGCCACAACTGACGCTTCGCAATATGCGGTGTGTAAACCAAACCGTAGCCGCGTTTGATCAATTCTTCGCGCAAATAATTTTCCATTTCGGTGCGAATCGCGCCGCCTTTCGGATGCCAAAAAATAAAACCCTGACCGAAATCGTCCTGGATCGAAAAAAGATCGAGATCTTTGCCAACGCGTCGATGATCGCGTTTTTCGGCTTCTTCGCGCTGTTTTAACCACGCGTCGAGTTCTTCCTGAGTCGCAAACGCAGTTCCGTAAATACGCTGCATTTGCTCGTTTTCCGAGTCGCCTTTCCAATAAGCGCCGCTCAGCGCGAGCAACTTGAACGCCTTAATTTTGCCCGTATGCGGAACGTGCGGACCGAGACAAAAATCGACGAAAGGTGTCGTTTCAATATAATAAGCGGTCGCGGTGTCGCCGGCTTTTTCGTCGATAAGTTCACATTTCAGCGGCTCGTCGCGTCCTTCAAAAAGCTTGATGAGCTCGCTTTTATCTACACGCTCGCGCCGATAAACAAGATTGCGTTTTTGCATCTCGCGCATTTTCTTTTCGATCGCGGGCAGATCGGCATCGGTCAAATTTCGCGGCGCGATCACGTCGTAGTAAAAACCGTAACGCGGATCGTCCATAAGCGCGGGACCGACGCCGAGCTTTGTTCCCGGAAACAGATCTAAAATCGCTGCGGCAAGCAAATGAGCGGTTGAATGACGAATTACTTCCAAACCGCCGCGCGTTTCGGGCATGATCGGTTCGATCGACAAAACTTCATCCGTCGCGGAAAGCTCGCGGTTCAGATCGACTTCTTCGCCGTTCACCTTCGCCGCCAAAGCCTTTTTCGCTGCGTCACGGTCAAAAGCCTTCAGCGCGTCGGCAACCAATGCCGGAGCCGGAATGCTTCTTTGATTCTCGCCAAATTTTAAGTTTAACTCGCTCATAATTAGTAAATCGTGAATAGTGAATCGTTTTTACGACCCAGCTTTTCGACTCCAAATTAAGTTATCAAGGCAAAGCGTCCTTGCCTTTATCGATTCACGATTTACGATCAACGATTTACTCGTCTTTACTACTACTCAACTGATTTGATTCGATAAGAGCGACTTTGCCTTGCGTTTCCTTTGCAAACGCGATAACCGCGCGTTAGAAACGCGTCGTAGTAGTTCCAAAAAATGCAAAGTTCTTCGTTAGCATCTTATCAAAATTATGAAAATTGGTAGTCACTAGCAGACTTGAACTGCTGACCCCTACCGTGTCAAGGTAGTGCTCTACCACTGAGCTAAGTGACTACGCGCCGCTTAAAGCGTAAGCGAATTGAAAGGATATCGAAAATTTTCGCGGGCTGTCAAGTTTTCGGCATCGGAGGTAATGCCTTAATTTTGTTATTTAAGGGCGCAAAAAAGTCTTTACCGCAGAGGCGCGGAGTCTGTCGCGGAGAAACGCCGAGAAATTCTCTGCGATACTCGGCGAATTCTCTGCGTCTCTGCGGTGGTTACTACCCAAAGAGTCCTCAAGTGGATTTGCCGCTCAAATCGCCAATCTCGTCATCGAACTGCAAAATCGATGCATCGCGACGGCGACGAGCTTTGCGGTTCGGTCGTCGACGTCAACTTCCGGATTAACTTCCGAAAATTCGATGATCCGCGTGTTGACCAATTTTGCCGCGAAATCTACCAGTGTCAAAAACTCGCCGCCGCGCAGACCGATCGGGCTAGGAGCGGAAACGCCGGGCGCGTCCGAGGCGCGAACCGCGTCGAGATCGAAACCGAAAAATGTATTTAAAGACGAGCTGTGATTGATAAATTTTTCGCGTACCATTTCGCGCACTTCGGTGTCGGCGGCTTCGCGCGAACGCAAAAGGTCGAGGCTCACCAAATTTACGCCCAGATCCTGCAAATATCTGTAATAAACCGGCGAAGCGTAGTGAGGCTGAAAGGCGACCTCGTAAAAATAATCGGGGCGCAGATGATTTTCTTCAAGAAGCTGTCGATACGGCGTGCCGCTGTTTCGGGGCTGCTCGTCGCGGACGTCAAAATGCGAATCGATATTGATCGCGAGCCAGTTTGAATCGCCAAAAACCTCAGCCATCGCGCAGCCGTCTGGATAAGAAACGTCATTTCCGCCGCCAAGAACGATCACTTTTTTATGATCTTTTAGAAACTGCGTCACTAATTTGTAATGCGTTTCGTGAGTTTCTTCCAAATCCGCGCCGATCTTTGTGTCGCCGCAATCAAAAACCTTTGCGTGAATTCCAAAAGGCGTAAGTTTATAAAATTCTCGTCGAATTGCTTCCGGCGCTGAAGCCGCGCCTGTGCGACCCCCGCGACGCGTAACGCCTTCATCGGTCGGGCAGCCCAAGATAAGGATGTCCGCTTCTTCATAGCTCATTTCGGGAACAATTTCGCCAAGCCGCGGATCGTTCACATCGCCGCGTTTGAAAAATAGATCGGCACTGGGTTTAATCGTTGCGTTGAAAATGGAGTTATTCATAATTTTAATGAAAAGAATAAAACTTTAACCATCTATGAAGTTGGTTACTTAAGTCAAGGCAGACCTACGCGTCAACGCTGATGGCGCTTTGGTTTAGATTACTTGGTGTTGACAAAGAAACAAACCCGCCTCCTTTATTGTGTTAGTTTTCGTTTCAAATTCGAGAATTGCCGGTTAAGGCGACTCCATCATCTATTCGCGCAAAGCCTTTCGGCTTGCTGCATGAAATTTATTTCGCTCATTTTTGACTGCTCAAAAATGGTTGGTCGCGCCATCACGAAACAGAGACTGTGGATAAAAAGCATCCTCAGCTCTTGTGGTTAAACGCGCAGACCAACTTCGCCTCGCCGGCAAAACTCCTGATAAGTTATGTTGTCTCTTAAGATGACATAACAATTGATCAGCAGTTTTCGAGCCGCGGCGACTTTCGCTTTTGGCTTGCCCCGCCGGCGACTAACCTGGGAGTAGAACTGTTTCAAACGCTTGTCGCGCGTTACCTGAGCTGCCTGAACGAGCAGGAAGCGAAGGAGCCGCGAGCCGTGTTTGCTGATGTTTCCTATTCTTTTGCGTTCACCGGAGCTTTTCTCCAAAGGATCGAGTCCGACAAACGCAACGACCTGTTCTTTCTTTGAGAATCGATTGACGTCGCCGAGAGTGTGAACGACCGCCAGAGCCGTAAGCGTCCCGATCCCTGAATGAGTCAACAAAAGCTTTGCCCGGGCATCCTTACCCGCTCTTTTTCAAGTTCGGCTTCGATTTCGCCGATCTTTTCGGTGAGCGCGCCAAGGAGTGAGAACCGCGACTCGAGCATCAAACTCTCGGCTCCGTCTTTGGCTGCGGCTTTAAGCCGTTCCCTCGCCGTCTTTGCCTTGATACGAAACTTTGCAAGCCCTTTGCGTCTCGCAAACGCTTGAAGTTGATTGGCTAGAGCGGTCCTCTGGCAAACCAGCGAGTGCCGGTAGTTCAGCATCTGTAGAACAATCTGCGAGCGCTCGCTTCTCGGCTCAACGCGCGGAAACTGCCCGTCACCAGCAGATCCAGAATCGTTTCGGCATCCCGGAAATCATTCTTGTGGCGCGATAAAGCTTTCCGCCGGATCAGCCGCGGATTGCCGATGTTAAGTGTTAATTTGTTTTCAAAGAGCAACTTTTCAAACCATTCGAGCGAGCCGGTAGCCTCAACCCCAATCACCGTGTTCGACGGACATTGCCCGTAAAACCTTCGCAGAGCCTGCTTGTCCGAATGCAAAAATTGACCGTATCTGATCTCACCTTCTTCCGCATCGCAATACGCTATCGTTTGCTGGTAGGGGTGATAGTCAACCCCGACGTATAATGTCATTGTTGATTCCATCGGGTTTGTTTTTTTGTCAACTCCGAGTTTACCAAAGCTCGTGATCGATGGAATCAACTTCATAACATCACGAAACACACTAAACAACACGAAAACGAAATCAATTAATTTGGTGTTCTTTCGTGTATTTAGTGGTTGAATCCGTTTTTAATCAATCAACGATTGAAGTTTTCTGAATTTTCTTGTGCATATCGGTCAGATTCAAAAGCGCCGCCGAACCGTACCATTTAACGTATTCGGCGTCGAGAATTCCCGCGGCGACAGCCGGATCCGTCTTCACAAGTTCCTTCGCTTCTTCGATCGTTCTTACATCGAAAACAAAAAGCCCGCGCATTGTTCCGCCTTCGACAAACGGTCCGGCGAGGACGAGTTTGCCTTCATCCGAAAGACGAATGATATTTTTCAGATGCCCGTTGAATAATTCCTGCGTCTTCGCTTTGTCGTCGATCTTCGTCGCTCCGGTCTTCAAAAACACAAGAACGAATTGCTTCATTCCGTATTCATCCGCGCCGACCTTTTTCGCGGCTTCGGCGTCGTAATTCGAATTTGTTTTCGGCGGATCGGATTTTTTGTCGGTTTGAGCAAGGACGCATAACGAAAAGGCAAATATTACAATCGTCAAATGAATTAATTTTATAAAGACTTTCATTATTCCTCCGGCTTTGCGCAAATAATATTAAAAATCATGAAACCACGAAATACACCAAACGACACGAAAAAGAAATTCATTTTTGTTTAGTGTTTTTTCGTGTTATTTCGTGGTTAAATATCTTCCATATCCGTTTGCGCAAGCTTATTCCAAGCTAAAACTCGATGCAATTTGTCGAATTCAACTTCTAGAATATATTATGGTTGCTTTCAAACAAAATAATTAATATGAAACGAAGCATAAAAGCACCGACCGGAACGGATTTGACCTGTAAAAACTGGCTGATCGAAGCCGCTTATCGAATGATTCAAAACAATCTCGACGCGGAAGTCGCATTTGATCCTGACAATCTGATCGTTTACGGCGGACGCGGCAAAGCGGCGCGGAATTGGGAATCGTTTGACGCGATTCTGGAGAGTCTGAAAAATCTCGAAGCCGACGAAACTCTGCTTGTGCAGTCGGGCAAACCCGTCGCGGTTTTCAAAACTCACACCGACGCGCCGAAGGTTTTGATCGCTAATACGAACATCGTCCCGCATTGGGCGACGCAGGAACAGTTCGACAAATACGAGCGTGAAGGCTTGATGATGTATGGACAGATGACCGCCGGAAGCTGGATTTACATCGGGACGCAAGGGATTTTGCAAGGAACTTATGAGACTTTTGGAAGCCTTGCAAGACAAAATAATTGGGGCGATTTGAAAGGAAAATTCGTTTTGACGGCAGGTTTAGGCGAAATGGGCGGAGCGCAGGCGCAGGCGATAACTTTTAACGGCGGTGTCGGTTTGCTCGTTGATGTTGATCCCTGGCGCATCGAACGTCGTTTGCAATTAAAACAAGTTGATATGGAAGCGAAGGATTTGGACGATGCTTTGCGACTTGTCAAAGAATTTACCGAAAAAGGTGAAGCGAAATCAATTGCACTTCTTGGAAACGCGGCTGATGTTCATTGGCAAATTTTAGAACGTAATATAATTCCCGATGTCGTTACCGATCAGACTTCGGCGCACGATGTTTTATATGGTTATATTCCGCAAGGTCTTTCAATCGAACAAGCGAACGAATTGAGAAAATCAAATCAAACCGAATACGAAAAACGCGCGATGGATTCGATGGCGCGGCACGTCGAAGCAATGCTCGAATATCAAAAACGCGGCGCGATCGTTTTCGATTACGGCAACAATCTTCGCCAACGCGCCAAAGACAACGGCATCGAAAACGCCTTCGATTATCCCGGCTTCGTTCCCGCCTACATTCGCCC
>JBGTFE010000136.1:0-72913 GCA_041747435.1 Pyrinomonadaceae bacterium | reverse complement strand
TTCGCCTTCGGGGGTTTTTAATAAAAAAGACGTTCCTTTTATAAGCGAAACTTCGATATTTTCGGCGGTGAGATCAGCCTTTTGTTTTTGTGCGAAGGTTACAACTCGCTGCCCGTTTGCCTTTAATTCCGCGGCAAGATTCGCGCCGTATTCGTCGTCAATATTTATCACGCACGACGCCGGCTTTTCTCCCAAACGCCCGTCGAATAATTTCTTTTTCGCGTCAAAATAATTTTCCATCGTCTCGTGATAATCAAGATGATCGCGCGTAAGATTCGTAAAGATCGCGACGCGAAAGCGCAGCTGATCGCAGCGATGCAGATCGATCGCCTGCGATGAAGTTTCCATAACCGCCGTCGCGCAGCCGGCGTTGACAGCTTCGCGCAGAAATTGATTTGTGTCTGAAGCCTCGGGCGTCGTCCGAACAGCCGGCTCGCTTTTTTCGCCGATGCGATACTCGACCGTCGTAAGCATCGCCGCTTTTTCATTATTTGCTTCCGCGAGCGCGAAACAAAGATAGGTAGTCGTCGTTTTGCCGTTTGTTCCTGTAATTCCAACCAATTTCAAGTCGTGCGAAGGATTCCCATAAATAACCGCCGCGGCTTTTGCCAACGCTTCGCGCGCGTTTTGAACTTTCAGCCACGCGCCTGCAAAATTTTCCGGCGCATCGAGCTCGGAAATCACGCCGACCGCTCCTCGCCGCATTACATCCGGCACGAAACGATGTCCGTCCATGGTTTCACCGCGAATCGCGACAAAAAGCGAGTTCGCGCCGGCTTGACGCGAATCGTGCGTGACGCTCAAAACCCGTGCGTCTTTTTCACCGTAAAATTCGGCGTTCAACTTTGCGGCAGCCTCGCCTGCGGTAACGTTTGGAAAACTCAAAACAATTCCTCGTATCTTTTCGTAGATTTTTCAAGATGGATTATACAAAAGATACGAAAAATGCACGAACACGTGTTTTGGAATGCGTCTTGAAAATACGTTACTATTTACTTGCGAGGCTTTAGCGATGAAATTCATAAAATTTTTGCTTTTTCTATTGGGAATCGGTGTCGGTATTTGGCTTTTGTTCTGGATTATCGGCGTGCTTTCCGGGCTTTTGTGGTATGTTTTCTGGCTAGCGATCCTTGGACTCGGCGGTTATGCCGGTTACAAATTGTTTCTTGAAAAAGACGATGAAACGCCGCAGCTGCAGGAAAAAATGCCGATCGGAATTGCCGAAATGAATAACATCGAACGGCAACTCGAAGAATTCAAAGAGAAATACAAATAACGAATTTCGCAAAATCCGAGCCGCTAGACATTCACGCGTCAATCCGATAAATTCAGAATTGTCGTTGTCGACTGCCGATTATTTTGCCGAGATGGTGTAATTGGTAGCCACGCAGGTCTTAGGAGCCTGTGCCGCAAGGCGTGCGAGTTCGAGTCTCGCTCTCGGCACCAATTATGTTTTGAAATTGAGCTCGTCCGGTATTTTTCGGCGGGCTTTAAAATTATTAAATGAAAACCGAATTAACAGATATTTCCTCCACGCAAAAAGAATTAAAGATCGAGATAGAAGCCGAGATCGTTCGCGAGGCTTATCATCGCATCATTCAAAAATACGCGCGCGCCGCGAGTGTTCCCGGATTTCGCAAGGGACTCGCACCGGCTGACGTGATCAGGCTGCGCTATAAAAGCGAGATACAATCGGAAACTCTGCAGGATCTTCTTACGAACCGCGTCAGCGAAGCAATTAAGGAACACGATCTGCGACCTTTGAGCGATCCGGAAATTCATATCGAAGATTCTCAAAACCTGAAATTAAACGGCACGCAGCCGCTTACGCTGCACGTTCATCTTGAAGTTATGCCGGCAATTCCGACGCCGGAATACAAAAATTTGAAAGCGACGCGCCGCATTCGTCCGCTTGCCGAAGGTGAGCTTGAAGGCATTCTCGAAGAACGACGGCAGCAATTTTCTACTTTAATTCCGGCCGAAAATCGCGCGTCAAAAAACGGCGATACCGTGATTGTCGATCTCGAAGGGACGTTCACCGACGGAGCGGAAGCCGAACCGATCAAAGCCGAGAATCTGGAAATTACTTTGGGCGACGAGCTGATAGAAAAATCGTTTACTGAAAATCTGGTTGGCGTCCGCGAAGACGAGGACAAGGAATTTACGGTTGTTTATCCGGCGGAATTTTCGTCGCCCGCATTAGCCGGGAAAACCGTGAAATACAAGGCGAAGATCAAATCCGTCGGGAAGGTCGAACTTCCGGAAATCGACGACGATTGGGCGAAAAGTCTGGATGAAGGCTACCAATCGATGAAGGATTTGCGCGCGAAACTGAAAAAAGATCTTGAAGCGGTCGCAGAAGCCGATGCCGACGCCCGCGTGCGCAACGATCTTATTGCGCAGCTAATCGAAGATCACGCATTTGAAGTTCCCGGTGCATTGATCGAATCGCAGGCGCGGAATCTTTTGAACAACTTTGCGCAGGATTTAGCGGGTCGCGGCGTCGATCTAAATAATGTCGAGAACGATTTTATCGAAGCGACGTATAATCAAATGCGGATGCAGGCGGAACGCGATATTCGTGGCGCAATGCTGCTTGAACGGGTCGCCGAGCTTGAGAATATTGAAATTGGTGACAAGGAAGTCGCTGAAGAAATCGATCGAATGGCGGCTTACTATCGAACAACGCCCGACGAAATTCGCGCGTCTTTGGCGCAGCAAGGCGGCGAGGCAAACATTGCGAACAGTCTCAGAACGCGGAAAGCTGTTGAGGCGATCGTTAAAAATGCAAAAGTTACTGATGCCGAGTGGGTTGAAGAAACGCAGCCGCAGGCTGAAAACGTAAAAGGTAAAGGCAAAAAAGCGAAAATCGAAAGCGCGGAAGACAAGCCGAAGAAAAAAGCGGCGAAAAAACAGGCGAAAGCTTAAATTTTGGTTAATTACCCGGTTTGATAAATTTAGTGCTTGCAATTTCGGAGATAAAATGTAAAATCAAACTCGGCGGTTTTTAGCCGTTGTTTCTACAACTTATCTCCACGAAGTTAAAGCAATTCTTAAACGCAAATCGGTTTTACAATAAGGGAAGAGAGAAATTATGTTAGTTCCAATGGTTGTCGAACAAACTTCGCGCGGCGAGCGTGCCTTCGACATTTATTCACGACTTCTAAAAGACAGTATCATTTTTATCGGAACGCCGATCGACGATATGGTCGCAAATCTGATCGTCGCGCAGCTTCTTTTTCTTGAAGCCGAGGACCCCGAACGCGATATAAATTTGTATATAAATTCGCCGGGCGGCTCAATCACAGCGGGCATGGCGATCTATGACACGATGCAGTTCATCAAAAACGATGTGACAACGATTTGCATTGGTCAATGCGCGTCGATGGGCGCGATGCTGCTGACCGCCGGCACGAAGGGCAAGCGTTTTGCGCTTCCGCACTCGCGCATTCTGATCCATCAGCCTTCGGGCGGCGGTTCGGGACAGGCGACGGACGTTCGCATTATGGCGGAAGAAATTTTGCGAATGCGAAAAATGACTTCGGAGCTGATCGCACGCCATAGCGGACAGACGTTCGAACAGGTGGAGCTTGACGTCGAGCGCGACCGCATTATGTCGCCGATTCAAGCAAAAGAATACGGCTTGATCGATGAAGTGATAGAACACCGTGAGAAATAATTCCAAATGACATATTCCATATTCCAAATTTGTGTTTTCAACCTGGAATTTGGAATCTGGAATCTGGAATCTTAAATTTTTATGATAAAACGACCTGAAGAAATTTTGCGTTGTTCATTTTGCGGGAAATCGCAGAATGAGGTTAAAAAGCTGATAGCCGGACCGAGTGTTTACGTCTGCAATGAGTGCATCGACATTTGCAACGAGATCATCAATGACGACGAGCAAACCGAAGCCGCGAGTGTTCGAACGACGCTGCCGAAACCGCAGGAGATCAGCGGTTTTCTCGATGAATACGTGATCGGGCAGGACGAAACCAAAAAGCGTCTTTCCGTTGCCGTTTATCAGCATTACAAGCGCATCGAAATGGCGAAACGCCGCACGGACGTTGAGCTTCAGAAATCGAATATTTTATTGATCGGTCCGACCGGAACCGGCAAAACACTTCTCGCGCAAACTCTCGCGCGTGTTTTGAGCGTCCCGTTCTGCATCGTTGACGCCACAACTTTGACCGAAGCAGGTTACGTCGGCGAAGACGTCGAAAATATTATCTTGCGCCTTCTTCAAGCCGGCGGCGGCGAGGTCGAACGCGCGCAGCAGGGAATTATTTACATCGACGAGATCGACAAAATTTGCCGCAAAGACGACAATCCATCGATCACGCGAGACGTTTCCGGCGAAGGCGTCCAGCAGGCGCTGCTCAAAATTCTCGAAGGCACGGTCGCAAACGTCCCGACGCAGGGCGGGCGCAAACATCCGCAACAGGAATTTTGCCCGGTCGATACGACCAACATTTTATTTATCTGCGGCGGCGCGTTCATCGGTCTCGATAAGGTCGTCGAACGCCGGATGCGAAACAAATCGCTTGGTTTTCAAGCCGAGGTGAAAACGAGTAAACAGCGACAGTCCGACGCGATCGAGCTGCTCGAACCCGAAGATCTCATTCACTACGGCTTAATTCCCGAATTTGTCGGACGCCTTCCGGTTCTCGGAACGTTGAAAGAGCTTGATGAAGCGGCGTTGATTCAAATTCTGACTGAGCCGAAAAATTCGCTCATCAAGCAATACCAGCGGAAGTTTGAATTTGATAACGTCCGTCTGAAATTCACGGACGACGCGCTCAAAGCCATCGCAAAGCAAGCTTTCAAACGAAAGGTCGGCGCGCGCGGGCTGATGATGATCCTCGAAGAAATTCTTCTGCAGCCGATGTATGTCCTTCCGTCGCAAAAGAAGGTCAAGGAACTGGTCGTCACCAAAGAAATGGTCGAGCGCAAGGTTCCTCTGCTTGAAGTCGTCCGCGACATCGAAGAAGCGGCTTAGTCGAGATTCAGTCTTAATTCCAAGATGGCGGAGAGTGAAAACTTTCCGCTTTTTTTGCGCCTAAAACCGTCGCTGAAAGCGACAGAGAATATAGCCTGGGGTGAAACCCCAGGAATGCGGTGGTGACGGATCGGCTCGCTGAAGGCGAGCAACGATCAAAGAATATCGGTTGTTCGACGCCTTCAGCGTCGATATCGTCTTCTGAATCGGGACCCAGGGTTTCACCCTGGGCTATTATCTTGGTCGCTTTCAGCGACCGGATTCTACGAACTATTTCTCAAATTCATCACAAAAAACTCGCAAAAGTCTCCTAATATGTTCTAAAATTAAAATCTCGGAACTAATAATCATTTACCCAATACAGAAGGTTTTTCCGTAGAGATTCGTCCAAGATTTTATGCAAGAATTTACAGACCAAATGCCCGCGGACATCACGCGGTTTCCGATGGTGCCGATTCGCGACGTCGTTATTTTTCCGTTTACAAAGGTAGCGTTTAAGATCGGTCGTCCGACGTCGGTGATGGCGCTTGAACAGGCGATGACGAGCGGCAAGAATATTTTTCTCGCCACGCAGCACGACGCGACGGTTGACGAGCCGAATGCCGATCAGATTTACACGGTTGGAACGCTTGGGCGGATTTTGCAGGCGCAAAAACAGGATAACGGGCAAATAAAGGTCGTCGTCGAAGGACGCGAGCGCGGGCAAGCCGTGCGCTTTGAACAGGAAGACGACGGGATGTTTTTTGCAATGGTTCGCAGCGTGCCGTCGATCGACGAATCCGGCTATCGCACCGACGGTCTTTTGCAAAAAAATCATACATTGGTCGAGCAATTCCTGCGCGTTTCGCCCGATGCTTATACGGACGCGCTTCACGCCTCGCTTCGCGGAATTTCCGCCGCGCAGATCGCCGATTCGATGTCTTCGCACTTGCGGATTCCGGTCGAAGACAAGCAAAAATTATTGGAAACATTCTCCGTTCAGGAAAGATTGCAGAAACTCATCGAAATTCTCGAAGTCGAGATCGACAAAAAACAGCTCGACCGCACCGTTCACGCGCGTACGAAAAAGCAGATGGACAAACATCAGCGAGAATATTATCTCAATGAGCAGATCAAGGCGATCCATAAAGAGCTTGGGCGCAAAGACGAAAAAGCCGAGCTTGAAGAATTAAAGAAAAAGATCGAAGAAGCGGGAATGACCGAAGAGGCAAAGGACAAAGCTTTGCAGGAATTTGCGCGCCTCGAAGCGATGCCGCCGATGTCCGCCGAATCGACCGTTTCGCGCACTTATCTCGACTGGCTGATCAACGTTCCTTGGCACAACGCCTCGGACGAGATCAACGATCTGACGGAAGCCGAGCGCGTTTTGAACGAAGATCATTACGGCTTGGAAAAGATCAAGGAACGCATCCTGGAATATCTCGCCGTTCGTCAACTGGTGAAAAATCCGAAGGGAACGATCCTTTGTTTTGTCGGCGCGCCCGGCGTCGGGAAAACCAGTTTAGGGAAATCCATCGCCAACGCGACCGGCAGAAAATTCGTTCGCTTAAGCCTCGGCGGCGTTCACGACGAAGCCGAAATTCGCGGTCATCGCCGAACATACATCGGCGCTCTGCCGGGACAAATTGTTCAACTAATGAAGCGCGCGGGAACGACAAATCCGGTAATTTTGCTTGACGAAGTCGATAAACTCGGCAAGGATTTTCGCGGCGATCCGTCAGCGGCTTTGCTCGAAGTTCTCGATCCCGAACAAAATCACACATTCCGCGATCATTATCTCGATGTCGATTACGATCTTTCGCACGTTTTCTTTATCGCCACCGCAAACGTTTTGCACACAATTCCCGCCGCGCTGCAGGATCGGCTCGAAGTTCTGCATCTTTCGGGCTACACCGAGCGCGAAAAGACCGAGATCGCTGTGCGCCATTTGATTCAGAAGCAGGCGGAAGGCAACGGGCTCGACGCCGAAAAAGTGGAATTCACGACGGACGGCGTGCTCGAAATTATTCGGCATTACACGCGCGAAGCCGGCGTTCGCAATCTTGAAAGAGAGATCAGCTCTTGCTTGAGAAAAGTTGCGAAAAAATACATTGCCGCAAGTTTAAGTGAAGATTTTAAGGAAATCATAGACGCCGAAAAGGTCAGAGAATTACTCGGCACGATCCGTTTCCGCAAACAGGACATCGCGCGCAAAAGCGAGATCGGTTTGGTCAACGGCTTGGCGTGGACGGAAGTTGGCGGCGACGTTTTGCAAGTCGAAGCGACGATCGTCAAAGGCAAAGGCGAAGTTACGCTCACCGGAAAGCTCGGCGAAGTGATGCAGGAATCGGCGCGCGCCGCCTTGACGTGCGTTAAAACCCGCGCCGAACAGCTTGGGATCGACAACGAACTTTTCCGCGAAAAAGATCTGCACATACACGTTCCCGAAGGCGCGATCCCGAAAGACGGACCGAGCGCCGGCATCACAATGGCGACCGCAATGGTTTCGGCTTTGACCGGCAAACGCGCGCGTCACGACGTGGCAATGACCGGCGAGATCACTTTGCGAGGAAAGGTTCTGCCGATCGGCGGCGTAAAAGAAAAATTATTGGCAGCGCATCGTTTCGGTTTGAAAACGATAATTATGTCGAAGGAAAACGAAAAAGACCTCGCTGATATTCCCGAAGAAGTCCGCGAAGACCTGACGATTCACACCGTCGATACGATCGACGAAGTTCTTAATTTCGCGCTCGAAAACGAAAAAAGCGCAGACATTTTAGAAATGCCTCCGCTTTTTACAGAGAATCAAACCTCGAGCGATATTTCGGCGGGGATTGAGTAGCGACTAAATCAATTTTTCCATGATAAGTTTTCTGAATTGCGATACTGAGATGATAGTAATGTTAACCAGTTTCCGCGCTTCCTTGAAATCATGATCACCCGTGATCAGATAATCCGCGTCCGACGCCAGCGCGCATTCCAAAAATTTGGCGTCTTTTTGGTCGCGCGGAAACTCGATTCCGGTTTCCGCCTCAACGAGCGTTGTGAAATATTCAAACGCATCACTCCATTTCTGAAGAATTTCCTTGGATAAACTAAATTTCTTTCGGGCGAGAACTTCGTTGTATTCTTCAAGAATCGCGGTGGAAACGATCCATTCAAAATCCTCGTGATCGGAGATGAACAAAACCACTTCTTCGGGAACACGGTCTCTAAATGCGGCTGAAACGATGACGCTTGTGTCAACGACAACTGTTATCATTTGCCGTTTCGATGCGCCTCAATTTCGCGCACAATATCGTCTTCGGTAAGCGTCTGAATTTGCGATTGCGATTGTGTTTCATTAAACAACGCTTTTAATTCCCCAAGGTGCTTTTTGCCGTTATCCGCCTCCGCGCCGCGCACGACGATCTCAACTTTTTCTCCCGCGCGAAACGGCACGTCGGACAAAATAACCTGCTTCGAGTCCGTGATCGTCGAAAATGTTTTATACGCCTTCATATTTTCGCTCCCCATTACACCAATTATAACGCTGTCGGCGGCATAAGCAATACAAAAATTCCGGAACTATCACATCCTCGAAGTCCGGCACTTCGCCCTCGAAAACGAAAAAAGCGCAGACATCTTAGAAATGCCTCCGCTTTTTACAGAGAATCAAGCTACAACCGATATTCCGGCGGGGATTGAGTAACGACCATGATTGTAGTTTCGTGCCGTAGGCACATTCGTTAATAGCCCAACGATTTATCGTTGGGTATCGTGAGGAGAAAAATCGAAAGTCCCGCAAGGGACGACAGGATTTAGAAGTGTTTCTGTCGTCCCTTGCGGGACTTCGGTTCGTGGTTGCATCGATTCCCAGCCATAAATGGCTGGGCTATTATCTAAAGCCGCCTTCGGCGACAGGGAAATTCAGCTAAAAGTGAATCCTGTCATCGAAGATGACAAACATTATAGCCCGGCGAGAATCGCCGGGAATGCGGCGTTTCAAATGACCGCTCGCTGAAGGCGAGCAACAAAATTGTTCGACGCCTCCAGCGTCGGTTCGTTTTTTCAACATTCCTGGGGTTGCACCCCAGGCTATTATCTTTGTCGCCTTCAGCGACAGAGCGACCTCAAGGACAATCGTTCCTACGGAACTAGGAAGTCTTCAGCTCTTTTCTTAAAACCTCCGCGGCGTAATCGACCTCTTTTTCCGTATTGAAAATATGCGTGCAGAATCGTATGCCGTTAAAGCCGAATTCCGGATGCGTGGGACGGATGCTCAATTTATGTTTGTCCACCAGCATTCGTACAAGTTCCACTCTCTTGATCGTATCCGGCAGTACGCATGCGACCATCGGCGACGCGAACGCACCGGCGGGCGGGCTTACGATCTTTACGGCGGTCAGATTTTTTAACTTATCGTACATGCGATTTCGGAGAAATAAATTATGCTCTTCGATCTTCTCGATGCCGACCGTTTCAAGATATTCGATCGCTTTTCCCAAACCCAGAATGCAGGCTAGATTAACGACGCCGTTGCCGCCGTATGTGTTGTAATTGCGTTCGTACTGCATCGGGTGAATGGCGGTTTGCGCATCCTTTGATATATACAACAGACCGGTTCCTTTCGGTCCCATCAGCCATTTGTGACCGCTCGTCGCAAAAGCATGACAGCCCAGCTCTTTGACGTTTACCCGAATCGCGCCCGCTGACTGCGCGCCGTCAACGACGCAAAAAATACCTTTCGAGCGCGCAAACGCGGAAATTTCGGCGATCGGCATCCGAAGTCCGGTTGATGAGAAAACGTGGCTAGTACTGATCACTTTGGTTTTTTCCGTAAGCACTTTTCTGAAGCGCTCGACGATGGCTTCGGCGTTATTTTCGGTGTTGGGAATAGCGACGGTGTCGATGATCACGCCATCGTACTTTTCGTAATATTTCCAGCAAGAGAGACCGCCGCTGTGATCCTGATCGGTGACGATGACGCGATCGCCCGGCTTTAATCTTAAGCCTTGCGCTACGGCGTTCATTCCGTTCGTAGTGCTGGTTGAGATCGCGATCTCGCTCAGATCGCAGCCGAGAAACTTCGCGGCGATATTTCTGGTTTTCTCCGCGAGCGCCTCGGCGCCCCAACCGCCGTAAAACTTCACCGGCAGCGATTCGAGTTCTTCCCACATTTTGAGCGATTCTTCGATGGTTTCGCGTCGGCATGGACCGATCGTGCCCGTATTTAGATAAGTAAGCCCCTCGGCGAACAGGTACGCGCTTTTGGTTTTCGCGCTTGCTTGGGCAGCGTCCGAAAAAGGAAATGCCGAATTTGCAAGGACGCCGCCGGCTGCCACAGCGCCTAGAAATTTTCTGCGGTCGTATTTATTCTTATTCATACCAGGCAGCACTTTTCTATCCGTCGATAATATTGTGAACTTCGATGACTTCGGGCTGCCCGGAATCGACGCCGAGTTCGTTTAGGATCGGCATTAGCTTTTGCCCGAAAGCCATAAAATTTTCCATCGAATCCCATATGTCGCTCACTTTTAAGTTGTCTTTGTCGCCGAAAGCGACGTGATAAAGCCTGCCTGTGGGCGCGCCTGCGCCGGCTTCGTCGAGCCGCTTGATAACTTCGTCATAGTTTGCCGCAGTCATTCCCGTCGGCGCGAATCTCATTACAAATGCCATTGTTTTTTTTCTCCTTTAAGTTTAAACCGCCGTTTTGGCGGTTTTGATAAAATGCGCGTGTCCTTTTGAACACTGCGCGTCCATTGCGGACGAGGGCATCCGCGCTCCTTTTATTGCTGCGGCATGATCGACGTACCGTGTGTTGCGACGATCATCCATTTTCCTTTTATTTTCAAAAACGTGTCGGTCCATTGGCTCTTTCCGGTAAAATCCTGACCTTTGTAGGTGCCCTTGTCGGCGGAACTGTATGTAACGATCGCCGCATTTCCGTGAACGCGAATCTTAAGATCAGTGATCGTTAAAGATTCGAATTTAAGATCACCGGATTTGAACATCGTGATCGCTTCGGCGCGCGTCATCAACATTCCGCCCGGATCGGTTACGGCTGCGTCTTCAGTAAAATGTTTTTCAAAGACGGAGGTGTCGCCCTTTAAAATTCCGTCCACTACATCGTGCTCGATCTTAGTAAGCGTCTGCTCGACCGTCATTTTCTGCCCGAAACCCACGGCTGAAACCAGAAACATCATCGCCGCAAAAATAATAACTTTTCTCATAATTTTCTCCCTTTTTGTTGTATCGAGTGTGTAGATTTTGTTCCAAAATTCAAGAAATGTCAAAAGATGAGAAAGTGGACTTTTCCGCAAATTCCGACTAAGATAATCGCGAAAGCGGCAAAACGATAATCAACATTTGGGAGATGATTCAGATGAATAAAACGGAATCGGCGGATTTGATCATGAAACTGTATGAACTGCGGCGCGAGCCGACAATGCGCGAGGCGCGAAAATGGTTTGTGACATTTATGCCCGAAAGCGCGGAGGAAGTTGTTCAGGCGGTTGTTGACGAAGATACGAGCCCGTATTTTCGGATGGTCAGCGGCTATTGGGATATGGCGGCGAGCTTTGTGGTGCACGGCGCCATCGATGAGGAAATGTTCAACGACGCGAACGGCGAGCACATTATGGTTTTTTGCAAGATCGAGCCTTTTTTGGATGAGCTGCGCGAGACATTTAAGCTGCCGAAAATGCTTGCGAATCTCGAAACATTGATCATGAATATGCCTGATGCGAAGGCGCTTCTTGAAGAAAGACGCGAAATGGTCAAAGGCTGGATGAAAGCGCGCGCGGAAACGGCAAAAGCGGAAGCGAGCTAAAAAAAGTTTGCATCACGATTTAGGTGTGATATAGTTCGCTCATAATTTAATTTCTGACAAATCAAATAGCGGAGGATTCGTCTATGAACGACGCGCTGAATTTTCTTTATGAGAATCGCTGGGGCATCTGGGTTTTATTCCTGATCTTAGTCGGTCTTTTGTTTTTGATCCATTATCTCCTGTGGGTTTTCGGTGTCGGGCGCTTCGGGGTCGATGGCGCTCCTAAAACGCAGCAGTCGCTGCGGGTGGTTTTTGCCGACGCCATCGTAAAGATTATCAACGATTTTCGCCATTTACTGGCGCTGGTGATCGTTCTCGTTTTTGCAGCGGCGCTTGGATATGCGCTGTATATAGGGCGCGTATCGACCGAGGGAAGCGCGGTGGAAAATCTCAAGGAAGCGCTGCAGGGAGTAATGGCAACGCTCGGCGGCTTGGTCGGCTCGATTATCGGTTATTACTTCGGCGAATCTTCGAAAACTTTGAGTCAGTCAAACCAGTCCGGAACGCAGCCGCCCGCGACTCCTACTACGCCACCGATCCAAAAGCCGCCCGATCCGACCGCAACCAGTTCGCCCATCAGCGAAGCGCCGCCGCCGCCGCCCGACGCTTAAAAGGTTTCTAAAAAAGAAAGCGGTCTGATAGAATCGAATTAGAAAAATGAATATAGATAATACAGTTAAGGACCAGCTAAATCTCAAGATCATCGACACCGTTTTCGACCCGGCTATTTACGGAATCGAGGAACGTCCTGTCTTACCAAGGAATTCTGCAGTCGACGCAAAGTTTGATATTTATATGTCGAAGCAAGACGCGACCGTCCATTACAAGGTCTGGCTTTTTCTTTCCGGCGCCGATCTGCCATTTGTCGATTACGTTACATATCAGCTTCATGAGTCGTTTGTGGAACCACTTCGAACTATTAGCCGAACACCGTCTAACGCGGATTGCCGCCTCGTGATCTGGACGTGGGGAATTTTTCAGGTAAACGTTACGATCTATGACAAGAACGGTCGCGTTTATGTTCTGACACACCAGTTGAATTACGGTAACCTGCTTAAGGAATACCACGGTAAGATCAATTATAATCACGAAAATCCCGAGGCGACTTACGGGGCAACGCTCGTCGCGTGAGGATAAATTTTCTTGAATGAAAATCCTTTCCGCCGAATTTATCAAAAGCGCTTTTAACAAGAGCCATTGGACGACTGACGGTTTGCCGGAGATCGCTTTTCTCGGACGCTCGAACGTCGGAAAATCTTCACTGCTTAATTCTTTGCTGCAACGGAAAAGCTTGGCGCGAACGTCAAATACGCCGGGAAGAACGCAAAGCATCAACTTTTTTTTGATAAACGATTCATTTTATTTTGTCGATCTTCCCGGCTACGGATACGCGAAGGTTTCAAAAACGATGCGAGCCGATTGGGGCAAAATGGCGGAAGAATATCTCGACAAACGCGCCGAACTTGCGCTGGCTATCCAGCTTGTAGATTCGCGTCATAAACCAACGGAACTTGATAAACAACTCAACGAATGGCTTATTTTTCATCAAAAAGATCATATCGTTGTTGCAACCAAAGCCGACAAACTTTCAAGCAACAAACTAAAGAAAAGCCTTGAAGAAATTGAAAGCATTTTTCCGGAAAGCAAAACAATCGCTTATTCTGCCAAAACAGGAAAGGGAAAAGATGCGGTTTGGGGCGAAATCGGAACGGCGATAAAAGGATAAATCGTTATTTTTATTGAAAAAGTTGCTTTTTTATTTGATTTCTTTCGCTAAAATTGTTAATAATTGAATTTCCGAATAACTCTTGAGTTTTCAGAAAGCATTTTATGCTTGTTTTATTCTTGAGTTTCCCGAAAGAACTTTCCAAATAATTTCTAAAGGGTTTACGCTTTATATTTATTTGCACTAAAATAAATTCTTTTTTAATTCTAGTCACTTGAGAACTTCAACATCAGCCCCAATAATCAAACGGTTAAAATCATGGCAACCAAAACAACAAGAACAAAGGTAGTTAAATCAAATAAGAACGAGGAGAACGGTTTGGATAATCCAGAGATGACGGAGAGTGAGGAAGCTGTAGCCGCACCCGCTCCGGAAAATCAGAAGGAACGCACCAAGCTTCCGGAACCTTCGACAGAAACGCTGGACTTAGCCGGTCTGAAAGATCTTTCTATTTCCGAATTAACACACATCGCAAAGGAAATGGGAGTTGACGGCGCTTCCGGATTACGCAAGCAGGAGCTGATTTTTAAGGTTCTTGCCGCGCAGACGGAGAAAAGCGGTTTGATCTTTTCACAGGGCGTTTTGGAAACATTGCCCGACGGCTTCGGTTTTCTTCGCGCACCGGAATACAATTATCTTCCCGGTCCTGACGATATTTACGTCAGCCCTTCGCAGATCCGTAAGTTCGATCTTCGAACCGGCGACACGATTTCTGGACAAATTCGTCCGCCGAAAGAAGGCGAACGATATTTCGCGCTGATCAAGGTCGAGGCTATAAATTTTGAAGCTCCCGAACATTCTCGCGAGAAGGTATTTTTTGACAATCTAACGCCGCTTTATCCGGATGAACAGCTGAAAATGGAAACCGGAACGCCGGACAACATTTCGGCTCGCGTTATCGATCTCGTAACGCCCATCGGAAAAGGACAGCGCGCGCTGATCGTCGCGCCGCCGCGAACCGGCAAAACGATGCTTTTGCAGACGATCGCCAATTCGATCACGGAGAATCATCCCGAAGTCACGCTGATCGTTTTGCTGATCGACGAACGACCGGAAGAAGTTACGGATATGCAGCGTTCGGTAAGAGGCGAAGTCATTTCGTCGACTTTTGATGAACCGCCGACGCGTCACGTTCAGGTCGCGGATATGGTAATCGAAAAGGCGAAACGCCTCGTCGAACACAAACGAGACGTTGTAATTCTTCTCGATTCGATCACGCGTCTTGCGAGAGCGCACAACGCGGTCGTACCGCCGTCAGGTAAAATCCTTTCGGGCGGTATCGACTCAAACGCGCTTCAGCGCCCGAAACGCTTTTTCGGCGCGGCGCGAAACATTGAAGAAGGCGGCTCGCTGACCATCATCGCCACCGCTTTGATCGATACCGGTTCGCGAATGGACGATGTTATTTTTGAAGAGTTTAAGGGAACGGGCAACTCGGAAATTCATCTTGACCGCAGACTTTCCGATAAGCGTCTTTTCCCGGCGATCGATCTGCAGCGAAGCGGAACGCGCAAAGAAGAACTCTTGATCGACAAGGAAAACTTAAACCGAATCTGGGTGATGCGCAGAGTTTTGAATCCGCTTTCGCCGGTTGAGCAAATGGAAGTCGTGCTTGAACGCCTTTCAAAAAGCAAGGCAAATTCGGACTTTCTTGCTTCGATGCAAACTTAAAAAAAGGGAAAAAATAAAAGTGAATAGTGAAAAGTGTAAACTTTATCGCTATTCACTTTTTACTTAATAAAAGGTGAAAGCCCGTCTTTACGCTGTTTCCCTAACGCAGCAAGACGGGCTTTCGGTTAAACCTTGAACGTTTCCCACGCGTTCAAGATTTAGACTCAATAAGAATTGAGTGTTTTTGTATTATTTTTTATACCACTTTTTTTCTAAAATGCAAGTAAAAAATGATTCCAAAATAAAAGTTTTTAATTAAAGTCGCGGCTAATTTGACATCTGCCGGGCGAACTTGAAAACTTGTAGCTGATAATGCGAGTTGCAGTTCTTTCAGCAGAAGCTGTTCCATATTCAAAAACGGGCGGTTTGGGCGACGTTGCGGGCGCACTGCCAAAGGCGCTCAAGCAGATCGGCGTCGACTCCGTTTTGATCACGCCGCTTCATTCGACGATAAAGGGCGAACATCTTTGGAAAATTGGAATCGACGATCTTTGGGTTCATTGGCGCGGGCGAAACATTCGGGCGAAGGCATTTTACTCGGAAGCAAACGGCTCGCCGACGTTTTTGATCGATGCGCCCGAATATTTTCATCGCGATTCGATCTACGGCTACCGCGAAGATTACGAGCGTTTCGCTTTTTTTTGTCACGCCGCGCTCGTTTTGCTGCAAAAGCTTGGTAAACCGCTCGACATCGTTCATTTGAACGATTGGCACTGCGGTTTTGCGGCGGTCGAACTCGCCGCGAGGCGCAAACGCGACCCTTTTTGGGCAGGAACACGATCCGTTTTTTCGATTCACAACCTGGCTTATCAAGGCGTTTTTGGCGCCGAAGAGCTTTGGAAACTCGGATTCGGCAGCGAATGGGCGCGCGACCGATTTATGTCGAACGGCGCGGCTTCGGCGATGAAAGCGGGGCTAGAGACGTCCGACATGCTTTCCACAGTTTCCCGCCGATACAGTTTTGAAATTCAGCAGCCGGAAAACGGCTACGGGCTTGATTGGCTCGTGCGGCAAAGAAACAGCCGGATGTTCGGCATCACGAATGGGGTCGATTACGACGTTTGGAATCCGGAAACCGACGTGGAATTGCCCGCGCATTTCAATGTCGATGATATGACCGGGAAACTCGAATGCAAGCGCACGCTTTTGCAGAAATTTTCGCTGCCGGAATATCTCGATAAACCGATCTTTGCCAGCGTTACGCGTTTGACGGCGCAAAAAGGTTTTGAATTGATCCAACAGGTTGCGGGTGAAATTCTCTCGACCGGCGCATATTTTATCGCGCTCGGTTCGGGTGAAAAAAATTACGAGGATTTTCTGCAGAAGCTTCGCGATCACGCGCCGCGGCAGGTCGGCGTTTACAAAGGTTATAATGAATCGCTGGCGCATGTGATCGAAGCCGGCGCGGATATGTTTTTGATGCCGTCGCGTTTTGAGCCATGCGGTTTGAATCAGATGTATTCACTTCGCTACGGCACAATTCCGATCGTTCGCGCGGTCGGCGGTTTGGATGACACGGTGCATAATTTCGACTCGGCAAACGGCACAGGCAACGGCTTTAAATTTAAAGAGTTTCAAGCGGATAAATTCCTGGAAAAGATCTATGAAGCGCTTTTTGCATATGCGGACAAAGATGCATGGCGCAAACTGCAGCGAAACGGAATGACCGAAGATAATTCGTGGGAAAACGCGGCGCGGAAATATGTGCAGCTTTACGAATTAGTGCATAGTTCATAGTGCAAAGTGCATAATGAAAGAAAGTGTTCTAAAAGATAAATCGTATAAATTCGCCTTACGGATCGTTAAACTGAATAGATTTTTGAATGAAGAGAGGAAAGAGTTTGTGCTTTCGAAACAAATCTTACGTTGCGGAACTTCAATTGGAGCGAACATCGTCGAAGGAAAGCGCGGCGAATCGCGGCTAGACTTCATCCATAAACTTTCGATTTCCTTAAAGGAGGCTTTTGAAACTGAATATTGGCTGAATTTATTGAGGGACAGCGAATATATTTCGGCGGAACAAGCCCAATCATTAATTTCGGAGTGTAATGAAGTGCAAAAAATGTTGATTTCATCAATAAAAACAGCAAAGAAAAACAGCGCATAACTCAAGACTATGCACTATGAACTAAACAATGATAATTGTGATAATCGGCGCTCAATGGGGCGATGAAGGAAAAGGAAAAGTTGTCGATCTATTAGCAGATCGCTTTGATATCGTGGCGCGCTACCAGGGCGGGCACAACGCCGGGCATTCGGTTTACGTCGGTGAGAAAGCTTTTGTTTTAAGGCTTTTACCGTCCGGAATTATTCACGAAGATAAAACCTGCGTGCTTGGAAACGGAATGGTCATCGATCCGAAAGCGTTTTTCGAAGAAGTCGATCAAATGGCGGAACAGGGAATTTCCGTCTCGCCCGACAGGTTAAAAGTTTCGAGCCGCGCGCATTTGATAATGCCGTATCATCGCGCGCTCGATCATACTTCGGAAGAGCGGCTCGGCAATGAAAAGATCGGAACGACGCTGCGCGGAATCGGTCCGGCTTATGAAGACAAAGCCGGTCGGCGTGGCATTCGCGTTTCCGACGCGCTTTCGCCCGAGGTCTTGCGAATGCGGATCGAGCGCAATCTCGAAGAAGCAAACCGGATCATCGTTCTTTACGGGCAGCCGCCGCTTTATGCAGACGAGATTTACAGCGAGATGGCGCCGCTCGTCGAAAGATTAAGACCTTTTGTGACCGAAACTTCACATTTTCTCGCCGAAGCAAAAAAACAAAACAAAAAAATTCTGCTCGAAGGCGCGCAGGCGACGCTGCTCGACGTCGATCACGGCACTTATCCGTATGTCACTTCTTCGAATCCGACCGCGGGCGGCGCTTCGGTCGGCGCGGGAATTCCGCCCCATCACATTACCGGCGTTCTTGGGATCGTCCGCACATATGCCACGCGCGTCGGCGAAGGTCCGTTTCCGACCGAAATGCTTGATGAAGAAGAAAACCTTGCGAATTTGATCCGCCAGCGCGGAAACGAATACGGTTCGGTAACAAAACGCCCACGCCGCTGCGGTTGGTTTGACGCCGTCGCAACGCGCTACGCCGCCGAGTTAAACGGTTTCGATTCCGTCGCGCTTACGAAACTCGATGTTCTAGACGCGCTCGACGAGATAAAGGTTTGCACCGGTTACGAAATTGACGGCAAACGCGTCGAAACATTTCCCGCAGTTTCGCACGATCTGCGCCAGATAAAGCCGATCTATGAAACACTCGCTGGTTGGAAATCAGAAACGCTCGGAACCACAAAAATCGAAGATTTGCCTGAAAACGCCCGCAAATATGTTGAGTTTCTTTCGCGTTCGATCGGTGTCGAGATCGGATTGATCTCAACCGGACCCGAACGCGATCAAACGACCATTCTGCCCGATTCGGTGATGGAGGGCTGGTTTAAGTCTTAAATAGTTTGCCGGAAGCCCGCACGCAGTAAGGGCGCGAGAGAATTATGTCATTAACAATTAAGGAACTTTCCGTTTACGTGCCCGCCGAAGATTTTGAGCTGTCAAAGCGCTTTTACGCCGCGCTCGGTTTCACTCTGACGGAAGGTTTTGGTGAAACAATGGATTGCCGGCTCGGTAATTCCATCTTTCGCCTGCAAAATTATTACGTCAAAGATTGGGCGGAGAATTTTATGATGAAATTCGATGTGGACGACATCGAAAGCTGGCGCGAGCACGCAAAAAAAGTCATTGATGCCGGCGATTTTGCAAATGCGCGCTACGATAAGATCCAAACCGTCGGCGGCGACACGAAGATTTTCCACATTTGGGATCCCTGCGGCGTGCTTCTCATTTTTGTCGGATAAGATCAGTTGCGGCGGGTTTTTGCAAAACAACTTGCCAACTTTTGTTTCGTTTTGTAGTATAAATGTTTCGTCAGGCGCCGCGTTTTTGCCGCTTGACGCGTGGTCCGATAGCTCAGTCGGTAGAGCAAATGGCTTTTAACCATTGGGTCGAAGGTTCGAGTCCTTCTCGGATCACCATTTTTAATAAGAGGACAGCCAAACAAGGTTGTCCTTTTTGCTTTTTAACGTGAAAATCGGCTATAAATTCTTGTAACTTATGAAAAAGGAAAAACAAAACCGCCGCGACTTTCTGAAAACGGGTGTTGCGGGTGTTGCAGCGATTACTTTAATGAAAAATACAAAGGCAGGCGGAACCGCAATTGCCGAACAATTTATTTCCCGTGATCTGCACACGGAGTTGAATGAGATCACGATCAGCGAATTGCAGACAAAAATGAGATCGGGTGGACTGTCGGCACGAAAAATTACCGAGATGTATCTCGAAAGAATTCGGGAGATCGATCCGAAGCTGCGTTCGGTGATAGAGATCAATCCCGATGCGCTTGCGATCGCGGAAAAGCTGGATAAGGAACGCAAAAAAGGAAAGGTGCGATCGGCGCTGCACGGAATTCCCGTTTTGATAAAGGACAACATAGACACGCGGGACAAAATGTTTACAACTGCCGGAAGTTTGGCGCTGATCGATGCGCCGACGCCGAAACGAGACGCGTTTGTCGTCGAAAAGCTGCGCAAGGCGGGCGCGATAATTTTGGGCAAAACGAATCTGAGTGAATGGGCGAATTTTCGCTCTACAAAATCGATCAGCGGCTGGTCGGGGCGCGGCGGGCAGGCGAATAATCCTTACATTTTGGACAAAAATCCCTGCGGCTCTTCGGCAGGCTCGGGCGTGGCGATCTCAGCGAATCTCGCGGCGGTTGCGGTCGGGACGGAAACGAACGGATCGATAATTTGTCCTGCCGTGCGAAACGGTGTCGTCGGTATCAAGCCGACACTCGGTTTAATTTCGCGAAGCGGAATCATCCCGATCGCGCACACGCAGGACACCGCCGGACCGATGGCGCGAACCGTTACCGATGCAACGATCTTGTTCGATGCGATGATCGGGCGCGACAAGCGCGACATCATCACCACCGTTGCCGATAAATTCCGCGAAAAAGATTACAGTGCGTTTCTCGACGCAGACGGATTGCGCGGCGCGCGGATCGGCGTCGCGCGGCAGTTTATCGGAACGAACGAAACTGTGAAGAAGGTTTTTGAATCACACGTTGAGACCTTAACGGAAAGCGGCGCAACCTTGATCGACATAACTTTTCCCGTCGATTACAGTAAATTGGCGGACGATCGTTTGCTCGTTTTGGAATACGAATTCAAAACCGATCTCAACAAATATCTCGCTGCGCGCGGCTCAAAATACAAAACGCTTGCGGATTTAATAAAATTTAACGAAGCCAATAAAGAAAAGGAAATGCCGCTTTTCGGGCAGGAAATCTTCGAGCAAACCCAGGCGAAAGGCGATCTGACCGACAAAGGTTACGTCGATGCGCTTGCGCGAATCAAGCGCGCGACGCGCGAGGACGGAATCGATGCGGTAATCGCGAAAGATAAGCTTGCCGCGATCTTAGCTCCAACGGGCGGCGCAACTTGGTCGATCGCCGCGGTTGCCGGCTACCCATATATTACCGTTCCGTCAGGTTTCGGCGCGGACGGTTTGCCGGTTGGTGTCGGGTTCTTCGGAAAAGCATATTCAGAAGCATCACTTATTAAACTTGCCTACGCTTTTGAACAAAGAACAAAAGCGCGAAAAGCGCCGAAGTTTTTGCCAACTTTCACATAAAACTATTTATTACGGTCAAAACACTAAACCCGAGCATTACCAAAACGACAAGCCATCCGGCAATTTGCAACCAAACGGGATGCGCGTAATCTCCGACGATCGAGGTTTTTCGCGAAGCAAAAAGTATAAGCGCCAAGCCGACCGGCAAAATAAAACCATTGATAGTTCCGGCAAAAACCAGAACTTTTACCGGCTGGCCGACGAGGAAAAAGATAAGGGCTGAAAGAACGAGGAATCCTACTGTTACATAATTACTATTTTGCGCGATCTTCGGGTGAAACGTCTTAAGAAACGAAACGGACGTATACGCCGCGCCGATGACCGACGTGATCGCCGCCGACCACATAACGACGCCGAAAATTCTATAACCGGTTGCTCCCGCTGCGTTTTGAAATACCGAAGCGGGCGGATTTTTATCGTCGATCGCGAATCCGAGCGCGATCACGCCGAATGACGCGAGAAAAAGTAGATAGCGGATGACCGCCGTCAAAAAAATTCCGCTGACGGCGCCGCGATTTACTTCCGCGAGCGAATCTTTTCCCGTGATTCCCGCGTCGATCAAGCGATGCGCACCGGCGAAAGTTATGTAGCCGCCGACCGTTCCGCCGACGAGCGTGACGATCGCTATCGGGTCGATCTTTTCCGGAACAAAGGTTCGAAACGCGGCTTCGCCGAGCGGCGGATTCGACGCGTAAACGACATAAACGATCAGTGCGAGCATCACAAAACCCAGTAGCTTGACGATAAAGTCCATCGTTTTGCCGGCTTCCTTGACCAGAAAGATCGCGATGCCTATGACCGCGCTGATCATTGCACCGTATTCGACTTTCAAATCGGTCAGAATGTTCAAGCCGAGTCCCGTTCCGGCTAAATTTCCCACGTTAAATGCCAAGCCGCCGAGCGCGATCAATGCCGCGAGCGCGTATCCGCTGCCTTTTACGGTATCATTGGCTACGTCTTGTCCGCGTTTTCCGCTGACGGTCAAAACGCGCCAAATATTGAGCTGCGCGAAAATGTCTAAAATTATCGAAAGAAGAATGACGAAGCCGAAACTTGCGAGAAGCTGTTTCGTAAAAACTGTCGTTTGCGTCAAAAAACCCGGACCGACCGCCGAGGTCGCCATCAAAAACGCCGCGCCCAGAATTACGGATGTCAGCGAAGGTTTTTTCATAACGCGCGGATCTTTACACCGGTTTCTATCAGTTTTTCACTAATGTTTTTTGCGAATTCCAGCGCATTTTCGCCGTCGCCGTGAATGCAAACGGTCTCGGCTTTTATTGCAATCGTTTCACCGTTCGCCGTGGTCACGGTTTGCGTTTGGATCATCTGTAAAACTTGTTCGACCGATCTTCTCGAGTCTTTTATCAGAGCATTTGCTTCGCTTCTTGGCGTCAGACTTCCGTCTTTTTGATAAGTTCTGTCGGCAAAAACTTCCGACGCTGTTTTTAAGCCAAGCTTTTCCGCCTCGGAGATCAAAAAACTCCCCGAAAGTCCGTAAAAGATCAAATTTTTATCGAGCGATTTGACCGCTTTCGCGATCGCTCCGGCTAACTCCGCGTTTTTCGCCGCTTGATTGTAGAGCGCGCCGTGCGGTTTTACGTAATGAAGCGTTCCGCCCGAAGCTTCGCAAATTCCCTTTAATGCGGAAATTTGATACAAAACGATGTCAAAAACGTCTTGTGCCGACATTTGCATTTCGCTTCTGCCGAAATTTTCGCGGTCGGGAAATGATGGGTGCGCGCCGATCACGACGCCTTTTTCGATGGCGGTTTCGACGGTTTTTCGCATCACGGTCGCGTCGCCTGCGTGAAAGCCGCACGCGATGTTTACGGACGAAACGTGATCCATTAACGCGGCGTCATTTTCAATTCGAGCGAATTCCAGGCTTTCGCCAATATCGCAATTTAGGTCAATCGTGTGCATTTGAAAAATTTACCGCAATTTTGAGCAAATTCAAATCTTTTTCGAGCTTGAGCGCTAAATTTTCTGCTTCTTCGATGGAGATGAGGTGAAAAGCGACTTTATCTTTCGCGCCAAGCTGCGCCAGAAGAGGTAGATCGACGGAAATAACGTTTCCGAGTCGCGGATAGCCGCCGGAAGTTGGGTGATCCGCCATTAGCACGATCAATTGCCCGTCGGGAAGAATTTGGATAGTGCCGAAGCTCACTGCCGACGAAAGAATTTCTTTCGGTTTTTGAAGTTGAAGCGGATCGCTCGAAAGGCGAAAACCCATGCGGTCGGAGTTTTTCGAAATGGTAAAGTTTTTTTCCGTGAAAGTTTCACGGCTCGAATCGGTAAGACGTTCAAATTCCGCGCCCACGATGACGCGAACAGTTGGGAAGCTCCGATAAAAGGGAATTAGGCTATTCGAGATTTTGTGCGGTCTGCTTTCGGTTCTGAACTTTTTGTCGTTGAATAAAAGCCGGTCGTCTTTTCGCAATGTGCTTCCGTCAAATCCGCTGAAATTTGCGGCTAAATTTGTGCTCGCGCCGCCGAGAACCTGTTTTATTCTCAGTCCTCCTTTGACCGCGAAATATGCGCGGTTTCCGAATTCTTTTTTTGAAAACCTCAATACGCTTTTTTTCTCTGCAAAATTGACGCGCCAGTTTTCGACCGGTTCGCCATCGAGTTTTGCTGAAAAATCTGCGCCGCCGATCGCAAAAACGGAGTCTTTTTCAAATTCAATTTCCGTCGCGGGGAAATGCATCTCGACGACCGCTTCATTTTCTTCGTTGCCGAGTAAAATATTGATCAAGCGCGCGGCGGTTCTATCCATCGCGCCCGTCGGATTTACGCCGAAGCGTCGGAAACCACTCCGCCCAAGATCTTGAATTGTCGTCAAAATTCCGCTTTTAAGAATCCGAACGCTCATAAAATTTTATCAGATCGCCGGCTTGTAAAAGACACGGCGTTTTCGCTTTTGGCGTAAAAAGCTCAACGTCCGTTTTGCCGATAATTTGCCAACCGCCGGGCGATTCAAGCGGATAAATTCCGGTTTGACGTCCCGCGATTCCGACGCTGCCTTTCGGAACTTTCAGTCGAGGCGTACTTTTTCGCGGCACGGCAATACTTTGGTCAACTTCGCCCATATATGCGAAACCGGGCAGGAATCCGAGCATAAAAATGCGGTAAGTTTTCCCTGTGAATATGTCGATAACCTCGCGCCGCGTTAAATCGCTGTTTTCCGCGACAAATTCGAGATCGAGCGCAAATTCCGGGTCGAAGGAAACCGGAATTTCGATCATACGCGGCGGCGTTTCACGAATTTCTGTTAAATTTTGCAGGGCGTTTTCGGCTAAAGTTTTTATCGCGTCGAAGGCGGAAGCGAATTCCCAAAAGTTTTTTCGGACGGTCGAAATTTCATAAAAGACGGTGAGCGAAGCGTACGCCGGGACGGTTTCGATAAAGCCGGGAAATTTATTTTGTTCAAAATGGTCGGCGAGGCTCAAAACCTGGCGATTCAGCGATTCAGAAATTTCGTTTCCGAATTCAATCGTCAAAGCATTGTCGCCGAGCGGAAAAAATCTCATCGTTTTCGCTGTTTCGGGTCGAGATATTCCCGCAGCCCGTCTCCGATGAAATTGAAAGCGAGAACGGTCAAGGCGATGGCGATCGCGGGAAAAAAGAAAACGTGGGGCGCGTTGTAAAGCGTGTCGAGCCCGCGCGCGTCTTCGAGCATCGTGCCCCAACTTGGCGCCGGAGGCGGAATGCCCAGACCAAGAAAAGAAAGCGACGCTTCCGCCAAAACCGCGCCAGCCATTCCCAAGCTTGCCTGAACGATCAAAGGCTGAATCGCGTTTGGCAAAATATGCGTAAAAAGAATCCGCATATTGCTCGCGCCGAGCGCGCGCGCCGCCTGAACGAAATCATATTCGCGAACTTTCAAGACTTGCCCGCGCATTACGCGCGCATAACCGACCCAGCCGATCACGCACAGCGCAAGAATCAGTTTGTTTAAACCTGAGCCGAGAAACGCGACGAGCGCGATCGCGAGAAGAAGTCCCGGAAATGCGAGGACAACGTTAAAAAGATAGCCGGAAAGAATTTTGTCTATCCAACCGCCGTAAAAGCCGGCGATCGCGCCGACGATGATCCCGACGAAAGACGAAACAACAACGACGATAATTCCTACTTCAAGCGATATGCGCGCGCCGAAAACAAGCCGCGAGAAAACATCGCGCCCGATCGAATCCGTTCCAAACCAATGTTCGGCGGAAGGCGCGGCGTAGCGCAGTGCCAGATTCTGCGCGCTCGTATCGTGCGTCGCGACAAACGAAGCGAAAATTGCCGTGAAAACCAGGACGACGGCGATGACAATTCCGATGTAAGCAAGACGATTCATAAAAAGTGAAAAGTGAAAAGTGAAAAGTGAAAAGTTAAAAGCGAATTTCTCGTCACTTTTCCCTCATCACTCGTCCCTACGATAATCTAATTCGCGGATCCAATCGACGATAAACCAGGTCCGTCAGCGAATTTGCCAAAATATATGTAACGGAAATTACAAGAACACAGCCCTGAACGAGACGATAATCGCGTTTTGCGATGCCGTCGTCGAGCAAAAGAAGCCCGAGACCTTGCCAGCCGAATATCTTTTCGGTGATGATCGCGCCGGCAAGCAAAACGCCGAGCTGCAAGCCCAAAACGGTGACGACCGGAATTAACCCATTTTTCAAAACGTGTTTGTAAACGACTTTGCGCTCGCTTAAACCTTTTGCGCGCGCCGTTCGCACATAATCTTCGCCGAGCTCTTCGATCACGGAGCTGCGCACCATCCGCGTCAATATAGCCGAAAGCGCCGCGCCAAGCGTTATCGCGGGCAAAACGATATCTTCGGGGTTCGCGCTTCCCGTCGGCGCAAAAATTCTATATTTGACGGCGAAAATATAGACCAGAAAAGGACCGATAACAAATGTCGGAAGGCTGATGCCGAGCAGCGCGAAAAAGGAAGCAACGTTGTCAACCCACGTATTTTTGTGCCTTCCGGCTAAAACTCCGAGCGGGATCGCAATTCCGACGGCGACAATGAGCGCCGCAAACGCCAGCTTTATCGTCGCCGGATACCGGGCGAGGATCATATCCAAAACCGGCTGATCGGTGCGAAACGACGTGCCGAGATCGCCGGTCAAAACGCCTTTCCAATAATCGAGATAACGGTTGTCCGCGCCGTTCCAGGTTAATCCCTTTTCTTCCGAATAAGCGATAAAAAAAGCCGGTTTGTCGAGTCCGTGTTTGAGCCGAAAAGTCGCAATTTGCTCCGGCGTCGCGTTGTCGCCAAGCGTCGAAATCGCCGGATCACCCGGAATTACTTCGATCAAAAGCGTAACGATCGACACGACCGTCCAAACCACGAGAAGAAGAAGTCCGGCTTGCCGTGCGAAATTGAGAACCTTGTATTTCATTTTTTCTTAGGCTTTGTCGGATCGAGCACCGGAACCAAGACAACGCTGAAAAAAACAATGCGCTCAAATGAAAGCGCGTTTTGTTCCGATTTGTTCATTTAGTTTTTCCTTATTCCGTAATGAATTGCGGCGATACCGCCGGTCAGATTTTTATATTCTACATCGGAAAAGCCGATTTCGCTCATCATCGCGGCGAGATTTTTTTGGTCGGGAAATTTTGAAACGGAATCGGGAAGATATTCATACGCGCCGCGCGAACCGCTGACCGCGCCGCCAATTCGCGGCAAAATACGCGAAAAATAAAACTGAAAAAGCTGCCTGAAACCCGGCAAAACCGGCGACGAACATTCTAGGATCGCAAGCTTCCCACCGGTTTTCAAAACCCGCCGAAGCTCCTTTAAGCCGTCTTTCCAATTGGAAAAGTTCCGTAATCCGAAGGCGATCGTAACCGCGTCAAAGGTTTCATCAGCAAACGAAAGATTCATCCCGTCAGCTTCGACGTAGGGAATCGAAAAATTATTTTTCGTGTTTTTATCAAACGCAATCTCGAGCATCGGACGGCAAAAATCCGTTCCGATGACGCTCGCTTTCGCATTTTTTCGAAGTTCGATAGACAGATCGCCGGTTCCGCAAGCGACGTCCAAAACCTTTGCATTCGGATCTTCCAAAACGTCGGTGAGCTTTTTTGCGACAAGTCGGCGCCAGCGTTTATCGACATTTGCCGAGAGAAGATGATTGAGAAAGTCGTATTTTGAAGCGATGCCCGCAAACATTTCGCGCACGGCTTTTGAGTGTTTCAGCTCGTCTGCGGTTCTTTCACTCGGCATCTTTAGTTGTTTTTTGTTTCGGTTTCCGCAGGTTTCGCGAAAATTACCACCGCGATCGGCTGCGCCATGATCTTGTCGAAAATTCTCTGAGCGTCGGACAATGTTACCCCGTTCGCCCTTTTAATCTCATCTTGGAGCGAGACGAGCTTATAAGTGTCGAGATCGAGCCAAAAATCCGCCGGACTTTTTTGATTCAATTCAGCTAGAACGTCAGCTTTCGCTTTATCAAACTCGCCTTGCGCGAGCTTGTTTTTTTGAGCTTCCGACATTTCCGCCGGCGGTTTTCCGCGCGCAATAAACATTCCTTTTATTCGAAATGATCGCGCTTCGAGTCCAAATTTTTCAAAACGTAAATTATGTATTTTCGCCAGTATTTGCGAAGCGAAAAAATCTTTGTCGTTTCTCGGAAAGCCTTCTGTTGCCATTCTATATTCTTCGCCGGATTCAGAATTCAAAACCAACGGTTTGGTGTCGGGCGCGTCCGGCGTCGTGAACGAGGATGGAATTTTTCTGTCGGCTTTCTCCCAGGCGCCAAACAAACGGCGCGAGGCGCGGTAAACAAAATCGAATTTTACGTTTCCGTGAATTGTCAACGTAGCGTTGTCGGCGGTCAAAAATTTTTGCCGCGCGAGCAAAATATCGGCAAAATCTATTTTTGAAACGGATTCGGTTGAGCCTAGCTGCGGTCTGCCGTAAGGAAAATTTCCAAAAAGCCGTTTTGCGACGGCTTGATCGGCGACATAAGCCGGATCGCTTTCAAGCGCTTTTAGTTTTTCCAATTTAGCGGCTTTAACTTTTGCGGTGTTTTCTTTGTCGATCTGCGGGTTTGAAACCGCGTTTGCGAGCGCTTCGAGAATTTCCAGAATTTTATCGTTATTGCCGGACGCGGTGATCTGAACATAATCGTAATTACTTGTAATTTCAATATTTCCGCCCAAATCTTCCTGAAAATATTCTTTTGTTATCGCGTTCGGGAATAGAATATCGGCTAAAAGCGCCATCACGCCTTCCCGCTCCGCCGGATCGAACGCCGAGCCGCTATGAACGCGAAGTTTCACGACCGATTTTTGCGCCGCTGCGTCCGACCAAACGAGAAGTTTCATTCCGTTTAGTAATTTTTGCTCTCGCGGATTACCGCTCTGCGCGTAGGAAAAAACGCCGGAAATGAACAAAAACAGAGCGATCAGCGTAAACTTTTTGAAATATTTCTTGATTCTCATCGAATTTCGTAGTAGATAAAGAAGTATGAAATTGCTGCTTTTTAGTTGCAATTTTTCTGGGATAAGTTGTTAATCGCAATTTTCTTAAGTCAGATACGTAAAAGTTTAGATTGCGTAAGGCAACACGTCAAACGATTGAGACATCAAAATCAACGTTGAATCCAATAAAATGTTAGGTAAAAAATACTTCGAAAAACTTAACATCTTAGAAAATCGCGTTATAATAACCAAAGGTCGTTAAAATCTTAACTTTAAGGTACTGAGTTTCGAGAGGCTAAAAGGATGGGAAAAATAGTTAAGTTCTGTGCAAAATGTGAAGAAGGTTTTGCGGAAAAGTTTGGATTTTGTCCGAATTGCGGAGAAAATTTAGAGGCTTTTGAGATGAATCCGGTGGAACAGGAAACCGCTCAAGCGGCGAGTGTTGAACAGCCGACCGAGGAAAATTTCGTGTCCGAACCGCTTCCGCCGACGATGGAAATAACATCGGATGAACCCGTAATTGAGCTCGATTCGGTCGATGTTCCGGAAGAAAAAAGTTACGAAGCTTCGCCCGCTGCGGAAATTGCTGCGCCCGCGTATGTTTCCGAAAACGAACTCGGCGATGACGATTATTGTCCGACCGTTATCGAAGAAAAAGACGTCCAGCTTCGCAACGGCTTGCTGATAAGTCTTGGGTGTTTAGTTGTTTCTGCGACGATGATTGCGTGGGTTGTGTCCATATTTGTGCATACGTTACAGGTTGACGCACTTGGCGATAAAGAATTATTTGCATTTGTCGCTGAGATCGAAGACAAGCCAGTTCCAACCGAGGAAGAAAAGAAAAAGGATGAAGGCAAGGGCGGCGGCGGCGGCGGAAAAGAACGCGAACGCGATGCCAGCAAGGGCGAATATCCGAACCAGGCACAAACGCCATCGAAATATATATCTCCGATGGAGCAAAGAAACTTCGACCTTAAGCAAGTTAACGTAACGCAGGGACCACCGACGAACATCCAGCTTAAATCGCCGACGGGAATTCCAAACGGATTAGACGGCGAACTTAGCAGCGGACCCGGCAGAGGCGGCGGCATTGGCGGCGGCGAAGGCGGCGGAGTCGGCGGCGGAAAAGGCGGCGGTAACGAAGGCTACAACGGCGGCAGAGGCGGCGGCAACCGCGGGGGCGCAGGCGGCAATGATGATGATGACGACGTGCCGGCGATCAAAGTCGGCGTGACCTCGCCCGTCAAGATTCTTGCCAAACAGCAGGCGAAATATACCGATCCGGCGCGTCAAAACAATGTTCAGGGAACCGTTACTTTGCGCGTCACATTTACTGCGAACGGAACTATCGGCTCGATCGCGCCGGTTAGCGGTTTGCCCTACGGTTTGACCGAACAGGCGATCGCGGCGGCAAGACAGATCCGATTTGAACCCGCGAAGAAAAACGGAGTTCCGTATACAACGTCAAAAACCGTGAGTTTTACCTTCACGATCTATTAATAATTTTTTGAATTGATAAAACGAGCGCGTGTGTCGAGAAAAAAGATCGGCACACGCTTTTTTTGTTTAGTTTTTCAGACCGAAAAACTTCCGGATCGAATTAAAAACACCGGCTTTGTCCATTTTTTTGCCGCTCTTTTTCACGTCGTTCAATTCCGCGAGTGCCGCGCGGCGTTTTTCGATTATTTTGCTAAAGGTCTCGACAAGTTCGGGATTTTCCTCAAGCAGAGGTTTAAGACATCCCTGGGTAATTTCGAGAACTTGTGTTTCTTCATTCGCAAAAACGGTGGCGGTGCGAGGCTCGCCAGTAAAGAGCGCCATTTCGCCAAAAAACTCGCCTTCTTTTAGCTGTCGGATTGTCCTCGGTTTGCCGTCTTCTCTGATCTGAACGCTGACCGAACCGCTGTGGACGATAAACATCGAATTTCCTTTTTGCCCACGCCGAACTATCTTTTCTTCCGGCGCAAAAACCCAGAATTGACTATTTCGGGCGAGTTTCTCAACTTCCTCGTCGCTAAGCGGCGCGAAAAGGGAAATGTTCGTAAGGCGGTCAAACATTTCGGAATTTACCTCGACGAAATCCGTTTCCACCTCCGCTTCCTCGACATAAAGCGTGCGCGTCGGATACGCAAAATCAAGATTTTCGCGTTGAAACGCATACCAAATGCGCTGCCGGATCAAGGCGTCGGTGTCGTTGTATTTCGTGTAATCTTCCAGCCAATATTTCACTTCCCAATCGATGCCATTATCAGCAAGATTTCTGACGCGAACAACCGGACGGATCAATTGCGACACATTTTCGCATTGCCTGACTACTTCGCGAATTGCCTGCGCCGTTTTCGCGGGTGAATTCCTGTAAATAGTATTAAAGAAAACGAGCCGCGCGTTGAGATTGTCCTTTGGCGAGACTTCGATAATTTCCTTACCGAGCACCGTGTTGCTGACCACAACTACTTTGTTTTGAAAGGTTCGGATCTTTACACCGCGCCATGAAATGCTTTCGACGACGCCCGTTCCTTTGCCGGAAATGTCTATTACGTCGCCGACCTGAAACGGATTGTCGGCTTGCATTGCGATTCCGGCGAAAAAATTACCCAACGTATCCTGCAGCGCGAGACCAATGATAATTCCGATAATTGTCGATCCCGTGAAGATCGGCGCAAGCTTTTCGTAAGCGGTCGAAAATTGCGACTGCAAAATTATCGTCAATGCGACGAGAAAAATTATTATTGAAAGAACATTGCGCAAAAGTGTGGAAATTTCATAGGATGCCGACCTCAAAACCGTGCTGAAGATCAGCGAATTGAGCAGACGATTGAGAGCGACGACAAGCGTCATCCATAAAATAACCTTGACGATCTTGTAAATAATGTCGAAAACGGTTGCCGCCGTTTCGCCCATTTGCGATTCGCCCGCGGAAAACAGCGTTCTTATATATTCGTCCAGAAATGGATGAATAAAAGGTATGACCGTTAAGACCACCAAGACGATCCCGATCAGAATGAATAACGGAACTATTTTTATTGTCGACGTTTTCACCATAAAGGTTTGAGATTAAAAAATATCAATAATTGTCTTAGCAATCAATAAAAAAGAAAGAATCGAAACAAAAATCGTGATAAACCACGCGACGCATTTGTAATAAAAGCGATTGCGGTATTCGCCCATAATCTCGGCGCTGCTTGAAAGCGAAACGATCGCGACGAGAATTACCGGCAGCAAAATTCCGTTCACGCACTGCGTAAAAAGAAGAAGCTTTATCTGCGGAATTCCCGGAATCAGCGCGACAACAGCGCCGATAAGAATCAAAGCGGTAAAAATTCCGAGAAAGATCGGAGCTTCGCGAAACGAATGCGAAAGACCTTTTTCGAATCCAAGCGCTTCGGTAACGGAATATGCGGTTGCCAGCGGCAAAACGCCCATCGCCAGCATCGCCGCGCCAAAAAGCCCGACGGCGAAAAGATATTTCGCGTAAGTTCCGGCGATCGGCTCCAGCGCGCGCGCCGCCGTCGCCGCCGAATCGAGCTCCGTTATTCCCTGCGTATGAAGAGTCGCCGCAGTCGCGATCACGATAAAAGCCGCGACCAAACATGCGAAAAGAGTTCCAACCACGACGTCTAAACGCGCGAGCGAATAATCTTCCTTGTCCAAACCTTTTTCCACCACCGCCGACTGCACGTAAACCTGCATAAAAGGCGTGATCGTCGTTCCGATCAAAGTCATCACGGTAAAAAGATAAACTCCGCTCATTTCAAATTGCGGTTTTACAAAACCGGACGCGACTTCCGTCCATTCCGGTTCTGCCAGAACGGCAGAGATAATATAACAGAAAAAAACCAGCGACATCGCCAGAAAAACCCGCTCGACTCGTTTTTGCGTTCCTTTCACCACCAGCCACCAAACGAGCGCGGATGCGAGCGGGATGGTGAAATATCTTGAAACGCCGAAAAGCTCGGAAGCCTGCGCGATGCCGATAAATTCCGATACGATTACGCCGGTGTTTGCAATTAAAAGCGCCGACATAACGAGCGCCGTCCAGCGCACGCCGAAATGTTCGCGGATCAGATCCGCCAAGCCTTGTCCGGTAACGATTCCCATCCGAACGCACATTTCCTGAACAAAGATCAGGCTGATCGTCATCGGAATAAAAACCCAAAGGATCGTGTAGCCGTATGCTGCGCCGGCGCTGGAATAAGTGGCGATGCCGCTCGCGTCGTTTCCGGCGTTGGCGGCTATAATTCCGGGACCTAAAATGGCAAGATATGCTAGAAATTGATAAGAAGACAGACTACGCCGAAGGCGCGATGGCACACGCGTGAGATTTTGTACAAATCTTCTCGGAGCATGAAAATTCATTTCTACTATCGCCGTCTGTCATAAAATTCTGCGTGTGGAAAACAAGAATATAACGCGATTGACCGAAAGATTAAAGTCGAAAAACGGGAAAAATCTCGAAAGGCTGGTTTGTTGTAATTTCATACACACTTTTCTATACTTAAATATCGATTCATTTACGATTTTTCGGCGTTTTCTTGGAGCGTGAGCAACACCTATGACACATAATCTTTTCAATACAAAACAGACTTTCAAAAAGGGAAACGGCGAAGACGGCTCGTTTTATTCGCTGCCGCAGCTCGAAGCCGAAGGCATCGGAAATGTTTCGCGTTTACCGGTATCGATCCGCATCGTTCTCGAATCCGTTTTGCGGAATTATGACGAAGGAAAAAAGGTAAGCGAAAACGATATCAAAAACCTCGCAAACTGGGGCGCAAACGCCGATCGCGTCGAGGAAGTTCCATTCGTTGTTGCGCGTGTGATCTTGCAGGATTTCACCGGCGTTCCGCTTCTTGTCGATCTCGCGGCGATGCGTTCGACGGTTCAAAGGATGGGAAAGGACGTTGGTGTGATCGAGCCGCTCGTGCCAGTCGATCTCGTTATCGATCATTCGGTTCAAGTCGATTTTTCCGGCTCCGAAGCGGCGTATCAAAAGAATATGGAAATGGAATTCAAGCGCAACGGGCAGCGCTACCGGTTTCTGAAATGGGGAACGCAGGCTTTTAACGGTTTCCGCGTCGTCCCGCCTGGGATCGGAATCGTTCACCAGGTAAATCTCGAATATCTCGCCAAAGGCGTTTTTGAAAAAGACGGCGTTTTCTTTCCCGATACTTTGGTCGGAACGGATTCGCACACGACGATGATAAACGGGCTCGGAATCGTCGGCTGGGGCGTTGGCGGGATCGAAGCCGAAGCCGCGATGCTCGGTCAGCCGGTTTATATTTTGACGCCTGACGTCGTTGGCGTTCATATGACGGGCGTGCTGCCGCAAGGTTCGACTGCGACCGATCTTGTTTTGCGCGTAACGGAAATTCTGCGCGAGGCGAAAGTCGTCGGTAAATTTGTAGAATTTCACGGCGAAGGCGCAAGAAATTTGAATGCGACGGACAGAGCAACAATTTCAAATATGGCGCCGGAATACGGCGCGACGATGGGATTTTTCCCGACGGATGAAAAGACGCTCGATTATTTAGCGGCGACGGGACGCAGCGCGGAACACATAGAAACCGTGCGAAATTATTTCACCGCGCAAGGCTTGTTCGGTATTCCGCTCAAAGGCGAGGTTGAATACACAAACGTCATCGAACTCGATCTTTCAACGATCGTTCCAGCGGTGGCGGGACCAAAACGCCCGCAAGATCGTATCGAGCTTCCCGATCTGAAAGATAAGTTCAACGAGCTTTTCACAATGCCCGTTCCCGAAGGCGGATACGGGAAAGACGCGAACGAAATGAACGCGCGGCATATGGTAACAATGGGCGCTCACCTTTCAATTCACGCGACCGGCGGCGGCGATCAATCGCCCGCGAGTATTCCGCTTCCGATCTTAAATGACGTGAGCGGAAAAAACACGAGCGTTACGACCGAAATGGAAATGATCACGAATCGCCCGACGCCCGACCGCGTGGAAGACGACGATCGAAACAAAGAGCGAAAAACGGTTTCGGTTGGCAGCGGCGACGTTTTGATCGCCGCGATCACTTCGTGCACAAACACCTCGAATCCGAGCGTGATGCTTGCCGCCGGAATTCTTGCAAAAAAAGCCGTCGAAAAAGGCTTGCGCGTTCCGGCGTATGTCAAAACCTCGCTCGCGCCGGGCTCTCGCGTTGTCACGCAATACTTGGAAAAAACGGATCTGCAGCAATATTTTGACGAGCTCGGCTTTGATCTTGTCGGCTACGGCTGTACGACGTGTATCGGTAATTCCGGTCCGCTCGATTCGGGCATTGAAGAAGCGATAGTCGAAAATGATCTGATCGCCGCGAGCGTTCTTTCCGGTAATCGCAATTTCGAAGCTCGCGTTCATCAAAACATAAAAGCGAACTTTCTGATGTCGCCGCCGCTCGTCGTCGCATACGCGCTTGCCGGAACGGTCAACAAAGATCTGACGCGCGAGCCGATCGCACAAAACGGCAACGGGGAAGACGTTTATCTGAAAGACATTTGGGCTTCGCTCGATGAAGTGCGCGAGCTTTTGCAGGCGGCTTACGATCCGGAAACTTATAAACGGCTTTACAGCGAATTTGCCGAGCAAAATCCTTTGTGGAACGCGATTCCTTCGTCCGTCGGACAAGTTTATGAATGGGATTCGCATTCGACATACATTCAAGAACCGCCGTATTTTGACGATTTCACGATGGAAACGGGCAGCTTTCATGACGTTCACGAAGCGCGCGCGCTTGCGGTCTTCGGAAGTTCCGTAACGACCGATCATATTTCGCCGGCGGGAGCGATCAAACCGACTTCGCCCGCCGGACTTTATCTGCAGGAAAACGAAGTTGCGCCGCGCGATTTTAATTCCTACGGCTCGCGCCGCGGAAACGACCGCGTGATGCTTCGCGGCACTTTTGCCAACGTCCGCATCAAAAATCTGATGGTTGCGCCGACCGAAGGCGGATTTACAAAACATCAGCCGGACGGCGAAGAAATGTCGATCTACGACGCCGCGATGAGATACAAGGAAGAAGGCGTGCCGCTGATGATCTTTGCCGGCGAAGAATACGGCACGGGTTCTTCTCGTGACTGGGCGGCGAAGGGAACGCGTTTGATGGGTGTAAAAGCCGTCGTTGCGCAGTCGTTCGAACGCATTCATCGCTCAAATCTTATCGGAATGGGTGTGCTTCCGCTTCAGTTCAAGGATGGCGAAAGCGCAGATACTTACAAACTCGACGGCACCGAGACATTCGACCTCGTCGGGTTTGAAGCCGAAGAAAAAAACTCCCCTCCTATATTAGGAGGGGTGGCGCGTAGCGACGGGGTGGTAAACAGTTCTGCGCCCGATCCAACCACCCCGCGCCAGGAGGCGCATTCCTCCTTGTCTAAGGAGGGGAGTTTTGAAGTAAAACCCCGACAGAATGCGAAATTACTTATCAAACGCGCCGACGGAACTACGGACGAAGCCGTTCTCACGCTTCGCATCGACACGCCGATCGAGATCGAATATTACAAAAACGGCGGAATCTTGCCGTATGTTTTGAGGCAATTGCTGGGCAATTAGGAATTAAGACAAAAATAAACAGGGATAAATGAGATAAAAGGGATCGTAAGAACAAAAAATCAAATTCTATCTCTGTCTATCCCTTTCATCCCTGTTAATTTCCTTCCGAAAAATGATAAAAACCATCGCATTTGACGCGGACGACACGCTCTGGCACAACGAGCGCATATTTCTCGACGCAAAGGGCAAATACCAGCGCCTTTTGTCTGCGTATCACGACGAAGAATGGATCGGAAAACGCCTCGACGAAGCCGAAACACGCAACATAAAACATTTCGGCTACGGCATCAAAGGCTTTACGCTCTCAATGATCGAAACCGCCTGCGATCTTACCGAAAACCGCGTCACCGGTAAGGAAATAATGCAGATAATCGCCTTTGCGCGCGAAATGCTCGCCTCGCCGGTCGAATTGCTCGAAGGTGTAAACGAGACGATCCGCGAATTATCCGATAAATATCGTTTGATGGTCATCACCAAGGGCGATCTTTTCGACCAGGAATCAAAGCTCGCGCGCAGCGGCATAGGCGATCACTTTGACGCCTTTGAGATCGTCCCGCAAAAGAACGCAAAAACCTACAAATACATCTTCCGCCGCCACGGTATCCGTGCTGAAGAATTCCTGATGGTCGGCAATTCGCTCAAATCCGACATCCTTCCCGTCCTCGAAGCCGGCGCCCGCGCCGTCCACATTCCATACGAAACCGAGTGGTTTCACGAAATGGTCTCGAAAGATGAAATAAAAGGCAAGGATTTTGTAGGAATCGAGAAGATGAGTGAATTAATCGAAGTTTTGCGCCGATTACATTAATACAGCGAGCCGCGAAGCGGCGTTTTGAAGGTAGCCAGACGTGAAACGTCTTAATAAATTAAATAGACCGAACCGCGAAGCGGCGTTGTGAAGGTAGCCAGACGTGAAACGTCTGGAAAATGAAATCAAAAGATCGCGCTTTGAAGAAGCGCAAGAAACGATGCCGTCAACACATACAAATCTGCATTATCATCTTGTTTTTTCTACCAAGAACCGTCTGCCGTTGATCAAAAACGAATGGCAAAAACGACTGCATTCCTATCTCGGCGGAATCGTTAAAAATCATGACGGCGTTCCGCTGGCGATCGGCGGAATAAGTAATCACGTTCATTTACTGTTTGGCTTGAAATCTTCGCATCGTCTTGACTATTTTATCCGCGATCTAAAAGCTGATTCGTCAAAATGGATTCACGCCGAATTAGAAGAAAAGTTCGAATGGCAAAAAGGCTACGGCGCGTTCACAGTCAGCCCGTCGGCTCTTGCGAGTGTGAAAAATTACATCTTAAATCAGGAACTGCATCATCGAAAACAGACGTTTGAAGATGAATATGTTGAATTGCTGGAGAAAAGCAGAACGCCTTACGATAAAAACTATCTTTGGTGAGGTTCCGCATCTTCAATGCGGGTTTCGTGTCGACGAGCTTTCCAGACGTTTCACGTTTGGCTACCTTCACGCGGCGTCTCCGACGCTGCGAAACGAGTATCTTTTGACGAGAAATCATGGGGCTGAAAATCCTCAATCGATCTGCCAATATCTATTTAGGTTTGCCGGTTTGCGCGAATTCCTGTAAGTAGGTGTCGCCCGTATCGTCGATACTGCATTTTTTGATCAGGATATTAATTCCGCTTTTTAATTCAGGTTTCTTTTGAGACAAAACATAAACCACTTGCACTTCTCCGTCCCGCTTTTTGATGCGAAACTTCCAGAGACCGTTTCCGCCATCCGGTTTTGTTTCTATGCGAACGATCTCGCCGGTCAAAGGACAATCGGCGACGGATTCGGGTGTAGGAAGAACGTTTGCAACTACGGAAAAACCGCCCGCCGCCGACGCGGTTAAAGTTCGAGTCGCGATAAATTCGCCGCCCGGCAATACTTTTTCGGGCTGGATCGGCAGAATTTGCGTGTTTCCGCCGCCCATATTGACGGTGCCGGTTGTAATCACTTGGATCGACACCGGTTTTCTTATCCCCTGCAAACCCTCAACCTTCATCGTTACGGTTGTGCTTTCACCTTTTAGCAGATTTGTCTTCGGCGCGGATAACCCAACGGCGACATTGCGAAAGTCGGCGCGTCTCTCGTCATTTCCTTCCTTCATGGCGACCTCAGTCGGTCCTACGATGTTCTCAGGACTCTTAAAAACGCTCTTGCGCGGCGATTCGGCAAGTATTTCTGCGGGCTGATTTCCGACGCTTGCGGTCGTATTCGACAGATCGCCGTCAAAGCTGCCGCGAATCGTTGCGGGGCGACCTGCCTGACCGATCGAAGGCAGCGAAAAATCCGTCGGCGCGGCGACTGCCGATTCGGGACTGACAGGAATTTCCAACGCCGCAATAGTTTTTCCTTCCGGCGATCGAAGCGTAAAACTAAGCGCATTGTTTTTGGGGCTTTCGGGTACGGCAAGTTTGATCAATTTGCCGGAAATAAACGCTCTCGCTGTCTCCACCTCGACGACGTATCGCTTCAATGAAGCCAAATTGTTCTGTCTTTCGATATCGGTTCCGCCTTTTGGAAATTCAGCGATCGTACCTGAAACCGAGTCGCTGCGCCTTATGTCGTCGGTCAATGTCATCTGGATCTTGCCTTCAGGTGCCTCAAATGTCGCGTAGTGCAAACCGTTTTGGGTTTTAACGAATTGCGCTTGCAGTTCGCTGGAAGGCGAGGTATTTACGCGAAATGGGAAGATCGTCGAAGAAACGAATATTATCCAGAGCATAATGGAAGCGATCACTTTGCTTTGGGAAAGGAACATATTTCACCTCGTCTCGCGGGGAAACCCGGGGAAAATTGACTTTTGCCAAGAATTATAGTTTGTTTTAGACGAAACACAAAAGCAAAACGCTGGAAAAGGAAGGAATAATCAGACTATGATAGTGACAACCGGATTTGAAGTGGAAATGGGAAAGATCGTCCAGTATTTAGGCGTCGTTCGCGGCATCGTCGTCCGCGCGACAGGGATCGGACGCGGGTTTGTCGGCGGACTGAAGGCGCTTGGCGGCGGAAATATTGAGGAATGGTCGCACGTTTGCGAACAGGCGCGACAGGAAGCGTTTAATCGGATGATCGCGCACGCGCAGGCTGTCGGCGCCGACGCGATAATTGGTATGAGATACGACGCAACCGAATTTACGCAAGGCGCGACGGAAGTTCTCGCGTACGGAACCGCGGTTAAGCTGACAAATAAGTGAATAGGGAAAGGGAATAGGAAATACGAAATAGGAAATAGGAAATAGGAAATAGAGTGAATAGTGACCTGTTTTGAGCGCTAAAGGGCTCTGCTTTTTGCTATTCCGCCTTTAATTTTGATTCATTTTTTCACTTTCGTTATTCGTTATTTACTTAAGAAACGCGCCCTTTCCTTTGCGTCCGATGCGCATATCGACGAGCCAATCAAGCCATCGGCGCTTCAGCGCGCGTGGCGCCAAATGTTCCGTAATGCCGATCGACTTGCGCGGTTTTCCGTCGCGTAAAGTCAAGGTTATCTCGCTCAAAAAACGCAGATAGAAGAAATTTGCGTCGATAATTTTTAGTTGTTTTACGCGTAGTCGCAGATTTTCCGCGCCGGTGAAGCGCATTCGTTTCGGATATTTCAGACCGAGTATATGGCGAGTTACGTTCTGCTGTTCATAAGAAGCACCGCGCTCGACTAGCTCGCCGTCGGAAACAATAAAGAGTTTTGACGACGCTTCCGCTACGCCGGTTTCCTTGTATCTATAAAAAATTGCGGTGGAATCGGCAAAATGCGCGCGTCCCCATTGCCATTCGTCAACCGTTTCAGGCAGCCATCGATTGTCAAAATTGTGATCGTGATATCCGGTTCCGCGGAAATGAATCGTATCCAAACTTTTGCCTCTGCCGTCTTCGATAACGACCGTGCCGGTGACGTCCGAGCGCGACAAAACCAAATTCCAACAATGAAAATTTTCATTGAAATCGCAGCGGTCGGGCAAAAAGTCGCCCTCGATCGCGAGCCATTCAAAATTCGCCTTTAATACGCGATTATTCGGAAGCTTTACGTTAACCGAAAGCACGTAACCCGATCCGTAGGGCGCCGAATCGAGCTTAAAGCTGCTCTCGCCGATTCGGCACGACGGCGTTTTTTCGCCCGCCGAAAAATCCGCGGCATCGTATTCGTTCATCGCGCGATAAAGCGGTTTGCCGTCGCGATAATAAAAAAACCCAACGGCGGGAAAAAATTCGGTGCCCGCTTCTTTCACGCGGGATGCGGATGGCGCGTGATGGGAAGAATTGTAGCGCGGTGAAAAAATAAAATTGTCGAGAAAGACGATAACCACCGCATCGCGTCCATCATCGCTCATGGCGTCAAAATACCAGCGTTCGAAGGCGTCAGGAGACGATTTCGAACGCCAAACATCCGCTTCAATGCTCGATGTAAAGGAAAATTTTTCGTCCGAAGCTTGTGCGGCAGAGCTCATTGAGATCGTCGGTTCTAAAACCAAAATTGAAAAAATAAAAGCCCAAGAGAGGCTATAATCTCTCAGGCGCAATGTCAAAAACTTTGCCGTTTCTACGGCGCATTCGGATCGGGCATCGGCGTATTCAAAACGTTTGCGAGAAATTCGGCGGAGCCCGCCTCGCTGCCCTTAAGGAAGGAGTAGATCTGCGCAAAGCGCTGCTTCCACGCGCTCAAATTGGGTGAATTCTCGGCTTCGCCGAGCTTTATCGAACGCGCATAGGCATCCTGCATATTGATCATCAGTTTTTCGAGTTTTGCTTCAGCCGCTTTTGATTCCGCGCTTGGAGGGGCTGAACCATATTTCGTATCAAATTCGCGTGCGCCATTTTCGAATTCCTTTTCGTAAAAAACCGCGACGATGGCGTATGGATAGGAAGTATTTTTGATTCCTGAAGTGTATTGCACCGATTTGTAAAAATTGGCGGCGGCTTCTTTAATGTTTGAGTCCGCCGAAAAAAAGCCGAGCACGTAGTACATTAATGCGGTTGCTTCCGCCTCGTCCGCGAATGGTTCGAAAGACTTCGGAAGCTTCTTCGCCCCGTATAATTCCAGCGTCTTTTTTGCAAACTGCACCGATTCCAAAGCGAAAGTTTTGTCTTTTTTGTCGAGCGCCGCTTTGTATCCTGCGTACGCAAGGTTTCCGGTAACCAATGCGTTTTCCGGGTTTTGAACAAGAATCCCTTTTCCAAACGCGAATGCTTCAGCGGTCTTTCCGTCGTCAACCTTTTTGCCCAAGATTACGATTTCATAATTTTCGACAAACTCCTTGATCTTTTTCGTTTCCACGTCGTCATTCTTCCCGAATTTTGCGAGGAAAGTTTTGCTCAATTCGTAAGCTTTATCTTGATCTGCGGCTTTTTTTGTCTTGGTCAGATTTGATATCTTGGCAAAAAGCTCGGCTTCGGTCTCAACTTTCTGTGCTGCGATCGAAGCGTCGAACGCAAACATAAGAAATAGTAAAACGGCGGCGCTCAAAAATAATTTCATCGAAAACATCTCCTAAAATTTAATATATTTGGACTATAACAAAGCGCTTACGGCGAAACAATCCGATGAGCGTGGTTTGAAGAAAGTTGGCAAACTTTTTTCCCGCAAAAGAATCTCTGTATTGAAAGAATCGACTCTTCCCGGAATTTAAAGGAGAATCAAAACAATATGAAAAGATTATTTTTGCTGGGTTTCGTAATATTTATCGGGCTGATCGCCGCGGCTTGTCCGGACAGAACGAGCATCGCGGACATCGAAGCAAATCCGTCAAGATACAGCGGGAAAGAAGTTGCGGTTGCCGGAACTGTTAAAGACAGCTATGGAGTCTCGATTCCGCTTATTAGAAATGGTAACGTCGGAATGTATAAGATAGACGACGGAAGCGGTTCGATCTGGGTCGTGACGAAAAACGCGGTTCCGGGAAAAGGCGCGCAGCTCGGAATAAAAGGAAAGATCCAAACCGGAGCAAACATCAACGGAAAAAATTACGGCTTGGTGCTGTACGAAGACGGTCGAAAGTTCAAGAAAAATTAATTTCGCGCGAAAAATGACAATCGGCGGGCGGAAAGTTAAAATCTTCCTGCCCATTTTTTATGCGATCATTAATAGATTCGTTCGATATGCAATTTTTCCGCCTTCACGAGCGGTCGGTTTTGCTCACGAAGATGATCCCGGACGAAAAACTTTATTGGACGCCGGACGAAGTCGCCGACTATGTTTCAAGGTTTTCGTGCGGCGAATTTATTTTGCGGAGCGCGGGGACGATCGAGCAGGCTTTCGGTGGTTTGACGCGAAAACTTTGGGACGATCCGATCGAATGGACCTTACCCGAAGCGCTCTCGACCCCGGATTCGGTTCTTGAATATCTGGAAGAGGTCGAGAAAACGCGGCGCAGCGGTTTTGAATTTTTTCAAAGTGACGCAGATTTACATCGCGAACTGCCGGCGCCGATTCAGGTTAAGCCAATCTCGCAGATTTTGCTTGAAGTTTTATCGCGCGCCGAAAACTTTCAAGGAAGGGCGTTCGCGGTATTTCAAATGTTTTCCGAAGAGAAGTTGCCGCGCGTCTAGAAACTTTGAACTTTGAACAATTTCGTGCAAGAATTCGTTAGGTGTTGAGTCTCTTAGGCGGTTCTTGATATTCAGGAGGAAAAAATGCATTGTCCACGCTGCGGTCAGCAGCAAGTTTCGGAAGAACTAAAATTTTGCTCGCGCTGCGGTTTGCCGCTTGGTTTGGTTTCCGAGATTATCGTGCACGGCGGTTTTTTGCCGCAGTTAGCGGATCTTTCTCAGGATAAAACGTGGCTTACACGGAAAAACGGCGTCGTTTTTAGCGTCTTTTGGTTCATATTTTGGGTGCCGCTTCTTACCTCTTTTTTTGGGGGTGTTTTAGGTGTCGAAGTAATGGGGGCGTTGTGCGCGCTTATCGGAATTTTCGGCGGTTTGATGCTGTTTATCGGCTCGCTTGTTTTCTTGAAAAAAACTCCCAAGCATCAGCATATTTCGCAGCTGAATGATGCGGCGCAAGCATATAATTCAAATCTTCCCGCCGGCTCAAATCGGACTGCATTGCCGCCGCCGAGCTATCAGCCGGTCGACAGCTACATGCCGCCCGCGGGCTCCTGGAAGGCGCCAAATACCGATGATCTCGTTCAACCGGGAAGTGTGACGGATGCAACGACGAAGCTGCTGAAAAAAGAGGAATAGGAGAAGTAAAATGTTTTGCCCAAGCTGCGGACAGGAACAAATTTCCGGAGAAACAAGATTTTGTTCTCGCTGCGGACTTTTATTAACGGGCATAGCCCAGCTCGTGAGAAATGGCGGCGGATAGCCGCAAAGCGCGCTTCAGGATTCGACACTGATGTCGCCGAGGAAAAAAGGAATAAAACATGGCGCGATGATAATGCTTTTAAGTCTTGTTCTCGTTCCGCTTGTTGTAACTATATCGATTGCTCTCAGAATTCCACCGCCGCTATCGATAATGGTCGCGATTTTGACCTTGGGTGGCGGATTTTTGCGGTTGATGTATGCTTTTTTGTTCGAATCCGGAGTTCCGGTGGAAATGACGTTAGAGCCGAGTGTGGTCAGCCACGCCAAAATCTTGTTGGGCAAAAAACCAATTCCGAATGCTTTGCCTTCTTCTGAATCGATCGCAGTTTCGAATTACGTTCCGCCGAACGATGGAAACTGGCGCGACACAAATGATCTGGAACCGCAAAGCGTAACGGACGGAACCACGAAGCTATTTAAGCAAGAATAGTTTAGAGTCCGCTTTCTTTCGTTCCTGCAAAATCAAAATTTACGTAAAGACTTAGCGCATTTTCTTTAACCTCGGCGCGAACGTCCTTAACTTTGCCGTTTAATGTACCGTTGGTCGCCGCGATCGGAAGGCTCAGCGCGATCTGATCGCCGCGAAGGATCACGATCGGATTCACGCGCTGATTAAGCGACGCCTGAACGAAGCGCGCAATTATACCGCTGACGAGCGGTGTAACGCCGTCGAGATTGACAGTTTCGACTTCGATCTGTCCGAAAACGGTTCTCTGTTCCGAGTCATAACGTAAATTCAGACCCGCCTGCGCCCAGCCCGAAAATTGATAACATGTTCCAAAAAGCGTAGTGCTTCCTCGAAACGCGAGCGGCGCGCTTATCCGACTGTTTTCGAGCTTGATACCTGTTTTAACGCCGCTTCCTTCAGGTAAAAGAACAACGCTTCCCTCACATTCGTTCTGAAAAAACGCGATCTTCTGCGCTCTGAAATCCGGTTGCTCCAAATTTTGCGATTCGGCGCTGATAGGAAATACCGGTTGGTTCATATCGCGAAAAATAGCCGCCAAAACGGCATCGAAAAACGGCTGGTCAATCACAACACCGGCGGTCCCGGGCGGATTTCCACCGGGCTCCGGCGCCTTTATCGGTTCGCCGGGAGGTTTCATTGACGCCGTAGGAGCGCCGCCGAGAAAATAAAATATCGCAGCGCCGCCGAGGAGCGCTCCGATCACGGCGCCAATGATAAATGTCAGTATTTTATTCATTGTTAGTTATTGTCCCGCAGTCGGCGATGGCTGCGTTTGCGCGGTCTTTAGTATCTGACCGAGAAACGTCATCGCAACGCTAAAGATCGCATCGACCTGCTGTTTCACCTGTTCCGGCTGTACTTTTGCGAATCCTGTCGGTTCGGCGAAAAGCGCTGCGTCAAAAGCGGTTTTGATGTCCGTCATCTCGGTAACGATCCGCAAACCCTGAACGCCCTGATAGCTTCCGCCGGTAGCAGCGGTGTTTGTTTCCGATCGCAGCGGTAAGCCAGTTTCCTTATCGACGTAAATTAACGATTTTGTTTCAACGCTGCCGGCTTTCGTTTTGGTATCGGTAACCGCGTCGTATTCGTACTTGATCGCATCGCGGTCGCCGTATTTTTCCTCGCCGACGCGCTGAACGCCCTTAACGCTTTTCACCTGATCGACGATCTGAGCCGGCGTCATCATGGAGCGGACATCGAATCCGACGGACTCTTTATTCAATTCGGCGAATTGTTTCCGGTTGGGAAGCACGACCAGATGCTTGCCGTTTACGTCGAGATAAACTACTTTATCGCCGTTTGGAAGCGTGAATTCCATCCGATGATTTTGTCCGTCTCGAGCGACATTTGCCTGCAATTCTCCCGGAAGCGAGAGCTTTTGCTCACCCGTAGTTTCAAATTTTAGTTTGATCGTCGCCTGATATTTCTCGGGCTCGCGGGTTTCGACGGCGCTTGTTTGACTGACAGAATTCGAATTTGCAGAATTTGAATAGGTGTTCGTATTACCGGAAACATTAGTGTTTACGGTGGTTGTCGGCGCAGGACACGCCGTGAAAATAAAGATCGAAATGATAAACATCAAAAAACTTATAGTTTTCATATTTCCCCCTTGTTAGTTTTCTTAGAGTATCACGAGCGGAAGATCGTTTTGAAGTGGGCACGACTTCAAATCTTAAAGATTAGGTTTTGGCTCGCGAGAAATTGCACGATTCATTTTTTCTAGAATCCGACTGCCGCACCGTCACTTCGCGAATCGATCGCCCCAACTCGAATTCCTTTTTCATCAACCATAATTCCCGTCATCGAAGCAATATAAAGCGGTTTTTCGGCAAACTGATGTCCATGTGCTTCCAATGCGAGGCGCGTGTCTGCCGACATTCCAAATGGTTCGGTCAAGATCTCGTCCGGCAGCCATTGATGATGGATTCGCGGCGCATCGATCGCCTGCTGGATATTCATCTCATGGTCGATAATATTGAGGATAGCTTGAAGAACGGAAGTAATGATCCGCGGTCCGCCGCGAGCACCGAGCGAAAACCAAAAAGAGCCGTCTTTTCGTAAAACGATCGTCGGCGTCATCGAAGAAAGCGGTCGCTTCCGCGGCTGCACCGAATTATTCTCGCCCTGGATCAAGCCAAACATATTCGGCGTGCCCGGACGCGCCGCAAAATCGTCCATTTCATCGTTTAATAAAACGCCCGTACCTTTTGCCGTGACCGCCGAGCCGTAAATATCGTTGATCGTGTAAGTGTTTGAAACGACCGTTCCTTCGGCGTCGGCAACTGTAAAGTGCGTTGTTTCCATCGGCTCTTTACCGGAGATTTCCCCAGCCGTTATGTCCGAGCTTTCTGACGCTTTTTTCAGGTCGATCGTCTCGCTTCGTTTTGCCGCGTATTTTTTATCAATTAACATGGCGGTCGGAATGTTTGCGAAGTCGGGATCGCCCAAATAGACGGCGCGGTCCGCAAATGCGCGGCGCATCGCTTCGGTCAAAATGTGATATTTTTCCGATGAAGCCCAACCCATTTTTTTGAGATCGTATTTTTCGAGAATATTGAGCGATTGCAGCAAAACGATTCCGCCCGAACTCGGCGGCGGCATTGAAATGATTTCATATCCGCGATAATTTCCGCGCACTGGGGCGCGTTCCTTTGCCTTGTAATTCTTCAGATCTTCAAGCGTCATCAGACCGGCGTGTCGCTTCATATCGGCGGCGATAAGCTGAGCCGTTTTGCCGTTGTAAAACTCGTTCGCGCCGAACTTTTGCAAGCGTGCCAGAGTCTGCGCAAGCTCGGGTTGTTTTAACACTTCGCCTTCTTCAAAATATTTGCCGTTTCTGAGAAAAATTCTTTTGCTGTCTTCGTATTTTTCAAGATTTTTGGCGTATTTTTTGAAAAGTTCCGCGAGACGATAAGATAAAATATAGCCGTCCAGCGCAAGTTTTCGCGCCGGTTCGATCAACTGCGACCACGTAAATTTCTTCGAGCCGTATTTCTTCAGCGCGAGTTCCAGTCCGGCTGGTGTTCCGGGAATTCCCGCCGCACGATATCCGATCGTGGAAGAGCCTTCACCTTCGATCAACTCGCCATCCTTGTTGAGGTAAATGTCACGAGTTGCTGCCGCGGGCGCCATTTCACGGTAATCGATTGCGGTCGTTCTGCCGTCACTAAAGCGAATCAGCATAAAACCTCCGCCGCCGAGATTTCCTGCTTCCGGATAGACGACCGCGAGCGCAAGCGCGACAGCAACCGCCGCGTCAACCGCGTTTCCTCCGCGCTTCATCACGTCGGCGCCGATTTTCGAAGCAAGTTCGTGCTGCGACGCCACGATAGCGTGTTTTGCCCTCACGGGCTCGCGCCAAGCGGCTTTGACCTCCAAAGATGCCGGAAGAAGATTAAAAAAAAGACCGATTATAAAAAACTGACAGAGCAAAGCTGAATATCGAGGCATATGTTTCTCAATGACCGTCAAATATGGGAACATACGGGCATTAAAAGTTTAATAAGAATCGCAGGTTTTAACAAAGAGCATGGGCGGAATCAACCGGATTTGGAACTTTAAAAATTTCCCCGTTTAAAAAGAATCGGACACGCGGTATTAGAAATGCGAAGCAGGCGTAAAGTCTTGGCAAAACGGGAAAAAAGTTGTAAAGTTGAGGTGAAATTTTAACTTTTTATCCACAGGGCGAAGGTTCGTCTTTGCAAAAAGTGTATTCTTAGCGAGTGCCGATTATGAAAAAAGTATTAACGCTTCTGATTTTTTCCGGTTTATTGTTTAATTCGACCGCGTTTTCTCAAAAATCGAAAAGCGTGAATACAAGTCCGGCTGTGCAGAGTGATTTTGTTGTTTTTGATCGCGCGGAAGCTTTTTCCGACGGCGCGGGCGTTTGGCTTCGATGGCAAACCGCCTCCGAAACAAACAATTTGGGTTTTCGTGTTTATCGCGCAGCAGCTAATACGCGGGAACTTGTGAGCGAGGAAATGCTTCCAGGCGGCTACCTTTCCGGCGAGGAACACGCTTTCGGAAGAAATTATACATTTTTTGATCCTAAAGGCAGCACCGGAACCGTTTACTATCTTGAAAGTCTTGGCACCGGCGGGCGGCGACAATTTTCAAACCCGATTTTTCCGCAAGTCGTCGGCGATCTGAAGCGCGTTGCGGGTGCTTCGTCCGAGACTTTGGCGCGCATTAGCGCGTCTCCAAAAGCAGAGATCATACATACAAATTTGGCAATGCCGAAGGCGCTCGCATCGATGATCAGCGCAAATCGGCTACCGTCTGATATTGCGATGCAGCGTTGGGTCGCCGCACAGCAGGGCGTAAAGATCGGCGTCAGGAAGGAAGGCATTTTCCGCGTACCATTTGCCAATCTACCTGCTGGTTTTGATACGAGCTCACCCGATCTTTTGCAGCTATACAGGAACGGTGTCGAGCAAAGCATTATCGTTGTCGGCGGTGTCGGTGGTTACATCGAGTTTTACGGGCAGGGAATCGATACGCTCGAAAGCGATACACAATCGTATTATTTGATCGACGGCTCGCAAAACGGACAAACCGGAAAAAGGATCGGTACCAGTGTTCTACGCCCGTTTGCCGGAAATGTGGAGGCGCGGAGCTTTCCTGTCAGCCATGTTCAAAAACAGCGGTTGACCTATACTTCGGATATTTTGAACGGAGACGCGGAAAACTTTTTTGATAATCGAGTGGTGACGACCGGTGGAGCGACAATTCCGTTCACAATTAATTCAATCGACTTCAATGTTAACAAGGTTACGTTCAGAGTAGCCGTGCAGGGACTTACTTTTGGTCAGCATTCGTATCGGGTTTTGCTGAACGGAGAAGAGCTTGGTTTGATCACCGGCACAGACAAAGTGCTAATGACCAAATCGTTCCAAATCTCCAGCGCTGTGTTTACCGAAGGCGCGAACAGTCTGCGGCTGATTTCGACGACGACCGGAGTAGCTTTTCTCGAATCGTTCACGCTTGATTATAGTCGGCTTTATAAGGCTCAAAATAATCACCTCAGTTTTTTCACGAACCCATACCGGGCATCGAATTTGAGCGGCTTTTCTTCGCCGAACATCCGCGTTTTTAACGTGGATTATCCCGATACTCCGGTCGCGGTTAATAATTTAGCCGTGACGCAGAATGGCTCTGATTTTTCTGTTCGATTGCCGGCAAATCGCAATCATTTGCTGTTTGCGGTTGAGGACTCGGCGGTTGCCGCAGCTTCGAGTGTTGTTCCGAATGTCCCTTCGACGCTGACTACCGCGCCGCACAACGCCAGCCTGGTGATAATTACTTACAAAGATTGGTTAGCCGAAGCTAACAATTGGGCAACCTACCGTCGATCGGCGACTGGTGGAAACTTTACAGTCGAAGTTGTGACCATTGACGACATTTACGATGAATTCAGCTACGGCGCGCAAAGCACGCTTGCGATCCGAAATTTCCTTCAACACGCTCGCAATCAGTGGGGAACGCAATATGCGCTGCTGCTCGGCGACGCAAGCTATGATTTCCGCAAGTATGATGTTAACAGCGCGAATACATATGTTCCGACAAGGCTTGTGGACACAGTTTATATGGAAACCGGATCGGACGAGGCGCTCGCCGATTTTAACGACGACGGCTTAGCCGAAATGGCGATCGGCAGGATAGCGACAAAGACACCTGAAGACGTGACGCAGGCGCTAAATCGTGTCGCGGCTTTTGAACTGACTGTTCCCAACTGGTTAAACCGCGGCGCGCTCTTCGCAGTCGATCAGCCCGAAGGGTACGATTTCCTTGCCTTGAGCGAAAGACTCCGCGAGCATCTCCCGGCGAATATGCCGGTGATGTACGTCATGCGGAACAATCCGACGCCTCTGGAGGCGAGAACGCAGGTTTTAGCGGCGTTGAACGCCGGAAAATATCTGGTTAATTATTCAGGACATGGTTCAACCGCTTTTTGGGGATTTCAGTCAAATCCGCCATTTTTTAACAGCGCGGACGCACTCGCCTTGACCAATGGCGACAATCTTTCGATCTTTTCGATGCTGACTTGCTTAAACGGATATTTTATCTCGCCGACTGATTCGCTTGCGGAAAATCTTATGAAAGCGCCGAACGGCGGCGCGATCGTCGCCTGGACGTCTACGGGAAAAACGACGCCCGATGTGCAGGAAGTGATGGCGACAAGATTTTACGATCAATTAACAGCCGGAAATATTCCGCGCATGGGCGACCTCGTTAAGGATGCAAAGACAGTCCTCATCGGCGGGCGTGATGTGCGGCTTTCTTGGGTTTTATTTGGCGATCCGACTCTCAAGGTAAGATAGGCAGTAATATTTCAGAAGCGTAAATTCCAAATTCCGAATCTAAGCATCGGAGTTTGGAATTTTTAGTATGAAAAACGAAAATTTATTGGCGCTGTTGAATTCGAAGCGTGTAACTGCAAACTAAGATCGGAACGCCGATGGAAACGGAGATTTTTCGATTTGGCGGCAACTCCGCATTATTGACCATCGCCGCATTGCGACCTTCGTTGCTGACCCAATAATTTCCCATTCCATCCGTACCCAACGTTAAATGACGACGGCTGATCTCGGGGTCGCCGGAAAGGGAAATATCCACCGGTTTGGATTTTGAACCGCGACCGATGCTGATCTCGCTCTGATAGATCGGGACGACGTTTTGCCGCACGCCGCCGCGCCAAATTTCAAGACGAAAAATCTCCGCTGAACGCTTATTAACCCGCGTCATTTCTTCGTATTCTTCATTCGGAACAGGACTTACCGGTATTGGATTTACATTCAACACCGTTGGAGGAGGTTGATTCGATAACTGCTGCTGACTTTGAACAAAATTCGGTGAATGAACCATTGTAGGCGGCAGGTCATTTTTGGGCGAATCTTGCGCGGACGGCTGAACCGGGGTTGGAAGTTTCGGACGCGCGAGAATGCTTGTTTTGTTGCTCGAAGCATCGTCCCAGCTATGCTGCACACGCAAATCGCCCTTTTCGAGCGTACCGTCAACGCGCAACTCTACCGAGAAACTCTGTGTTTCGAGTTTCCTTTTACCCGAAATTTCCTTCGCGCGCTCAGCGAGAATATGATAAAGTCCCTGTTCCAGACCGCGCCGTTTTACGCCTTGCCAATCCCGATCGTCCGTCTCGCTTAGGAAAATAATATATTCGGTCGGGATTATTGTTGTGCCTTGCGGCAGCGGAACCATCTCGCCTTGCATCACTTCCTCGACGGCGCGCGCAATTTTTACAATGAATTCCTCGGCAGCGCTTCGCGGCTTCACCTGCGCGTCCCGGGCGGCATCTTCGAGCACGCCTTCAGCGGTGTCGCCATCGATCCACTTTCGCACTTTGTCCAATACACTCATTTCTTTATTCTTGCACGTCGATATAACGTTTGTTCACCCAACCATGCTCGGCGTCCGCGGCGTCTTCCTTCGGACGGCTGAATTCTACGATATCAATTTCATACCAATTATCTTTGGAATTTACAATTCGTACGCGCGAGTTTTTCGGCACCAAACCAACCTTCTGACTGTCGGCATTGGCTTCTGCCCGTAGGTTGACGTCGTTTGATGCAATGCCCGTTGGCTTGATAAAGTAGCTTTTCAAATCGGGCAAAATGCCGCGTGCGCGCAGATAATAATGTGTCCCGTAAAGAACACCCGCAAAAGCTGCAAGGATTATTACAAACGTCGCGAAACGCGCGAAAAACCGGCGTTTGCGTCTTAAAGGCGCAACCGGCGATTTTTCCGGAATAAGAGGTGTAGCGCTCTCGTGCTTTTCACGCGCAGCAGCAGGGAATTTATCGACCTGTCCGCTATCTAATTTAACGATAAGATTTGGATTCGCTTGCACCGAAACGGTCGGTTTCAAACGCAGTTCCGAAGTTTCAAATCTCGGTTTTTGCGGCGCGACCGGGGTATATCCGCGGGCGACGTGCGGCTGCGGAGCGGTAAAAGGTTCGCGGCGCGAAACCTGCGTTGCGATCTCGTCATTTGCCTCGGCAAAAAGTCTTAATTGCGCCATATCCTGCCAAAATTCGTTAACGCTTTGATGCCGCGCCCGCGAATCGTTTTGTGTCGCCTTCGCGATCACTTTTAAGAAGCTATTCGCCCACGGCTTTGAGCGGAAATCGAGCGGTAGTTCGCGAATCGTCTGATTTGCAAAAAAGCGCGGCGATTCGCCGGTGACGAGCACATAAGCGGATTTTGCAAGCGAATAAATATCGGCAGCAGGCGTTAGTTCGGTAAATGTCAGCGTTCCGGTTTGTCCGGAAAGCATCGGGCTATGCTCCGGCGGCGCGTAGATATTTGTGCCGACGCGCGTGACCGGCGCGTCCGACTGCGTAACGCGCGCGACGCCAAAATCTGCGATCTTTACGGTTTTGCAATCTTCGCTTAAAAGTAAATTTTGCGGTTTTATATCGCGATGAATAATTCCGTTCGTGTGCGCATGCGCGAGACCGGCACAGACCTGTTCGAGAAAATACAGGGCGCGTGAAAGAGTCAAATTATCAGCCCGGCACATTTTCGCCAGATCGCCGCCGGGTAGATATTCCAAAACAATATAATGAAAAATAGTGTTATTAAGATCGCGCGCGCTGCCGTGTCCGTGACGGCTGATGATATTCGGATGGCGAACGCGGTCGAGCGCGATGGCTTCATTCTGAAAATTTTCGACCAGCGTCCTTTCCAGATCGTCGTCAAGATCGTTCTGCATAAAAACGTTCAGCGCCTTGATGACGACGAGATTATGCGGCGAACGCGGTGAGGCAAGGATGTCTTTTGCAAGATAAATTTCCGCGTAGCTGCCGCGTCCGAGAAGCCTTTGAACGTCGTAGCGCGCGTCGAGCCTGCTGTTGATCAATGCCAGTTCCTTCATTATTTTCGGGATCGGAAAGCCGTTTGTAAAAATATCATACTTTCACTTCCAATACGATATTATAAGGGCAAAGTTCGCGAAACACCCAAGAAGAAAATTCACGCGCGGCGTCAGAAAAAATTGCGGGTGTGAACCGCGAAACCGCAAGCTCATACCCGCAATCAGGCTTTTTTATTTGTCTCGTTAGTTGATCCGTTGAAATCCGGTGAGCTGGATCGACTGGAAAAACGGCGTTCCGGGCGGAAGTCGAGCCGGTTCCAAGAATGAAGAGTCGAAAACCCAGTTGCGCACCGGCGGACTGTAAACCACGCCGCAGCATTTGAATGCGCCGTTATTGTTCCGCGAATTGAACAGATTGATTATTGAGCCGGTGTAATTCAGACGAATATTGCCCCAATCTTCGAGAAAACGCTTGAAGTTGTGAACTCCGCCCGCCATGCGCTCGTCACTTCCGCCTTGATGCGGGGTCGCGAGCAGACTCGTTTTGGCATCCCCGGTAAGCATAGCGAACCGCACAAATGTTTCGGTCGCGCGCCGCTGCCCGCGATTGAATGGATATGTGAAACTTCTGGCATCCTCCCAATTGTTCGAAAGGATCGTGATCGAATCGCCGACGACGGATGCCGGAATATGTGTGCTTGTGTTTTGCGGCAAATATTGTTCGGACGGAGTGGGCGTTCCGGGCGAGACGATCGCCGAAGCGTTGTAGTTTCCATGAACATAGACACCGTTTTCCGAAGCAAAAGTAAAGCCTTTAGTATTTGACGGCGTAATGGCGTCGTAAATTCCCGGAATCGTCTGTCCGTTAATAAGACGAACGCCGCGGCGGTAGAATTTGTGCTCGAACACGGCTGCGATCGAAGGAATTTCGCTCGAATCGGCAGCGTTGTATTTCACCGCTTCGTTCGTATATTCGGCTTGGAGCGTACCGTTTCCATTTGCGTCCTCGCCCGGCTGCAAAATGCCGTCGTTTTCACCGTAGATGTCTTCCATGTCGTATTCACCGTCGAAATCGAAGTCACCGCGGCGGTCCGAAACATAAAAAACCCAACCATTTGCATTTGGAACGTCTGTAGATTTCAAAGGACGTCCCAGCGCCGTAGCGATCGGAGTTCCCGACGGGAATTTTGTATCAAACGATCCGTTAAAAAACGCGCGGAGATTAGCAACGTCGATATCGACCATACTCAAAACGCCGTTCCAGGGCACTTTTCCGTTCGGATAAGCCGTGCTTGTATTAAACGCCGTACCTTCGTAATAAAGCCCTTCCCGCGTGTCGAACATATTGATCGGAAAGGGAACGATCTTTCTCGTGAACGAAGTTTCATTGTTTATGGTGACCGTTTTTTTGTGGGTGTTGTGGTCGCCGGTAAAAGAACCGTAGGTTCCGGTGTTAACGGTTTCGCCGCTCTTGGTTGAGGACGACAATACGTAGTTGTAATCCGTGCTGTTCCAATTCGAGGAAGTAAGATATGCGTTATCCGCAGTTGACATGATCATATTTGAACCGTTCACCGTAAAACGCTGCAGTTTGATGATCGAACGGCTGTCTTTTGCGGGCGAGGAAGTGTAACCGGTAACGACGAATTTGAGTGGAACGTTCGGAGGTGCTTCTGTTACGCCGAGACTCAGAAAGTCAGCGGTGATGTCGCGCGCGGCGTAGATATTTGTCACCGGGTTAACACCGACCATCTCGACCTTAATCCACAACTGTCTGCCGGTCGGTGACGACTGGTAGAATCGCTCGCCGTTTATTTCGGTTCCCTGATATCCGTCAGACATAGCAAGCGGCTGATAACCGCGGGCGTTGGTGCCGGTTGGCTCCGAACCGTTTCCGCTACTGGCGCCGTCGAGTCGGATACCGCAAGCTGTTGTTACCGGGTTTGTTCCGCTACCGGAGGCGCAGCCGGGAAGTTTCGCCTTGCTATCCGCAAGTGTGATGCGAATACCCGTTTTTTGATAATAGCGTTCGCTGCTCGTAATATTTCCGTCGGCGGTTGCCGTCGTTATGGGGATTATGGTCGGCGCTGCAACCGTTCCTGTTCCGCTGTTCCAAAGATCACCGACGTTTTTTCCGCGCTTCACAACTTCAATGTAATCGAGCGGAGTGGCAACGATCTTGCTTGAAATTCTGATCGGGAGTTCCAGCGGATCTTGCTGCGAAAGCAAATTTCCCTGAAACTGCTCCTGATTGGCTTTCCAGCTCGCGCTGTGATAAACAACAGGCATTGTCGGTCCGAAGACCGGCGAACCGTTCGTTGTGTCACGCAGTACGCTGCCCATATCATGCGCGAGCTTAACATAGCTGCCCGACGCGTTCTTTATATACACGTTGTCGTTCCATTCGGTCCAACTGTTGCCATTGCGCGCGACATCGGTAAAGACATGCGCGCTTGTGCTTACCTTGGACGAAAAATATAAGCCGGTGTTCGCCATGAGAAACAAGTTTCCGTTTGAGTGCACACGCCCGCCGAAGTCAAAACGCGGACCCGGGTGAAATTCGAGGTCGTCCTCGTAAAAAATGCCGAACTGGAAAATCGGAATACGGTTATTGAAAAAATCTCGCCGGAGCGCGACCTGCACGCCGGTCGAAGTTTCTCTTGCAAGCGTATTGATTTCCCATTTGTCGCGCAACGAGTTCAAGCCCTGAAACTGCTGTCCGGTCATCACCACCCAAGTGCTCGCCTGCGTTTGATCGAGATTCTGGATAAATTGATAGTTTGTAAAATTTGGGGGAACCTGCAGTTTGATGTTGGCAATGTCCGTAGCGTCAGGGTTCAATTTTATATCGAATTGCTTGTCGAAATTGCGCGTCATTACCTCGATGCTGGCGTGTGCGGCTTCAAAAGCGCGCGTTTCCGCCGCGTCGTTGCTGGATGCTATCGTTTCGTTGGAAGTACGCGTCACGGCAAGCGCGACAAAACCGAGCAGCAAGAGCATCACAAATAAAGCAATTAGGATCGCAGAACCGTTTTCGCTCTCGTTTCGTGTTATTGAATTCTGCAAAATATCTTGGTTTTTTGATAAATCTTCTCTCATGTAAAAACTACCTCTCTCTTATCCGGCGTCGTATTCCATGTTTCTAAGACTGAACGTGGCATTCAAAGTGATCACCGCAGGCTTACGCGTCTGTTCATCGATCTCAGTAGACTGAACCTGGAGCATAATGCTCACCTGTCGAATCAAATTAAGATTTTCGGGCTGGTCGTCCGCTGTACCGACAATTCCATCCGCGCCCGCCGAAGGCTTTTCCGTGACCGTTCCATCAGCTAAAACGTACTTAAATTGCAGATTTTGAACGTTATAGGCTAGTGGCTGTTCCTGGATCTGCTCGTTGGCGGGGCGACCCGTGTTATTTCCGTAAATCATACGGACGAGTGTTCCGTCGTCCTTTACTTTGTATGCAACCCAAATGAATTTTTTTGCCGATGCGACATAAGAAGTGCAATCTGTTGTTATCAACGCGGTGCATTTTTTTAACAAGCTGCCAGCCGAACCGGTTCCATCGAACGCTTGATTCAAACCCAGCGGATCGGTAGGCGCCGTATCTATCAGGTTTGCCCCCGGAACGCCGGTAATCATTACCGCGATCTGCGAGCTGTCCGATTCAATCAGGCAAAGATCGTGATCTCTGGCGACCGCGCTGATATTTGAAAGGGTCGTAAGTCGCGCCGTGTTCGCAGCATCCGCTGACGCGGCGACGTTTGATAAAGATACTGTGTTGCCCGCGTTGTAGGTCATTTCGCGGTAAGTGAAAGAGATCAGATCGGTTCGAACGGTCGGGTCGGGGTTCAGGCTGTTTGTGAAAAGATCGTTACCGGCAATAACGGACGTCAAAAGATCGCGTTTCGTGTCGGCGTCGGGTGTAATGCCGAGACGCGTCGAAATAAAGTCATCCGGAGCGATCGCGCCGCGCTGATGGTAACTCATTCCTGCATTTAGCACATCTCGCCCCATTAAATGAATAGCCGTTCGCGCGCTCTTCAACATATCGCTGCGACGACTCGCACGATTTCGATCGATCCTGCCGATCTGCAGCAAACCAAAGATCGAGCCCGTCACGATCAAAAAGATAGTTACCGCGACCATCATTTCGAGAAGAGAAAAGCCTCGCTGCGATTTTTTTATGAATTCTGCCGTTTTGTATTGGAATTTTCCTTTCATCGCGTCTCCTTAATAATTGGTCACAATCGTGGATACGGTCTCGGTTCGGGAGATCGAATTAAAGTAATATTGGATGCTGACTTCAATCCGGCGGCGAGCGATCGGATACGGCGGCGAAGGACGCTCAGGATCGGGAATGTCCGTAATAGCGATCTGACGCTGATAGCCGGTAACGATCGGGCTGGTGTTCGGCGGTCTGCCGGTGACGTTGCACGACGTTGTTCCGGGACAAGCGTCGTCCGCCGTTCCCGCTACGCCGTCCCAGCCAAGATCTTCGCGAATCGGACACCAACCGTTCAGAAAGATCCCTCGCGGAGTGCCGTCAACCGGATTATTTCCGACATTGCCGACAGAATCCCAGCCTTCGACCGCGCCGGCGCGCGAAATATCGCGTGCTGAAATTATCGATTCAATCGTTGATAGAGCAAGCTGTTTCGAAATAATTCTTCGTTCCGTCTCGTATGAGCGCATCAGATTTGCCGTGAGCGCGGAAGTCATTTGCAGACAGCCCACCAACAAGATCACAAGTGCGATCATTACTTCAATATAAGAAAAACCTCCTTCTGATTTCGTTGCTTTTTTTGAAAAGAGATTTCCGAAGAATTTTGATTTTTTATCGATAAAATTGGTCTTTCTCATACAGTTGGTTTCTATGTGCGAATAGTTACACTTTCGCCTCACTGCCCGTAAACACTAGAAGTACGTGAATCTTTCCACTTGTTCGTATTTGTTGAAGCGCGATCGAATTCCCACATCCGGATTGATCCAGTCGTGCCGACTATCGTGATTGACCGAGCGATGTCCGCGTCATTCGGGCTCGCCTTTTTCGGGGACCAAATATGAAGCGTGTAGCCGGTAACGGTAGAACCGCTTCCGGTGGCGTTGGTCCCGGCGTTCACAACTGTTCCGTTACTTAAGAATCTGATCGTGCAGACGTTGTGTGTGCTGCTCAACGGATGAACACTCGGTGCAAAAACCGCCGTCGGCGCCGGCAGCGATTCCGGCGGATTATAGGCTATGTCGTCTGGTCTTTGCGACATCTTTATCTCTGTATCAGGAAAAAGCGTCGTTCTCTTTATTTCACGGTCGTCCGACGATATGGCAGGTGAATTTTCGTCGATCAGGCGCGCTGTGCCGTCTGTCAGGTCGATCTCCACTCTCATCGTCTCCCGCTGCGTAAGCGAACGCTGTCGCGCTTCCTGAAGTACGTCAACGATTTTCAAAGTCTGATCGTCAGGCTTGTATAATTTCTGGTGAGCAAACAGATAATAGCCGGTGACGGCAGTCATGATCGTAATAATCACTACAACGATCAAAAGCTCGATGACCGAAAATCCGGATTGACTGTTTAGCTGGGCTTTTTTCATTTGAATTTTTCAATTCGGGAAGGATTTTTGTTTTATAACTGATCAGTATGTTTTTAGATTAAGTTCAAGCGTCTTACGAGTAGAACTAATGAAATGTAAAATAATATTTTACACCTGTCAACAGTTTTATACATTATTAATGTGATATTTTTTCCAAAATTCGAGTTTTCGGTCAGATTGAATGAAAATTGAGCAATTTTCTGGTCAGAACAAACATTTTCGGTCTTTATTTCGAGCGATATTTCAGCTAAAATTACAACCAAATCCGCGCCTGTTCATTTTCGCAAATTAGATTTTTAGATGTCGCAAAATAAAACGCCTTCGAACAACAAAAAACTTTCGGTCGACTGGCTTCTTCGGGGAAGTTTAACCAGGATCGGCGATATTTTCGATCGATTTTTGGGAAGGACCTGGAATCCTTCGAGCAGTCTTGCCACGAGCGAATTGATCGAAAGGCTGAAGACGCTTTTAGATTCGGAAATGAAAGATCGGGACGCAGAAGGTAAATTTGTCCCCCATAATTTGAAGCTCAAGATGCAATGGGATAAGTTTTCGACCGATTCTGAAGGCGCGATGAAAAAGCTCGAAATCGAGTTACTTACCGCCGTTATCGATCATATAAATGACAATCGTTATCACACATATGCGCCGCTCAAACTGGAAGTTAAGCCTGATTATTTTATTGAAGGTGTGAAATTATTTGCGAGTTTTGATGAATTTTCCGATGAGGAAACCGGCGGTGTATTAAATGTTACCGTTACAAATTTGAAAAACATAGTCATCGTGCCTCCGATCGAGGTTAAACCGGCGGAGAAACGTGATATTTATATTGCTGAATTCGTCGTCAATGAAAAACCCCGCACGGTTGAGCTGGCGTTTCTTGACGGAGAGCGATTGAGCGTTGGACGAACGAAGGAAAACACATTAAGTATTGATGATACAACTGTTTCGAAGGTTCACGCGGCTTTGCTTCTGAATAGTGAAAAGCAGTTAATGGTTGCCGACACCGGCTCAACGAACGGAACCTTCATCAACAACAAACGTATCGCTTACGGAAAGTCGTTTGAAATAAACGAAGGCGATAAACTGAAATTCGGAACGGTTGAAGTTTTTATCACGCGCGGTCCGGACGAAGTGGAAGGTGAACCGGAATTTAACGAATCGCGGGCGATCGAAGAATCTACAGAGACGGAAAAAATGGTCACGGACGTAGATAATTTGACGAAGCAAGCGACAGAAATCGAGGACGAATCTATTGATAGTTCAACGATTTTACCGACGATTACGGAAAAAGTTGCGGAAGCGCAAAGCGAAACGGAAGGTGACGAAGAAAAATGAAGCTGCTCTTGTTACTCATTGATATCGACTGGGAAAAATTCAAACCCGAAAATATTTTTGGCGGGCAGGTTTTGGAGCGAACTCCCGCCGGTTTGAGTATCGTTTACTTGATCGGCGTAGCGGTTTTGCTGGGTTTTCTCGTTATTTCTGTTTTTCGAAGCGCCCGCCCACATTTCGCGTTTGAGGAAAATCTTTCAAAAGAAGTTAGGCGTAAATTAAGCTCGACAGTGACAAATCGAAGTCTCAGGATTTGGCATGTCGTTTTTGTAATTCTTGCGTTCACCGTTTACGGTTTTCACGTTTATTGGACGTATTACGCCGGTGAAAACAACGAGCAATTTCAAGCGTTGAATTACAAGGATCTGCGCAATCGCCGGACAAATGCCGCGCGGCTTCGCGGATGGATGCTCGATCGCAGCGGTAAACTCGGTAGCGCTCTGGCGTATTACAAGGTTGGCAAAGACGGTACGGTTGATCGCGCGTTTGCTCTCGAAAAGGAAATGGCGCATTTGCTCGGCACGGAACGTGGAACGCCCGGACTAGAGCGAACGCTTTACAAAGCCGACGCAGATCCGATGCCGGAAGCGTGGGAAATTTTGACAAAGATCAAAAAGCCCGAAGATGAGCAGCGCGATGTGCGCGTTACGATCGACCGCGATCTGCAAGCTTACGCCGGCGAACAGCTTCAAGGCAAAAAGGGCGCGATCGTTGTTTTGAATCCACAAAACGGTGATGTTTTGGCGATTTACTCGAATCCGTCCTATAGTTTGAACGAAGCCGAATCGCTTGAAGGTTTTCTTAAGCTGGAAGGAGACAAACGGGACCAGCCGCTGCTCAATCGCGCGACGCGTGAATTTTATATTCCGGGTTCGACGTTCAAGACTTTTACAATGATCTCCGCTTTTCGCGCCGGCAGGGAAAATACGATACTTCCCGGAAGACCCGCGCCGGAATGTTACACGCCTTTCCGAGGCTCAAAGCCGATCTGTGACGCCGGCGGAAGCTGCCACGCATGCGGCGATATTCAAATAAAAGAGGCATTTAAGATTTCTAGCAATCAATATTTTTCGCAGCTCGCGAATGCGCTCGGACGCGAGCGAATGGGCGAAACGGCGAACGCTCTGGGAATTGCTGCGGTTGAAAATCCGCCCGACGCCCTTTCGCAGGGATTTTTCCCGGATATTTGGAACGCAAGCAACAAGCGAATTGCCAACGCTCTCGCGCCGTCCCGTTCGACTATCGTAACGGGTAAAAAACTTTCGCTTTACGATTTCGGCGTCGAAGGAATGGGACAAGGATTAGCGGGACAAATGACGCCGCTTCAGATGGCTTTGATTGCTTCGGCGGCGGCGAATTTGGAAGGGAAGTTGATGAAGCCGAGGATCGAAGCCGACATCGCTCCGCAAATGTTTTCGCAGGTTCTGACGCGCGTTCAGGCGGCGACAATTCGCGAAATTATGGCGACGGTGACCGAAGAACCGGGCGGTACGGGCGGCGTTGTGAGGTCGAAATTAGCCGGAACAGGAATCGCCACCGGCGGAAAAACCGGCACTGCTGATAAAGACGATGTCCAGGTTTACAATGCGGACGGCACTATCAAAACGAGAAAGGCGAGAAAAAAAGATGAAAACGGAACGTGGATAGAATACGACGAGCCCGTAAAATTCACGCGTTGGGATGGTTGGTTTTTGTGCATCGCGCCGATCGAAAATCCGCAAGTGGCGATCGCCGTCGTTATCGAAAACATCGGCGGCTCGGCATATGGCGGAACGACCGCCGCTCCGATTGCCGCGAATATGATCTTAAAGGCGAGAGAGTTGGGACTTCTAGGCGACCAATACAGACCGAAAACGGTTCAGCCGAAAAAAAGGAAATGAAAAACCGCGCGTCCTCACATGTTCTGATCCTGCTTCTGATCGTCATTTTGACGGCGATCTCGCATTACGCAATTCATTACAGCGCGCTCATTCGCGGTTACGAAACGTCTTCGATGACCGCTTATAGAAATCTCTTTTTACTTGTTTTGCTCGCGATTCTGCCGGTTGTCTTGACGCGTTTTGCGAAATTTCAGGGAAATTGGACGCTCTATACTTCCGCGATCCTGCTTTTTTCCATCGGCTTGACGGTTCAGTACCGCTTGTTCAGCGATCCCGAATATACGTCGAGAAAGGACAAAGCCGCGGCTCGGCAGGAAAAGATCAAAACCGCGCAAATGCATTACGTTCAGGAGAATTATTCGCCCGAGAAAAAACAAATGATGGGTTTGCCGCCGACCGAAAAGGCGCCGGTTGATCTTTCAAAGGAAACACCGCGACCGGCGGAAGACTCATTTTTTGGAACTTTAGTGTCGGGAAAAACGATCATTCCGATCTTCGGGATCGCGTGTTTTATCGGCATAATTTGGCTTTTCCGTCGTGACGACGTACTCGATATCCTGCAGAGAAACGGATTTTTGCTCGTCGTTCTTACACTTTTGCCGCTGCTTCTTGCGGCGATCACGTCACGCGCCGGGAAATCTATCGGAAATATGACGCCCTGGGAACCGGCAAAAATTCCGTTTTTGATCGGCTTTGCGGCGATCTTAGCAGTTCTCTATAAAAATCTGGCGCGAACTTACTGGGGAATTCCGCGCGCAAAAGATGTAATTCCGCTGGTTTTTATGGCGGCGATACCGTTCGTGCCGTTTTTTGTGCTGAAGGATTTCGGACAGATGATGGTTTTCAGCTCGGTTTATGTGACGCTTTACGTGATCGCCGTGCGCCGTTTGCCGCAGCGGGTTGTGCTTATCGGCAGCGTTCTTCTTCTTGTCGGTGTTCTCGTCGTCGGAGCTTTACCGGAAAAAACGCAGGAAAAAATCCCGCTGCTCCCGACGCTGGCAAAACCGGTCAAAAAAGTGCTGCCTGATCGCGTTCAGCAGCGATTTCATCTGTGGCTTGACGGCTTTAGCCCGCCGACTCCCGAGACCGGTTGGTGGAAGGACGATTACAACAATTACTACAAAGATTTGGTGAAAAAGGATCCGAATCTACCAGCGCTTTTGGAACAAGATCCAGAGCTGCAAAGATCGATCAATGTTGACGCTTGGTTTGACGTGCTCGCATTTCAGCCGGCGCAGGCGACTTTCGGCTTGGCATCCGGCAGAACGAGCGGGCGCGGTTTAGGACTCGGCTACGTTGAGTTAATACCGGTTTCCGATTCGGATTATATTTACGCCGCGCTCGCTGAAGAACTTGGACTTTTCGGCGGTTTATTGTTAATCTTTGCGCTGATAACACTTGTTGGAGCAGGAGTTCGCACGGCGCTGGACGCGCGTGATATGTTTAGCAAACTATGCGCCGCCGGGCTAACGGCGTTTATTGGATTTCAGGCGCTGGTGAATATGGGCGGCATCACGCGTGCACTGCCGATGACGGGAATCACGCTGCCGTTTGTCAGTCACGGCGGATTTAGTCTTATAACGAGTTTTGTGATGCTCGGAATGTTGATGGCGTTTTCGCATCGCAACGCGGTTGACCGCGCGATCGAATCCGAGATAAACAATGTAAAGGCTTAGGTTTTTGCGGTTCAATTCTTTAACTTCGGAGAAAAACCATGACGGAATATAATTTTCAGATCAATTCGGCGGCAATTTCTGACCGCGGGCTTAGCGAGAAACGTCCGCAAAACGAAGATTCATTTCTCGAGCTCGGCGAACGAAGTGTTTTTGCCGTGGCTGACGGCGTCGGCGGCGCGCAGGCGGGCGAAGTTGCGTCTCAGATGGCAGTCGAAATAATCGGTGAAGCTTTTATCAATTCGCGTCCGAACTCCGATGCTGAAGACGTATTGAAAGCCGCGATCGAGCAAGCGAACACGTCGATCTTTCAGATGTCGCACGATTTGGCGCAGCTTTCAACGATGGCGACGACCGTCGTTGCGCTTCACGTTGCGGGAAATATCGCGACGATCGGACACGTCGGCGATTCGCGGCTTTATCGGCTCGATAAAACCGGCAATCTTTACCGCGAAACTCAAGATCATTCGGTCGTTGAAGAGGAAGTTCGTGCCGGAAGAATGACCGAGGCGCAGGCAGCGACTCATCCGAGCCGAAACGTGATCAGCCGCGCGCTCGGCGCTGAGGCTTCGGTCGAGATAGATATGAAAACGATTATGTTCGAGCCGAACGTGTCGTTTTTGCTGTGCTCAGACGGCATCACACGGCACGTTGACGATGGTGAGATCCGCGAGCTTCTCGCGTTTGGAGGCGAGCCGGGCGAGATCTGCGAACAATTGAAAAAAATGTGCTATGAACGCGGCGCGGAAGATAATCTCACCGCTGTGGTCGTCCGCGTCGGCGAAGAAATCCAGACGCGGGAAGCTTCCGTGGTTGAGGAACAGACGATCGCAACCGCGCGTCCGGCGGTCGTGGAATTTAGCGAATCGGAATCTACCACGCAGGACCTTCCCGCTCCGGAGACTCCGGAATTAAAGCCGGTTGTTCCAAAAATAGAACCCGCCGGATTTGAAAACGGCGAAGAAAAAACTGAAAGCGCGGTATATTTCTCTGAAGAAAAAGCTGACAATTCGTTCGCCGGAAAGATCGTTTCGTCCGCGCTTCTGCTGCTTGTTGGTGTGATCATAGGCGCCGTCGCATATTATTTTTGGCTGGGAACCCCGCCGCCGCCGGCGGAAGTTCCGCAGATCGCGCCGCAGTCATCAAATCCTTTGTTCACAATTTTCGAAGAAGGGCGGCGCACGGTAGATGCTGAGCCGGAAAAATATATCGCTGCGCACGCCGCGGAGACGAAAAACGCCGAAGGACATTACCTTTTGGGACGCGCATATTTGTTGACCGGGAAATTCGGTGAAGCGAAAAAATCGTTTGACGAGGCGAAAAATCAGCTTGCGGAAGTTGCTGACGTCAACGGCAAGATTCTCGCCAGCGACATTGAAACCGGCTTGGCGATAGTCAACTCGCCCGTTGCCGCAAACGAATTTAGGAAAAAGATCGAAGAGAGAAAGCCCGCGGCGAGACGATGAAATTCTTGCGTTAATTCGCGGGCATTAGATCTAGCGCTGCGCGCCGCGTTTCCGGTTTGCTTCAAACAGTATTACTCCGCAAGCAACCGCGATATTCAGACTTTCGACATTATTTTCCATTGGAATTTTCATTTCTTCTACGACGCTTGCCTTTTCGCGCGCGGTCAATCCGTGCGCTTCGGAGCCGAAAATAACGAGCCGCGGTAGATTCCACTCGATCTCCGTGTAGCTTTTTTCAGCGCGCGCGTCGGCGCACACCGAAACGAGACCGGTTTCGTTCGCCCAATCCAACGCTTCGAAAAATTCCGCATTATTCCAAATCGCGAGCCGAAGCGACGAACCCATTGCGCCACGCAAAGCGCTCGGCGAAAAAACACCGGCGGAATTTTTCGTCAAAATAACAGCTGAAACACCCGCCGCTTCGCAGGTTCGCAAAACCGCACCAAGATTTGCCGCATTATTGATTTGATGAAGCATAACGGCGAGCGGAAATTCGCGCTTACCGTTGCGTATTGCTGCTTCGATCACATTTCTACCCGTCTCTGGTTTTGAAGCGATCGCTATCACGCCGCCCGAATTTTTTTTATCCGAAAGCTGATCGGCGATCTTTGCCGGAATTTCGAAGATGTTCTCGGTTCCTGCGTTTTGCAAAAATGCGCTTCCGCGATCGGATGCGGCGAAATGCTCGGTAAAAAAAACATCGGATATCTCGATTTCCGAGCGCCGCGTTTCTTCAGCAAGACGCAAGCCTTCGATAAAGATCCGATCTTCCGCCTTTCCGTCGCGGACGCGCGCGGCGAATTTGATCTTTTGGTTATCGCGGCTGGTGATTTTTTGCATAGGAAAATAAAAATAAAAACTCCCCTTCTTTCTAAGGAGGGGAAGCGTCTTGAAAAAAGACGCGGGGTGGTTGTTCCTTCCGCAATCAAACCACCCCGGCGCTGACGCGCCACCCCTCCTTTTCCAAGAAGGGGAGTTCTAAGAAATCGTTCGCTTAGAAAAAATACTCGCGGCAGGAGTCGAACCTGCGACTTCTTCCTCCGGAGGGAAGCGCTCTATCCACTGAGCTACGCGAGCATATCGAAAAAATTATAGCAAAAATTTACTGTTTCGGCTGAAAGGTAATGCTTTTGATCTTCGTCGGATTGATCGGTTTTTCGCCATTTTTCGGCGCAGTTGCGATCATATCGGCATTGCCCATTCCGTCTATGACTTTACCAAAAACCGTGTAATTTTTGTCCCACGACGGATATCGCTGCATCGTGATATAAAATTGGCAATTTGCCGAATTCGGGTCGGTGCTGCGCGCCGCGCCGACAATTCCGCGCTCAAACGGAACATCGGAAAACTCTGCGGGAACATCCGGCAAGTGGGATTCGCCGGTGCCGTCGTTCTCCGGAATATCATCCTTTGAAAGCGGGTCGCCGCCCTGAACGACAATTCCGCTCGTGCGGTGAAAAGCCGTGCCGTTGTAAAACCCTTCTTTTGCCAACGTCTTAAAACGCTCGACCATTTTCGGCGCAATATTCGAATAAAGTTCGATCTTGATCGTGCCGTAAGCCGGTTCTTCCATTTCGATAACGGCGATCTCGTCGTCTGCAACCGGTGCCACGCCAGTTTTGACTTGTGGGCTCGACGACGTTTTGGACTTGTTCGAGGCTTTTTTGTCGCCGCAAGAAATTGCAAATAAAAGGGAAAATATCGCGATAATTAATAAAAGTTTCTTGATCATAGATTTATTGTTAGTTATTCGATTCAAAAACTCCCCTCCTTTTGAAGGAAGGGGCGTCGCAAAGCGACGGGGTGGTAACTTCTGGCGGTTTCAACCCACCCCGCGTCCATTCGGACGCTTCCCCTCCTTATCCAAGGAGGGGAGTTTTTATTTCAAAAATTCTTCTCGCTATCAATCAAAATCGTTACCGGTCCGTCGTTTACAAGCTCGACGTCCATCATCGCCTGAAAACGTCCGGTTTCGACCTTTGTAATTTGCTTTCGCGCTTCCGCGACAAAACACAAATAAAGCTCATTAGCTTTTTCGGGCGCGGCGGCATCAATGAACGAAGGACGTCGACCTTTTCGCGCGTCGCCGTAAAGCGTGAATTGAGAAACGACGAGCAATTCGCCTTCAATATCGAGCAGCGAAAGATTCATTTTGCCTTCCGCGTCTTCGAAGATTCGAAGATTCAGCGTTTTTTCCGCTAGATAAGCTGCTTCTTTTTCGGAATCTTCGCGCGAAACTCCGAGCAAAACCAAAATTCCTTTGCCTATCTCGCCGGTCGTTTCACCTTCAACCGAAACTTTTGCGCGCGAAACTCTTTGAATAACTGCCCTCATAGTGACTAGTGAAGAGCGATGAGTGACAAGGGAATATTTTGTATCTCGTCCCTTGTCCCTCGTCCCCGATCACTATTCTTCAATATAAACTTTTTCCATCACAACAGGCTCGATCGGCTTGTCGCTTGAGTTCGTCGCGACTTCCGCTATTGCATCGACGATGTCCTGACCTTCGGTCACCTGTCCGAATTTTGTATAGCTCGGCGGCAGCGGATAATCGATGTGCATAATAAAAAATTGCGAGCCGTTTGTGTTCGGTCCGGAATTCGCCATCGCGATCGTTCCTTTTTTGTAAGCGCCTTGATAAAGCCACGAATTGCGCTCGATCTCGTCGTCAAACTTTCCGCCCCAAGCCGATTCACCGCCGTATCCTTCGCCGAGCGGATCGCCGCCCTGGATCATAAAATTTTTGATCACGCGATGAAAGATCACGCCATTGTAATAACCTTTTTCCGCGAGAAGACGGAAATTTTCCGTCGTTTTCGGAGCGTCCGCTTCCAATAATTCAAATTTTATCGTGCCCTTGTTCGTTTCTAAAACTGCCGTTCTGTTAGCCATTAATTTCTCCCAAAATAAATTTTTCGATCGCGGCTGCAACGCCGTTTTCATCGTTACTTAAAGTTGTATAAAATTCTCGCCTCTCGAGCAAACTTGGGTCTGCGTTTCCCATTACGACCGGCGTTCCCGCGAATTCGAGCATTGCAAGATCGTTAAAATTATCGCCCATCGTCATCACGTTTTCCGGTTTTAATCCATTAAATAAGGCGAGTTTTTCAACGCCGATCCCTTTCGAAGCGTCCGGCGGGAGCACGTCGATCAGGGTAAAATCTTTCGGCGGATAAACCGTTGTCAAAACCGTTGCGATAGATTCAAGCTCGGTTTTCAAGACCATTTCAAGATGTGCCATCGGTTCGCACTTTCCGGAAAATGAAACGTGGACGGTTTCGATGTCGTCCAAAACTTCCTCGAGCGATTCAACGTGTCGAACGGCTTTTTCGGCTTCGTCGCCGTGGACTGTGCGCGACCATTTTATATATTTTTGAAGCGGAAGATTTTCGTCGGAAATGCGGTCGTAAAGCAAAGTTCCTTTACCTTGCGGATCGCAGCTTAGCATCGCGTCCGCGCCAAAATCTCGCCCGACGCGAAGAATTTGCGAAATTGTTTCGTTTGCGAGCAAAGAAACTGCGACCGTTTCCAGATTGTCCGCATATTTCAAAAGCGCGCCGTTGTGCGTTATCAAAGGCGCGTTTACTTCCAATTCCAACCCGATCGGACGCGCATCGCGAAAACGTCGTCCGGTTGCGATCGTCACCAAAACGCCTTTTTCTTCGGCTTTTCTGATTGCGAGTTTATTTGCTTCGGGAATTTTACCGCTTGAATTCAGCAGAGTTCCGTCGAGGTCGAGCGCGAGAAGTTTAATCATTAGAGTTCATATTTTGTACCAAAACTCCCCTCCTGTATTAGGAGGGGTGGCGCGAAGCGACGGGGTGGTCAAATAGTATCACGGTGTCAACCACCCCGCGGCTAGAGCCGCACCCCTCTTTCGAAAGGAGAGGAATTTTTAATGCATTATCGTTCATTCGCCCTTTTCAACTTTCTTTCTTCTTCGAGCCATCTTTGATATTCGGCTTTGCCTTTTTCAAATTCTGCCGCTGACGAATAAAAATGATGCGATCCGTCGTTTTTCTGAACGTTTCGAACGTAGTAAAGATAATTCGTATTTGCCGGATTCAGCGCCGCATTTATTGCGCTTTCCGAAACGGACGAGATCGGTCCCGGCGGAATTCCGCCGTAGCGACGCGTGTTGTACGGCGAATCGACCTCGACATCGCTTTTGTTCACCGTTCCGTCCCAGCGGTTTTGCATTTTTGCGACGTAAATAAAGGTCATATCGATTCCAAGCGGAATATTTTTCGCCAGGCGATTATAGATCACCGAAGAGACGATCGGTCGCTCCGATTCAACGCCCGATTCGGTTTCGATCAAGGACGCGAGAGTTACGATCTCGCGCGGAGTTTTGCCGAGTTGTTTTGCTCTGTCGTTCCATTCCGGCTTCCAAACTTTCCGAAATTGCTCAACCAGACGCTTGATAATTTCCTGCGGCTTTGTTTCCTTCGGAAAGCTGTAAGTGCTCGGATACATATAACCTTCGAGGTTTTTTGCCAAAGGATCGAAATCTTTGACGAGGCTAACATCGTCCATAAAATAAAGAATCGCTTTATCGTCCATCGGCGGATTTTGCGGAAACTTTTCGGCTAGGCGTTTTGCAATGTCGAAGCGCGTGAAGCCTTCGGGAATTGTCAGTTTCACCACGTTTTCTTCGCCGCTTTCGAGCTCTTTCAAAACCTGAAGCGGCGTGATCGGCGAGTTAAATTGATAATCGCCGGCTTGGATCTTACTTGCGTCGCCAAATGTGCGGAGATAAACGCGCACGGCGAGCGCGCCGGCGATTATGTTTTCCGTCGAAAGCTGGTCAATTACTTCGTTCGGCGTCGCGCCTTTTCGAATTTGTATTATCTTGCCCGCTTTTTCGTGCTGGTGCGGCGCAGTCATCGCGGCGTAGATCCAATACGAAACGCCGGCAAGCGCGAGAATCGAAATAATAAAAATGGTGAGTAAAATCCGCAACACGGTCATTGAGCAAATTTTAACAACGGCGATGGTTTCTCGCAAAGGCGCACAGCCCGCGAATTTTCTTTGCGCACTTGACGGCTTTGCGGGAAAATTAGAACTGTGAAAAAACGAATCTTTATCGCGGTTGCAATTTCCGAGGAAGCGCGGCGGCAGGTTTCCGATTACGCACAAGCTTTACGGCGCGAATTTGTTGATCTGCGAATCGGTTGGGAAAAACCGGAAAAGCTGCACTTAACCTTAAAGTTTCTCGGGGATACAGGTGAAAAGCAACTAAACGAATTGATCGAAATCGTCGAAAAAACGACCGCGAAATTTAAGCCATTCAAATTGCAGATTTCGGGAACCGGAGTTTTTCCAAACCCGCGAAATCCGAGAATTCTTTGGCTGGGCGTAAATGATGAAACAAATAGTTTGTCGAAAATAAGCGAGCTGCTTGAGATCAAATGCGAGCGAATCGGTTTTAGACGCGAAAAGAGAAAATTTAACGCGCATTTGACGATCGCGCGTTTGCGTGAGCCGCATAAATCAAAACAACTTGCGCGAAAACATGTTGAAAACGCATTCGAGCCGATTGAATTTAAAGTTTCCGAAATTGTTACTTACGAAAGCACGTTTCAGCCGAAAGGTTCGATCTATTCAGTCGTTTCAAAACACAAATTTGCCCGCGAATAGCGCGAAATGACGGGAAAAAAATAAAGGAATTTAGTTTTCGTACTTTTTCGCTTTTATTTGCGGGCTATTTTTTTTATTTGTCCTTCAAATATTTCTCGATCGCCCCGGTTACTTTTTCGTTTTGCGGCGTATCTTTTGACGAAAAACGCGCAACGATATTGCCTTTGCGGTCGACGAGAAACTTATTGAAATTCCAGGAAATATCGCCGGCAAAATCGGGATTCGTTTCCTTGCTCGTCAAAAATTGGTAAAGCGGATCGATGTCGTCGCCTTTGACAGAAATTTTCGCGAACATCGGGAACGTGACCTTATATTTCGATTCGCAAAATTCCTTGATTTCGGCTTCGGTTCCGGGTTCTTGCGCGCCGAAATTATTTGCGGGGAAGCCGAGGATCTCAAATCCCTGCGCCTTGTATTTTTCATAGATCGCCTGCAAACCTTCGTATTGCGGCGTGTATCCGCATTTGCTCGCGACGTTGACGACCAGCAAAACGTCGCCCTTGAATTTCTTAAGTTTTACGTCGTTGCCGTCGATGTCTTTCATCTTGAATTTATAGATCGGCGCGGTTTTTGCCGATGCCGATAGAAAATTCAATCCGGCAAAAACACATAAAACCAAAAGCGAGAAAATCAAATTTCGTTTCATAATTGCTCCTTTGGAACGCCGGCAGCTTGCGGCGCTCCGTTATTTTCCTAATTCACGCGGCGAACGCGGCGGATTCATTTGTTTTTTCTCGTCTTTTTCACCCGTTTCCGCAAAAACTTCCTTGAGAGCGCCGACGCTCGATAGCATGCTCGCTGTTTCAACCGGCATAAATATTACCTTCGAATTTTGCGTCCGAGCCATGTCGCGAAGCGATTCGATATAGCGCGCCGTTATCAAATATTGCGCGGTTTGCGCCGAATCGCCGATCGTTTGCGCGATCTGCGCGATCGCCTGTCCTTCTGCCTGCGCGGAGCGAAGCCTTGCCTGCGCCGCGCCTTCGGCTTCGAGAATTGCCGATTCCTTCATTCCCTCGGAGCGCGTGATCGCCGCCTGTTTTTCACCTTCGGCGCGTGTGATCGCGGCTTGCCGATCGCCTTCCGCCGTTAAGATCAAAGCGCGGCGGTTGCGTTCGGCAGTCATTTGTTTTTCCATCGTGATGCGCACGTCTTCCGGCGGATTGATGTTCTTGACGTCAACGCGGGTTACTTTCACGCCCCATTTATCGGTCGCCTCATCGAGAATTATTCGAAGCTTGGCGTTGATCTGGTCGCGGTTTGAAAGCGTGTGATCGAGGTCCATTTCGCCCATAACCGAGCGCATTCCGGTGATCGTCAATTGCACGATCGCGCCGACGAGATCCGCGACCTCGTAAACCGCTTTTATCGGGTCGGTGATCTGCCAGTAAACGACGGAATCGACGTTGATCGTCACGTTATCGCGCGTAATCACGGGCTGCGGCGGCATATCGATAAACTGCTCGCGCAGATCGATGAACGTCGCGCCGGGACGCATTCCGGACCAATAAACGGTACGCGGCGCTTCGAAAAACGGTACGATGATATTCAGACCGCTTGCCGCCACTCGATGAAACTTACCAAGCCTTTCAATCAGCAAAACGCTCGATTGCGGCACGATCTTTATCGTCTTCGCAAGAATTATCAACAGCGCGATGCCGAGAAAACCCAAAAAGAACAGAAAACCCAAACCCAAAAAATCCATATTTTCCTCCGATGCTTAAATATACCTTATTTTTATTATCTGCGTGAAATTTTCGACATCTATTTCCACGATTCTTCCGCGTTTATCGGCGATTCAGGAAAAAATGGAACTTTTCGGCGGCTTTCGGCGTCGAATATATTACAACTTCTTATAGTGGACGCAAAAAAGGCTTCGTTATCTTATCTTTTATCCGCATACATACTTCAGTTGTCATTCCTTATAATATCAATTGCCTTTTTGCGTCTTTCTCCCTTCATCGATTTTGGTTAATCGCTCGTTTCCACTTATAATTCAATAAATTATGACGGTAACCCTTTCCGACATCCGCGAAGCTCAAACCCTCTTAAAAGACGTGATCATCCGCACACCGCTGGTTGCAGACGGCAAACTTTCGCGCGAGATCGGCGCCAAGGCGCTTCTCAAAGCCGAATGTCTGCAAAAAAGCGGTTCGTTTAAGATTCGCGGCGCATATAACAAAATTCATCAATTGACCGCGGAAGAAAAATCGCGCGGCGTGATCGCGGCTTCCGCTGGAAATCACGCACAAGGCGTTGCGCTCGCGGCGCGGATGCACGATATAAAAGCGACGATCGTCTTACCGAAAAACGCGCCGCTGACGAAGATCACGGCGACCGAAGGTTTTGGCGCCGAAGCTCCACGATACGGCTCGACCTTTGAAGAAGCTTTTGCGTATTCAAAAACCCTCGAAGAAAAACACGGCTATACATACGTTCATGCTTTTAACGATGAAAAGGTAATCGCCGGGCAGGGAACTCTCGGTTTGGAAATTCTCGAAGATTCGCCCGAAACTTCGGTTATCGTTGTTCCGATCGGCGGCGGCGGGCTTATTTCCGGCGTTGCCATCGCGGCAAAAAGCCTCAAACCCGGTATTCGGATCGTCGGCGTTCAGGCTGAAAACGCGGCAGCGGCAAAGCCTTCGCTCGCAGCCGGAAAACCCGTAGTCGTCGAGATAACAAAGACGATCGCGGACGGCATCGCCGTAAAAACTCCGGGCGAAGTTACGCTTCCGATCATAAAAGAATTTGTCGATGAAGTCGTCGAGGTCAGCGAAGACGAGATCGCGCGCGCGATATATGTTTGCGTGCAGAATAACCGGCTCGTCGTCGAAGGCGCAGGCGCGGCATCGCTCGCCGC
>JBGTFE010000135.1:0-5048 GCA_041747435.1 Pyrinomonadaceae bacterium | reverse complement strand
AGAAAAAGCGATAATACATATCCATCCCAATATAAACAAAAAACTACTCCCCAGAATATTGCGCTAAAAAGCAAGTTCAATCCACAAAACGTATCAACCCAACTTTGAGGTTGGTTTGTTGAATTTATCTTTGCGGCTTCTGTTGTGCTTTCAGTATTTATTGGCGTAAATTCGTATGAACAATTTTTGCAAACCGCGGCTTTAGCTAAAGTAATAAATCCGCATTTCGGACATTTATTTGAATTCATGATTTTCTCCTTTGAAGGTTTTTTTTGAAAGATAGATAAAGAGATTTGAAGAAGTTAGGCAAGAAACAGACTAGGAAACTTCCATAATTAGACTAGCATTTTTAGTTATTTTTTAGCAATAATTTCTTTTACGTTACGATTTTCGATTTCATATCTCAAGCCGCAAACGCACTCAAATACCTTTTGTTCCGAATCGTCGAATTTATGAAAAAGCTGTCCGCATTTGCAGACTGCGCCGATTGAACGCGCCGGACTTCCAAAAACGAGATGAAAGTCGGGAACTGATTTTGTGACAACCGAACCCATTCCGACCATCGCCCAACGTCCAATTTCGAGATCGTTTCCGATTGTGCAGCCCGCGCCGATAGTCGCGCCTTCTTTTACTAATGTCGGCAGAGTGTGTTCGTCCGGCTCGCTTGGGCGCAAAGTTTTCAAATCGGGAAAAGTCGCACGCGGGAAACGGTCATTTGTAAAAATCGTTCCGGCGGAAATCATCACGCCGTCTTCTATGCAGACCGCCGCGCAGATGTAAACCATCGCGTTGATCTTCACGCGGTTGCCGATTTTCACGTCATACGCGATATAAGTTTTTTCGCCGACGATGCACTCTTCGCCGATCTCCGCCCGCGTTCGAATATGCACATTGTCCCAAACGCTCGTGCCTTCGCCGATTTTAACGCCGTCTTCGATAATTGCCGTCGGGTGAATTCTTATCATTTTTATTTAAGGCAAAGACGCGAAGGCGCAAAGACGCAAAGTTTTTTAAATCAAAGAAAGTTCAGTATGTTTTCCAATTCTTCCTTTGCGTCTTCGCATCTTTGCGCCTTTGCGTTAAAACATTATTTCGCGGCAGTTTCGCTTTTCTCAATAACTTTCTGCCACAGATTTTGATTGAGCGATTTATATGCCGCTTCGATGACCTCGACGGACGCAAGCGCGTCTTCGGGTTTTGTCAGAAGTTCTTCTTTGCCGCGAATTGCGCCCGCGAAGTTTTCGATTTTTGAACGGAAAGCCTGAACTTTGTCGTAGCCTTTACCGAAAATATTCCAATCGGGCGATGAATTTAATTTGTATTTCGATGCTTGCCAGCCGATGTGCAAAGTTCCGTTTGTGCCGTAGATGCTGATAAAATTCGGCAATTCTTTGTTGATGCCCCACGTCAGATCAACGCTTGCGGCAACACCGTTTTCGGTTTTCGCCAAAAGTTTGACGTTTTCATCTACCTGTAAATTCTGCGTTCCGCTCGTTTCCAAAGCTAAAACATCGGTGATCGCGCCCAAAAAATACCGGATAATATCAACCGAATGCGTGCCGTTATCAATCAAAACGCCGCCGCCGGAAATTTCCTTGTTTGAATTCCACCGCTTTGACATATCAACTTTTGCCGTGAACGCATTTTCAAACTGCACGACCTCGCCGAGAACGCCGGATGCGAGAATGCTTTTCGCTTTGACGACATCTTCACAGTAACGAAACTTTGTCGCCATCGTAAAAACAACGCCTGTTTTTTCCGCCGTTTCGATCATTTCCCGCGCTTCCGCGACCGAAAGACAGAGCGGTTTTTCGCACAAAACGTGCTTTCCGCGATTCATAAAATATTCGGCAATTTCGGGATGCAAATTCGGCGGAGTTGAAATAATTACGGCATCGAATTCCGAATTTTCAGCCAGCGTTTTGTAATCCGAAAACGCTTTCGCGCCGAACGGTTCGGCAAATGCTTTGGCTGAATCTTTGTTTAAGTCGGCAACCGCGACCAGATCACAGCAATCGCTCGTTTGAAACGCCTGCGCGTAAGTCTGGGCAATGCCGCCTGTTCCGACCAAGGCGAAACGGAGACGCGGAGACACGGAGACGCGGAGATTTGTTGTGTTTTCTTTCATCTTATTATCCATTTTTCCGAATTGTTAATCATATTAACTATCTGTCCGAGAATTAAGTCGTATTTCTCGTCTAATTTTTCAAATGTTTCCCGGTTTATGTATTTAGAGCCGAGGGCGAATTCTAACCAAACTCTTGTTTCTTCAGCTTCGCCTTCAGAATCACTTAATTTGCTTATGAAGTTTTTAGGGTAACGTCTTTTTCGCCACGCTTCCGCCAGATTTGCACAGACAGAACGGGAAGAACGTCTCATTTGGTCAACCATCGAAAACTTTTCTTCGGCGGGAAATGATTTTGTAAGTTCAAAAATTTCCATCGCCGCTTCAAAAGCATTTTGATAAACCCGCAAATCTCTATAACTTCTGATATTCGACATCTTCTCTCCGCGTCACCGCGTCTCTCCATCTCCGCGTCTCGTTAAAGAAACTGCTTCACGAATCGAATCGGCTAAAAATTCGATGTGTTCTTCTGCGTATCGTTCGTTGATCGGCAGAACGAGAACGTCGTGCAGACCATTGATCGTGCCTTGAAAATTGTCGTCGTTGTAATCAACCGCTTCGGGACGCGCGAGATTGAACGGGTAATGCGAATCGCCGAATGTGTTCTGATCGCGGAAAACCATACATTTGTAAGCCGGTTTGACAACGTAACGCGGTGCAGATGCGACATCGTAAGTCTTTAACGCTTTCGCCAAACCAACCGCGCCGTCTTCGATTTTTGAATCGTCAACGCGTAGACAGAATTTCCAATATGTCATCGTTGCATTTTCCGCCGGTTTATAAGATTCGATGCCGTCAATGTCTTTGATTTTTTCGTCCAAAAGTTGCGCCATTTTTTGACGCTGTGAAACCGAATAATCCAATTTTTTCAACTGTTCATAAGCGACGGCGGCTTGCAGTTCGGTCATTCGATAATTCAGCGATGCAAAATAATGATCGGGATTTGCGTCGCCGTAGCCCCAAGCCTTGTTGATGAAAAGATACATCCGACGCGCGATTTCGTCGTCGTTCGTTACGACGATTCCGCCTTCGCCGGTCGTCATCTGTTTGCCTTGCTGAAACGAAAACGCGCCGATCTTGCCGATTGTTCCGGCGTATTTGCCGTCGCAAGTTGCGAGAAAAGATTGCGCCGTGTCTTCGATGACAGGAATGTTTCTTTCATCGGCGAGTTTCATAATCGCGTCCATTTCACACGGATTTCCGAACAGATGCGTAACGATGATCGCTTTGGTTTTTTCGCTCAAAACTTTTTCGATTGTTTCCGCCGTAACATTCAAAGTTTTCGGGTCAACGTCGGCAAAAACCGGAATCGCGCCTTGAAAAATAATCGGTGTCAACGCGCCCATATCGGTAATCGAAGTCGTAACGATTTCGTCGCCCGGATTCGGATTTATCGCGGCAACGGCGACGTGAACCGCCGCCGAACCGCTGTTGCAGGCGTAAGCGTATTTTACGCCGAGTTTTTCGGCAAATTCTTTTTCAAGCATTTTGCCAAACTTGCCTTTGGTCGTGATCAAAACGCCCGATTGCAGAACTTCCGTAATCGCGGCGATTTCTTCCGCGCCGAAAGTTCTGCCTGAAATGTCCTGATCGTTCGGTAATTTTATATTTTCCTGTTGTGCTGTTGGTGTCATAATTTTATAAAGTTTAAAAGTGCAAAAGTTTAAAGGCTTAAAATGGTGAATCTTTTTTTACATTTTCACTTTTTCGGTTAATTCCTTTTCTTTTGGTAAAGAAGTTTTAATTTCTTCGGTTTTCCCGAAAAGCCTCAATTTTGAAAGTTTGGACAGCAGTTTTAAGTGTCCGAAAATTGTTCGTGCGGTTTTCATTTTGGAAAATCCGAATAAGCGAACTTCCAAAACTGCCGGATATTCGACGATTTTTCCGCCTTTTAAGTTTAATCTTCCGAGCATTTCCGCCACGCCGAGAAATCCTTTTTCTTCCAGCGGCAAATTCACGACCGAAGAACGGCGATAAACCCGAAAGCAACTGGTAAAAGTCGAAAGTTTCGCGTCCAATGCCTGACGATACAAAAACGACGCGCCTTTCGATAAAAACAAACGCCATTCGGGAACATTTCTCACGCCGCCGTTTGCGTGATAAGGCGAAGCCGTTACCATATCAACATCTTCGGTCAAAAGCGGCAGCATATTGGCGAGTTCGTGCGGATCGTAAGTGCAGTCGCAATCCATTGAGCAGACAATTTCGGTTTCGGAAGATTTCAAACCCGTCATAATTCCCGCCGCCACACCTTGATTCTTTTCGTGCCGCACGATTTTTACATTTACTTTTGCACCGAAAAGTTCGTGTAATTTATTAAAAGTTTCATCTTTGCTTTGATCGTCAACAAAAATCAGATTGGTTTGATAACCTTTTCCCGAAAGGTTTGCTTCGACGCTTCGCAGAGTATTTGCCAAATAAGGTAACGCCGCTTCTTCGTTGTAACAAGGAATGACGATTGTAATGTCAGAACCGTCTGCGGTAGCGGGCGGTTGAAGATGGTTATCCAGAACGCCGACGGACGAATCGAAAACGGGAGTTAAACCATCCGCTACCGCAGATGGTTCTGACAAAATACCCAAGAATTCTGCGCCGCCGACAAAATCGTAACGCTTGAGATATTCCTTTAAAACCCATTCCATTTTGTCCAATTTGCGATAATGGCGAACGCGGTTGTAGTGCGATGCGGCGGAAATACGCGGTTGTTCGGGGTCTAATTCCCAAACGTGAAAATATAAAACAAACGGTTCGTCCGTTTGTTCGTGCCAATTCTGCACGGCGTGGCGCATCAGCGTATGCGGGATTTGCCGGAAATAATTGCCGCCGGAAATCGGGAAAAGCCTGAAGCCGAAGTCTCGCGTCGAATACGGAAATTCCCAAACCGCTTTTCCGCCGGCGTGAATCTGATGCGTCAGACGTTTTT
>JBGTFE010000134.1:0-2450 GCA_041747435.1 Pyrinomonadaceae bacterium | reverse complement strand
TTTCGCTCTTTTTATCAAATGTCGTGATCAAGGGCTTGCCGCCGGTTTCGTATTTGCGCAGATAAAGTTCGGTGAAACCTTCGCGGTTGTGCGTGTATGCGACCGTGTTTCCGTAAGGAAGCATTTCGATGCCGCTGATGTCCCAATTTGCGTTGTCAAGAATTGAAACTTCGCGATTGGCGTCGCTCCAATCATCGCCGCTCGCATTTTTCTTACGCATTTGCGACAAGCTGTAAAATTCGCGTTTGTCGTTATGCGCAAAAACGATGCCGTCGGCGACAAAATTAACGCTGCCGAACTGCGCCGCGCCTTCGTGAGCGGTGAGCAAAATTTCTTTTTTGGTCGCGAGGTCGATGAGATAAAGATTGTTGTCCAAACTGAATTCGGTGCCGCTGCGCGAAACGACGATCTTTTTGCCCGCGGGATCTACGGCGGCGAAATTTAGATTGCCGTCGTATTGATAAAGCAATTCTTCCTTTCCGTCAGCAAGAGTCATGGCATAAATGTCAAAAAACTGCGCGTTGCGTTTGTTCGAAGCGTAATAAATTTTGCTGCCGTCAGATGAAATTTCGCCAAAATTATGCCGCACTTTTGGATTTGCGGTCAGCTCTTTTATGCCGCTTCCGTCCGCGTTCATCCAGAAAAACTGCGTGTTTTCATCGCCGCCGCGCGCCTTTCCGAAAACGATTCCGTTTCCCGCGGGCGACCAGCGCACAAAGCCGACGTTATCTTCATAATTTGTGATCTGTTTCGGCACGCCGTTTGGCAGATCGATCATCCAAATTTGCGAAGTTCCCGAAACATTAGTCAGATACGCCATCTTTTTCCCGTCAGGCGAAAGCGTGGGCGAACCGGCGGATTTGATATTCAAATACTGCTGGATCGTGTATGAACCTTGCGCAAACGCGCAAACGGTGAACAGCAAAACAAAAATTACGGATAAGATTTTTTTCATAAATTCCCTCGATAAAAGTTTGAAACGTGGAATTTATTATATTTCAATTACGACAAAGGCGGAAACGGATCGTGAAAGAGTGAAGTTCAAAAAGTCTGCTCCGCAGCTTAGGCAGCAATATTTGGACGATTTGTTCGACGCCTTCAGCGTCGGAGATATTTGATGACGAGAACCTGGGTTTCACCCCAGGCTATTATCTTTGTCGCCTTCAGCGACCAAAAAACGTAACCGCGAAACACAAGAAACAACACGAATAAGAATTGACTTGTTTTGCGTTATTTCGAGTGAGTTCGCGGTTAAAATTCCGAAAATGATCTAGCTCGTATGATCGAGAATTATCTTCCAGCCGTCTTTAAATTTGCGGAAGGTTAGCGTGAACATTCCGGTCGGTTTATCCATTTCGCGCTCGAGCGTAAAGCGTCCGAGGACGAGCGCGGATTCTTTTGAAAGGACGATTATTTCAAGCTCTGAGAACGAGAGAACGCCCATTTTGGCGCGCGTGTCGTAAGATTTTTTGTAGCGCGTCAGTGTCGGCTGCCAGCCGCGCGTCACGTCGTTGCCGGAAACGAATGTCATCTCCGGCGAATTCCAATATCCTTTCATAAAGCCGTCAATGTCGCCCGCGTTCCACGCCGCAACCTGCGCGTCGAGCACGGCGCGAATCGCATTCCGAGTTTTTTCGTCCTTTGTCTGCGCCGAAACGGACACCGCAAACACAAGAAGCAGAATAAATATCAGATTTTTCATAATGGAAATAAGATAACACAGGAAGTGAGAAAAAAACTTCCGCCGCAGGATGCAACTAAAACAAAATTTACCGCACCAATAATCTTGGAATATCCGAAAAATGCTGCCAAAAACTTTTATTACACTCATTCTTTTACTTTTTTTTGCTTTGAGCGCGTTTGCGCAGACGAACGGCAGCGAAGAGCCACTCGAAGTCGCGGTTGAAAGTTTTTGGCTCGCGCGTGATAACGGCGAAGGAAAAGCCGGCGACGAAGCCGAGTTTTTCTATACGAACGACATTCCCATTTATTGCGTCGTGCAGCTAAATTCGCGAGCGTCGGCGACCATAAAGATGAATTTTGTCGCCGTGAAAGTTCCGAGTATAAAGGCGGAAACGAAGATCTTCACCGTAAGCTATAAAACGAACGGAAGGCAAAACCAGGTTTATTTTACCGGAACGCCTGACGACGTTTGGACCGCGGGAGATTACCGGATCGATCTTTTCGTGGACGGAAAAGCTGCCGGAAGCAAAGATTTTCAAATACAAAAAACCACAGCAGAGATCGAAAAAGAGAAACAAAACCCGAAACCGAAAACCGAAACTAAACCGAAAACCGCAAAACGATATCGGAAAAATTGAAAAAAAAACGCCTGAAGCTCAATGCCGCAGGCGTTTCAATTTAATTTAACGGTATTTGTTTACCAGCGATTTGTGCGTCCGCCGCCACCGCCACCGCCGCCATAGCCGCCGCGACCGCCGCCGCCGCCG
>JBGTFE010000133.1:0-4222 GCA_041747435.1 Pyrinomonadaceae bacterium | reverse complement strand
ACCGGCGGTTCGACGCGCGAATGTATCGAAGCGCTTGGAAATCAGGGCGCAAAAGTTGTTGGCGCGGCTTCGATAATTGACCGTTCCGGCGGCGCGGCGGATGTCGGCGTTCCGAGAATTGCACTTGCAACTTTGGAAGTTCCGAGCTACAAAGCGGAGGATTGCCCGATGTGCGAGAAGGGAGAAATTGCCATAAAACCGGGAAGTCGAAAATGAAAAAGAACGATGCCGTTCAGAAGTTCTGGAATGACTTCTGTCAAAATAATCCTGAAATAGATCCCGAAACGCCGTTTCAAACGTGGTATTTCGGGCTTGCACACGAAGACGCGCTCGAGCTTTGCAGCTTGGTTTTGGAAGGAAAGAAAACCGCAACGGCATCGCTCGTTTGGGAATATGAAGCCAAACCCAAGGACGCACCGATCTTGAACGGCTACAGCGTCGTAACGGATTTCGACGGTGATCCAAAATGCGTGGTGAAAACGACCGAATTGCGCGTTTTGCCATTCAAAGATGTCGACGCCGATTTTGCCTTTGATGAAGGCGAAGGCGACCAAAGCCTCGATCATTGGCGCGGCGTTCATTGGGATTATTTTGCCAAACGATGCGCCGAAATCGGTATGGAGCCGAGTTTGGAAATGCTGGTGATCTGTGAAAGATTCAAGCTGCTTTATTCAAAAAAATGAATTACAAATTTCTCATACAATACGACGGCACGGATTTTCACGGCTGGCAGGTTCAGGGCGGCGAACGCACGGTTCAAGGCGAACTCGAGCGAATTATCGGAATGCTTGAAGACGCGGAGGTAAAAGTTGTAGGTTCCGGACGAACTGACGCCGGCGTTCATGCCGAAGGTCAGATCGCCAATGTTTTTTTGAACCGCAAACTGACGCCGGAAAAATTACGCGGCGCGATAAACGGAAATCTTTGGCGCGATCTGCGCATTATGAGCGTCGATAATGCGCCGGACGATTTTCACGCGCGTTTTTCGGCAAAGATGAAAACTTACGTTTACCGGATAGTCAATGCGCCGGTTATGTCGCCTTTTTGGCTTCGATACGCGCATCTCGAAACTCGACCGCTAGACGTCGGGCAAATGAACAATGCGGCGCGCTTGTTTCTGGGCGAGCACGATTGGACGGCGTTTTCCGCGGCTAATTCCGACGCCGAAAATCGAGTGCGAACGGTGCGAAATTTTACCGTTGAATCCATTTGGGACGCGCGCGCAAATGCTTCGATCATTGAGTTTCGCATCGCGGCAAACGGCTTTTTGCGCTACATGGTGCGCTCGATCGTCGGCACGATGCTCGAGGTCGGGCGCGGCGAAAAGGATTTTGATACAATTCAGACGGCGATTGTCAACGGCGACCGGAGCCTCGCCGGGCAAACCGCGCCGGCAAACGGTTTAACACTGCTAAAGGTCGATTATGACTAGAAAATGTTGATCTATCACATTGTTTTGCCCGAAGTTTGGGAAACGTTCAAAGACAAAGATTTTTATTACGCCGAAAGTCTTCAAACGGAAGGCTTTATCCACTGCAGTTTTGCGTGTCAGCTCGATGCGGTGCTCGATAAATATTACAAAAATGCGGAAAAAATTTTGATCTTGACGATCGACACGACGGAATTAAATTCAAAAGTGATCGAGGAGCCTTCTACAAATAACGAAATTTACCCGCACGTTTACGGACCGATAAATCGCGGAGCTATCGTCGATGTAGAACCGAGAATTGTTTGATGTACGAAAATTTTGCCGAAGTTATTGAGCCGAAATCGGAAGACGCGGAACTGCTTGCGCTGATCGATTCGGCGCGGCTTCCAAAACACATCGCGATAATCATGGACGGCAATGGGCGTTGGGCGAAACAGCGGGGAAAGCCAAGGATTTTCGGACATCGTGCCGGTGCTGAATCGGTTCGTGCCGTTCTTGATACGTGCGCCCGGTTGGAAATAAAAGCTGTCACGCTCTATGCTTTTTCTACAGAAAACTGGAAACGCCCCGAAAAGGAAGTTTCCGGCTTGATGCAGATGCTAAAGCATTATTTGAAAAAGGAGCTCAAAAACGTTCACAAAAACAACATTCGCTTTCAGGCGATCGGAAAAATTTACGGCTTGGATCAAGAGATTCAAACAGAGCTTCGCGCCGCCGAGGACGTAACGCGCGAAAACACGGGAACGATTTTGAGCGTCGCTCTAAATTACGGTGGGCGAGCGGAGATCGTTGAAGCCGCGAAAAAAGCGCTTGAGTTTTTGATTGAAACTGGCGATTCAGTAGAGAATTTACGTGAAGAAGACATCGAGCGCAATCTTTATACGCACGGATTGCCCGAAGTGGATCTGATGATTCGAACGAGCGGCGAGTTTCGTATTTCCAATTTTCTTTTGTGGCAATTGGCTTACAGCGAAATTTACGTAACGCCGACTTTATTTCCCGATTTTCGCCGCAAGGAGATCTTTGAGGCGATCCTGGATTTTCAAAAACGCGAAAGGCGCTTCGGCGGGACTTTCGCATCAAAAGAAAATAGTGATTGATTTTTTCGTTAATGATTCTAAAATAGGACAAGTGTCGGATTGAGGTGGAAAGATGAAAGTATTTTTAAGTTACGCGTCCAAAGATAGCTCCTTAGCCGGGGAAATAGCGTCCGCGCTTGAAATTAAAGGCTTCGATGTATGGAACTCCCAAACGGAGATTTTGCCGGGAGATAATTTTGCGGAAAAAATTTCCGATGCATTGGAAGAATCCGACGCAATGGTTGTATTACTTTCTCCCGCTTCGCTCGAATCGCAAAACGTCCTATGGGAGATCGATTATGCTTTAGGCAATAAATCGTACAATCGGCGCTTAATTCCTGTTCTAATCGGTTCGGAAGAAAATATGTCCGCAGAAAGTATTCCGTGGATTTTACGCAAACTGCAAATAATTCGCTTACCGAAACCTGAGCATGCAGAAAAAGAAATAGATCAAATTTCTGAGGCGCTGGCACTGGCAGCGTGACTTCTTAAACCAAATATGCTGCCTAATGAGGTCTTTCTTTCTCATTCCAACCTGGACAGAAATTTCGCCGATTCCGTCGCGGAAAGTTTAAAAAATCATGGAATTCCGGTTTGGTATAGTCAGACCAATATTCTCGGAGCGCAGCAATGGCAAGATGAGATAGGCGAGGCGTTACGGCGATGCGACTGGTTCATAATTATTCTTTCGCCTAATTCCGTTCATTCAATGTGGGTCAAACGAGAATTAGCGTTTGCCTTAAAAGATAACAAGTATAACAATAAGATCATTCCCCTTCTTTATAAATCCTGCGATTTTACCGGTCTTTCCTGGACGTTAGACTTAATTCAAATAATCGATTTTTCGACAGATTTGGAAAGCGGGTTTCGTGAGCTACTAAGAACTTGGGGAAGCGGTTACAGAAATCAATAAATGTCTCGATTAATAACCGCGCTGATTGCGCTTCCGATTTTGATCTTATCGATAATACTGCCTTATTTGCTGCCGCAGTATCCGCAAACGACGTGGCTTTTTGTTGCGATCGCGGCTTTTGGTCTCGCCGCGGGACTGTTTGAATTTTTCACGCTCACGAAAAAACAGGAACTCAAAGCCGATGCTTCGATCGCGTACATCGGCGCCGTCGCTCTCTTTGCCGCGTTTCTTTTTGACGCCCCGGCAAAAGCGCCAGATCTTTTGATCTTAACTGCGGCGCTTTTCGTGATTCTCGTTTTTATAACGCAAACATTCCGCTTTCAAATTAATTTTTCAAAAATGCTCGCCGGCGTTGGCGTCACGATTCTCGGAGTTTTTTACATCGTATTTTTGGGTGGATTTATCGTTTCGATGCGCGTCGGTTTCGAAGATACGCTCGTCCCGTTTCTTTCGACAAAACTTCTCGGCTTTTTCTTCCTGGTTGGAATGGGCGCTGACGTCGGCGCGTATTACGTCGGAAAAAATCTAGGCAAACGAAAACTCGTTCCAAAGATCTCACCGGGAAAAACTTGGGAAGGTGTGTTCGGCGGAATTGTTTTGAGCTCGGCGTTCGCTGCGCTCGCTTCTTTCACATTTTTCCCTGAATTGCCTATCAAATTTTCGATTCCGCTTGCCGTTGTGATGAGCATCGTCGGAATTTTCGGCGATCTGGCGGAAAGCGCGATCAAACGCGGCGCCGGCGCAAAAGATGCCGCTAGCATTTTGCCCGGACACGGCGGCTTGCTCGATCGATTGGATAGC
>JBGTFE010000132.1:0-3458 GCA_041747435.1 Pyrinomonadaceae bacterium | reverse complement strand
TTTTTTGGTCGAAACAAAGCCGCCCGTTTCGATCAAAACCTCGTAGCCTTTATCGCAAAGCTGTTCTATAAAGGGAAAGACATTCTTCTGCGCGAGCGGCTCACCGCCGGTAACTTCCACCAAATTGCAGCCGAATTCTTCTAGTTTCGCAAAAATTTCTTCAAATGAAATCCGCTCGCCGCCAAAAAATGTATATTCCGAATCGCACCAGACGCAGCGCATCGGACAGCCGGTCAAACGCACAAACGCGCACGGTCGCCCGGCGTGTGTCGATTCGCCCTGGATCGAAAGAAAAATTTCAGTGATGCGCAGATCCATTTAATCGTAAATAGTAAATCGTGAATCATGAATAGTAAATTCGAGCGCGATTCACGATTTCGGAAAAGATGCGTTACAATTTTTTCAAAAGAGAGGATTTTTATGAGAAAGCAATTGAAAGATTTTATTGAGCAGATCGGCACGGACGCTGTCGCGATCATTCCAGCCGCGCACGAAGCGACGCGCAGCTACGATACCGAATTCAAGTTTCACCAGGATCCGGATTTCTTTTATCTCACCGGATTTCCTGAGCCCGACGCGATCGCCGTCATCGCGCCCGCGAACAAAAAAGCGCCGTTCACACTTTTCGTTCGCCCGCGCGATCCATTGATGGAAACCTGGTACGGCAGACGCGAAGGAACGGAAGGCGCGGTGAAAAACTACGGTGCGGATAAAGCCTTTCCGATCGAAAAATTCGAGTCCGAGCTGCCCAAATATTTGAACGGCGCGGAAAAACTTTATTACCGCTTCGCTCGCGATCAAAAACTCGACCAAACGATTCTGGAGTATCTTTCAGGTCAAAGATTCCGACGCCTGAAAACCGCTTATCCGCCGCATACGATCGTCGATCCGACTTTGATCCTAGGCGAAATGCGGCTTCATAAAACGCCCGAAGAAGTCGAACTGATGCAAAAATCATCGGACATCGCCGCCGAAGCACATGTTTTGGCGATGAAAAAATGCAAGCCCGGAATGAATGAATCGCAGATCGAGGCTATCATCGAGCATCATTTTCGGATGAGCGGCGCAAGCGGCGTTGCGTACAATTCGATCATCGGCGGCGGCGAAAACGCCACGATCCTGCATTACGTCGAAAACAATGCGCCACTTAAAGACGGCGATCTTTTGCTCATCGACGCCGGCGCGGAATATCAGGGTTACGCTTCGGACATCACGCGAACATTTCCCGTGAACGGCAAATTTTCGAAAGCACAGCGCGAGGTTTACGACGTCGTGCTCGACGTTCAGCTCGCCTGCATCGAAGCGACAAAAACCGGAAACACGGTCAAATCGCGGCAAGACTTGTCAATCGAATTACTGACCGAAGGAATGAAAAAGCTCGGACTTTTGAAGGGCAAAACAAAAGAATTGATCAAAAAGAAAGAGTTTATGAAATATTATATGCACGGCGTCGGGCATTATATCGGCTTGGATGTTCACGACGCCGGGCGGTATTTCACCGAGCAACAGGCGAAAAATTCGCGCCCGTTCGCGCCCGGAATGGTTTTGACGGTCGAGCCCGGACTTTACATTCCGCCCGACGATAAAACCGCGCCGACCAAATACCGCGGTATCGGCATCCGAATCGAAGACGACGTTCTCGTCACCGAAAACGGAAATGTAAATCTAACTTCGAAAGTGCCAAAAGACGCGGGCGAGATCGAAGAATTGATGAATAAAGGAAAGGCTAAAAGCGCAAAGAAATAAAATTTATTAAATGCGAAGCAAACCTCCGGGACTAGAGACAAAAAACTCCCCTCCTTACAAAGGAGGGGTGCCCGAAGGGCGGGGTGGTTCTTTGCCGAATCGAAGAAACGTTAATAATCTTCCGAACCTAAAATCCTTCAGAAAAGAACTCAGAAACAATTTAACACCAGCCGAAGCTACCCTTTGGAAAACTATCAAAAACAAAAATTTTGAAGGAAAAAAATTCAGACGGCAGCAAAGTATTGGAAATTATATTCTGGATTTTTACTGCCCTTCGGAAAAGCTCGCAATAGAATTGGACGGGGAATTTCATTTTAACGATCATGCCCGAGAACAAGACGGTCTTCGCAAGAAATATCTTAATCAATTCGGAATTAGAGTTTTAAGGTTTGAAAATAAAGCTGTATTTGAGGATTTAGAATGGGTTCTTGGTGTAATTAAAAGCAATTTTGGCTGGAATAAGACAACCACCCCGCATCCTCCGGATGCCGCCCCTTCTTTGGAAGGAGGGGAGTTTTTGTCCGAAAATCGAAAATTATAAATTATGACTCTTGAAATTATCGGAAAAAATCTTCCCGCGCTTTTTGGAGCGCTACTGATCGCTATTCTTTTTATTCAATCCGGACTCGATAAAGTCTTTGACTGGAAAGGAAATCTCGGTTGGCTTACGGGGCATTTTTCCAAAACTTTTTTGAGCAAAACGGTTCCGATGATGCTTGCGACCGTTACAGTAATGGAGCTTGCAACAGGATTTCTGAGCTTTGCCGGAATCATATATTTTTTCGCCGCTTCATCGACCGTTTTGATATTTTACGCTTCGGTTCTCGGCACGGCGTCGATCACCGCGCTCTTTTTTGGACAGCGCGTCGCCAAAGATTATCCGGGCGCGGCGATCTTAGTTCCGTATTTTATTTTGCTTATCATTTTGATGTATCTCACAAATCCGTATTTGAAGACTTAACAAACAAAAATCCTGTTTCTAACACGATAGTAGAAACAGGATTCGCAATTTTCTTCCGTCCGCTATCGGGTCAGTCGCGTTATTTCAAACATCGCAGCATAGCGCTTTTTATTCGCGTTCATATTCAATTTTCGCGTCGGCGTTAGATTTATAAGGTTGATCACGTAACCGCCGAATGTTGCACCGTGCACGCCGGTGTTTGTATTCAGCTCAAAAAACTGGGAAGCGCGACCATCAGATATTTTGATCTTTATTTTCGCGTTGCCCGCCCAAATGCAGTTTACGTCTGCCGGACAGCGCGAATCTTCGATAACGGAAACAAACTGGATCTTTATTCGGTCTTTGGTTGCGGTCTTTTGTCTATTTATTTTTACCGTAACAATTTCGCCTTCTCTGACCTTCGTTTCCTCGTCGGTCTGCGCTTTTGTGGACGCAGAAATTCCGAGAACCAGCAAAAGTATAATAGCTGAAAATAATGTTTTCATAAGTTCCTCCGCGCGCGCCAATTGCCCGTCGCCGGTGTTTGGAAGAGAAAACCGACCCGCGCGTTGTAGACTAAATTCTTTGCGCACCGAGTTTATCGATGATTGCGCTGGCAAATTCGGCGGTATTTGCGTTTCCGCCCAGATCTTTTGTGCGAATTTCGCCTTCGGTAAAAACTTCCATCATCGCTTTCTCGGCGCGATTTGCCGCATCGATTTCGTCCAAATGTCGCAGCATCAAGATTCCCGACATCAGGATCGCCGTCGGA
>JBGTFE010000131.1:0-3190 GCA_041747435.1 Pyrinomonadaceae bacterium | reverse complement strand
TGATTCAAGATCAGCTGAATGCTGCTCGAACCGACCGTAATGCCCTGCACGTTTTTCGCGTCCCATTCGCCGATCCAAAAATCGAACTGACGAAACTCCGGTTTTGCTTTGCACGGATTGACCGCAAGATCGGATTTTTGAACCAGATCTTTGAAACGCTGTTCATTTTTGAAAGCAGCAAAGTCTTTTTCCGCCGTTAACGTGTCGGGCGAGATTCCGCCGATCGTCGTGCTTCTGTCAATGATCTCAAAAGCCTTTTCCTTTTCATTCAATCTCGCATAAACGCGAGCCAGCGCAAGCGCGAAAATCGGATTTGGCGCTGCCGCAAAGACCGTTTCGAGCTCGGCTTGAGCTTCTTTATTTTTCCCGAGCTCAAGCAGCGAAACGCCGTAACGATAGCGCGCACCGACATTTGCAGCTTCAATTCCAATAATTTTTTCATAAGCCTTCGCCGCATTTTCCCATTCCTGTTTTTGATAAAATGCGTTGGCTTCCGTGCGCATTTCTTGCGTTACGCCGGAATTTTGTGTTCCTTGGGCAAAAGCCGCACTCGAAATCAATAAAATGAAAATCGAAAATATTATGTTTTTCATTGCATTCTCCTAAAGATCACCGTTCCCGCGGATTCGCGAACCAAATCAACATTCCATCCTTAAAAACATTCAGCCCGCGAAACTGTTAGCGGAGTACGACAAGAAATTGCCGGTCTTTCGTCCATCCGCGGCATCTCGCGGGCTAAATCCTTAATTCCCGTCGAGCTTAAGAGGTTTGTCGACAGCAGGACGCTTCGCGCGGTTCGCCAATTCCCAACCGGTCGCAAAGATCGTCCGCGCAACTCTTTCCATCTGCTCGAAATTTATTTTTTCGATCGAATCCGAAGGCTGATGATAGTCGGCGTGGCTTCCGTCCATGTAAAAAATGATCGGAATGCCTTTGCGCGCATAATTGAAATGGTCGGAACGATAGAAAAACTGTTCGGGATCGGCGGGATCGTCGTATTTGTAATTAAAATTCAGCTTCAAAAACGCTTTATTTGTCGCTTCGCTTACCTGTCCGAGTTCGGTTGACATCAGCTTTGAACCGATCAGAAATATTTCATTCGGTTTCGGCAGCGCTTTATTCTGCGGATGATTTTCGTCGCCCTGATTTTGATACCGACCGATCATATCAATGTTAAGTTGTGTAATAATTTGATTTATCGGCACGGTCGGATTGTCTGTGAAATATTCACTGCCCCACAAACCTTTTTCCTCGCCCGCGTGCCAGATAAAAAGGATCGAGCGTTTCGGTTTTTGCGTTCCTTTGGCGAAAGCTTCCGCCATCGCCATTACGGCGACCGTTCCCGAACCATCGTCGTCCGCGCCGTTCCAGATCTTGTCCTCGTTGTTCGAAAACGGATTCATCCCAACATGATCGTAATGCGCTCCGATGGCGACATATTCGTTTTTCAAAACTGGATCGCTTCCTTCTAAAACTCCGATAACATTTTGCGTATAAACCGTATCGCTTTTGACCGCGACATTTAAACTGATCTTCTTATTCGAGCTCAGATCGAAAGGCTCGACAAAATCCTGCTGAACGGCTTTTGTAAAAATATTTCCCGCGCTAGATTTTTCGCCTTGAAAGATCGCGTTGATCAAACGCGGCGTTGCAGTTATTGTCGGAATTTTCACTTGAAATGAGGGCGCTTTGAACTCGAGATCGCCTTTTTCGGTTTGGTTCCAGCGGCTTCCTTTCCAATTCGCGAGGTTGCCAAAACTCCCGATCGCGATCACCGCGCGCGCGCCGTTTGCACTGCCGTAAATTCCCGGCGACGACCAATCTTCGCCCATTTTGCCCTGAAGATCGTTGAAGGTCACGCCTTTCGGAAGAGAGTTGGCGACGACGACGATCTTGTCCTTTACGTCGATGTTTTGATATGCGTTTATATTTTTCGACTTGATAACCCAACCGTGACCGGCATAAACGATATTGCTCGCCGGAACGTTTGCATTGGTGTAAGTCGTCAGAAAATCTTCGCCGAAAGTGAACGGCAAATTATTTACGCTCAAATGTGTATTTTGCGCGTCGATCTTGCTGCGCTTAAGCGGAAATTTTTGATAGTACGTTCCGTTATCCCCCGCGGGTTTGATGCCCCAATTTGCAAGATGCTCGGCAATATACATCGCGGCGATGTCGAGTCCGCGTGAAGGCGTGTCGCGCCCTTCGAGCTCGTCCGACGCGATAAACTCGAGGTAATTCTTCATTTGATGGGCGGTAATTCCGTCCGTATTGCCGAACGTCGCCGCTTTTACAGCGACGGATTTCGACTTACTGTTTTTTGCTTGAGTTTGCGCAAGCGCCGTTTGAAACGCGCTCGAATAAACGAATAAAACTAAAATGAATGCTAAAAACTTTCTCATTATTTTCCTCAATTTTTACTTTTCTAAAATTACATTCCGGCGAGCGCAATTCCGTCAGGAACTCTACCCGTTTCAACTTTTCCCGCGATCTCGCCTTTTTCCAGATCGATCTTCAAAACAATATCCTTCTCAACCGCGGAAACGAACGCCCATTTTCCGTCTTTTGAAAAAATTATTCCGAGCGGTGTGCTTTCAAGTTTTATGCGTTTGATTTCTTTTCGCGTCGCCGCATCGATGACAATTATTTCCGGCGCATTGAGCATCGTCGCGTAAACGTGTTTGCCGTCCGGCGAAAATTTTACGCGGTATGGACGACCTCCGAGTTTTACTTTTTCGATGACTTTGTTCTGCGCGGTGTCGATGATGTCGATCGCGCCTTCGGCGTTTAGACCGACCCAAACTTCCTTACCGTCCGGTGAAAGATCGATCGCTTCGGGCTGTTTGCCGACCGCGATATGCGTGATGCGCGAGCCGGCAGGCGGAACGCTCTGAAATTCAAACGCCGTGACCGAGTCCGATCCGATATTCGCTGTGTAAAATCTTTTCTGGTCGAGCGTTCCGACGATCATATGAGAGCCGTTTTGTCCGGTTCCCATTACGAAATCGACCTTGTTCGCCGCCGGATCGTAGCGAGCGATCATCCGATTTGTTTCCGCCGTGAAATAAATTTTTCCGCCGATCTCCTGCAAACCGTGCGGTCGCATCAGCGGCGAAAGATCGACGCGGCGCGTTTCCTTCATCGATGCCAGATCGACGACCGAAAGCGAACTTCCCGGCGTTTGCGCTCC
>JBGTFE010000130.1:0-1713 GCA_041747435.1 Pyrinomonadaceae bacterium | reverse complement strand
TGACGACGGATTCGGCGTAACCGGCGTTGCGAAAACTTTGCGGGCGTTGGAAAACGGTCAGGTTCAGGAACTTTATATCAGCGCGAATTTTGACGAGATCGAATATAACGAAGGCGAGATCAATAAAATTCTGAAGGATTATTCACCGGGCAACGGCGGCACTGTGCCGAATGTCAAAGAAGCACGGCAGATCGCCGATGAGCTGATCAAACAGGGAATTGCCACGGCGGAAGATGTGCGGTTTATCGAAGACGACAATCTGTTACAGGAATTCGGCGGAGCAGGTGCGCTTTTGCGCTTCAAGATGACGGCGAATCAGAAGACGTAAGTATTATGGGCAGAAACGCGACCGTTAGGGAGCGTGACAACTATGAAAAAGACACGCTCCCTAACGGTCGCGTTTCTGCCTTTTGATTATGTAATTTCAAACAAAACAGGACGCGACGGTGATGCGTCGGAAACGAAGGCGGCAATTTGCAGATTTAAGATGTATTTGCCGTCTTTTATATTTTCGGGAATGAAGGCGAGTTCGGTGATCGTGTTTTCAAGAAAAGAATTTTCATTCGTTTCAAATCTTCCCTGTTCGATATTCCAAAACTTGCGGTGATTGGCGAGTTGACCTTTGTCATAAATCCGGTCAATCGAAGGCAGATCGCAAACGAGATGTCTGACATTTTTTCGACAGATGAATTCCATCGCTTCGGTCGAAAAAAACGGCGGAACTTCTTCTAAATATTCCCGCGTCAATTTGCCTTCGTCATTCGGCAGAGTGCGAACGATCAAACCTTCGAGAAAATTTTCGTCCGCGTCTTTCAAAGCGTTTTCAAGATTTTTCCGCGTGATTAATTTGTCTGTTTCTTTTAACTCAACCGAATAAGTTTCTTCCGTTTCATTTACATTTTCGGGTGTAACGGAAAGTATTGTTGCCGGAATAAAAGCATCTTTCAACGAATCGTGAACCGAAATTCTTTGATGCGTGATGTGTCCGATTGATTCGGTGTGCGTGCCGTTGCAGTGCGGAATAAATTTGTATTGCTCGAAATTACAGCTTCCGCCGCGCCGCGTATCGCCGACGAGTTCGCCCGCTTCGCACGCTTTGGAAGTCGCTTTTTCAACGCCGTAAGCATTCGGCTGTGCGCCGTTAAAATTCAGCGGAATTGCGATGTGATGCGGCTCGTTCGCATTGATGCCGTAAGTTTTATTTCTGATTTCAAAAATGATTTTCATATCAACGCACGATCTTAAACCATTGGTTTTTGATTAAAATGCAAAGGTTTGTTGTTAAAAACCATTGGTCTCAAGGCAAAATGTATTGGTCTTTAGATTGAGACTAACGGTTTTTAGATTAAATGCATTGGTCTTAATGTAAAAACCTTTATGTTTAAAACAAAAACCTTTCCTGCAAAGTTTCGCGGGAATGGTTTTTGTTAGTGCAAAAGCGGTTCTTACTCTTTTATCTCCGAAAACGCGATGTCATAGATCGCGTAATCTTCCCAATTTTTATAATCGAAATGCCACCATTCGTTCGGGTTGACGGTAAAGCCGGCATCTTCCATAATTTTGCGAAGCAGTTCGCGGTTTTCCGTCTGCTTTTTCGTGCCGCCTTTGTAATCGGGCGAAGCGCGTTCGGTAAATTCGTCATAACCGGACGGCATCTCGATCAGTTCGCCGTTTGTTAAATTATAAATGCTCAGATCAACCGCGCAACCGCGA
>JBGTFE010000129.1:0-4129 GCA_041747435.1 Pyrinomonadaceae bacterium | reverse complement strand
GCATCTTGCTGGCTGTCCCGCCGCCATCTTGGCGGCGCTACAAGAATTTCTAATGGAAAACGAAGAGCAGATGTATAGATTTATGGACGAAAAAGGTCCTGAATCGAACGGAAAAAGCGCGACGGTTGAAACCGATTCGCTGATTCATATGCGCAGCATTTGGAAAACTTACCAGATGGGCGTTGAAGAACTGCACGCCCTGCGCGACGTTTCGTTTGACGTCAAAAAAGGAGAATATTTAGCGATCATTGGACCTTCGGGCTCCGGAAAATCGACGCTGATGAATCTTATCGGTTGCCTCGATTCGCCGACCCGCGGTGACTATTGGATAAACCGACAACTTGTTTCTGATATGACCGACGACGAACTGGCGCGTATTAGAAACAAAGAGATCGGTTTTGTTTTTCAGACATTTAACCTGCTCGCGAGAGCAACGGCGCTGCATAACGTCGAGCTGCCGCTCATTTACGCGGGAATGGGTTCGGGCGAGCGTCATGAAAGAGCGCAAGCCGCGCTGGCTTCGGTCGAACTGGGCGACCGCGTTACGCACCGTCCGAACGAGCTTTCCGGCGGTCAGCGTCAGCGCGTAGCGATTGCCCGCGCACTCGTAAATCATCCGTCGATCTTGCTTGCCGACGAGCCGACGGGCGCGCTCGATACGCATACAAGCTACGAAATTATGGAACTTTTTGAGCGTTTGCACGAACAAGGCAACACGATAATTGTCGTCACGCACGAGCACGACATTGCCGCCCGCGCGCATCGCATCATCACGATCAGAGACGGGCAAATCGAAACCGACGAAGCAACAAGATGACGGAAAATCCGCAGTTTATCTCGATAGTTTTTATCTTGACAACATTTCTCACCGTCGGCTTTCTTTTCTACGCCATCCGACAAACCGTTTTTGACACGACCGCAGCCAAGGTCGTGTTTTTTCTTGTTCCATTTTGGCTTTTCTTTCAATCGATGCTTTCGCTCGGCGGTTTTTATAGAACCTCTACGGTTCCGCCGCGGCTTCCCGTGTTCGCCGTCTTTCCGGCGCTATTGCTGATAATTTCGCTTTTTATTTTCGCCCGCAAAAGCTTTATCGCGCCGCTTCCGTTAAAAGTTTTGACGCTTTTGCACGTCATACGCATTCCGGTCGAACTCGTTTTGCTCTGGCTTTCAAATGAAAAAACGATCCCGCAAATTATGACTTTTGAAGGCTGGAATTTTGATATTTTGTCGGGAATTACGGCGCCGTTTATTTTTTGGCTCGCATTTCGCGGCGGCAAAACGAATCGCGCGCTTTTGATCGGGTGGAATATTTTCGCCCTTCTACTTCTAGTAAATATCGTCTCGATAGCGATACTTTCGCTGGAATCGCCGTTCCAAAAATTCGGGTTCGAGACACCAAACCGCGCCGTTCTGAGCTTCCCTTTCATTTGGCTTCCGGCGGTCGTCGTGCCGATCGTTTTATTCAGCCATCTCGCAAGTCTTTGGATTCTTTTTAGATCAGAAACACGCACGAAGTAAGTGTCGTATTAAATTATTCGCATGCTGACACGCGCGCCTCTGTTTGTTAGTCTAAAGGTGTGTCGCTGCTCGCCTGGTTAATAATTTTCTTTTTCGTACTGTGTTTTTTGGTCCTGCTCGTCTATTTCCTCGTTGTCCGCGCGTTTTACTGGGGCGACAAAAAGGAGCCGCCGAAAAAGAAATAACCACGAAGCACACTAAATAACGCGAAAAAGATCAGTTCGTTTTCGTGTATCTTAGTGTGTTTCGTGGTTATGCTCTTATTTATTTACGGATTTGCCGGCGGCGCTTTTGCTTTCGGGGCTTTTTCGATATGCGAAGCCGAAAGCCAGGCTGCGAGCTTGCCTACGTCGTCGCGGTATTTGTTTTTCACGACACCGTCAAGAATTCTGCGACAGACCATTCCGCGGCGGATGATCTCGCCGACCTCAGCGGTCGCTTCAACGTGCGAATCTATCGCCGAGCCGGTTTCGCCCAAGCTTGCCTCAAACGCGTCTATGTCTGATTGCAGATCGGCGCGAAAATCATCGGGCAAGCCGTAAGCGACAAAATCGTCGTTGCGCTCGGCTGTTTCGGTATGAAAAGCGCGGGCGGCGGCGAGCAATTGCTGGTCATTATTGTTGCGCGGCATCCGAAATTCTGCGGCGATGCCCGGAAACTGGTAATTCATCGAACGCGCCGTTCGCGCTATCGCCGACAGGTCGTCACGCAAATTTTCACGTGCCGTCGCCTTTCCGACAAACGCAAATCGCGTATCGCCGAAGCTCGCGGCTTGCTCGCCGCTTTCCACATCAAGCAGATCGACCACCGCAGCATTTTCGGCGAATTGCGTATCGCCGATCGATCCCGGCGGAAAATCTCCCTTGTTATCCAAACCAAATTGACGCATTCGAACAAACGCGTCGTAGCGAAATCGTTCCTGATCGTTCATAGGTGTTTATCCTCTCTAATCGATAAATTTATGCTTTTATAAAGCCGAATAATAAATAGAAACAGGAATCACATCTGCGCAAAGCGCTTTGCTGCCTGCGCAACTCAATTTTTCTCCGCGCAAACCGATTTGATGTCTGCGCAAGGCAATTTTTCTCTGCGCAAAGCGACTTGTTGTCTGCGCAAAGCGATTTTTCTCTGCGCAAGGCGATTTGTTGCCTGCGCAACTCGATTTTTCTCTGCGCAATGCGAATTTTTTCAAAAAACAAAAGAAAACTACGCGAAAAACAAACGTTCCGCCTTGGGAGCGACATTTTACAAATTCATTTCGGGAGTCAAAGATCGTGGAGCAAATTTATTTCCTTTTTTTGTACAATCGTGCAAGATTTTACACAACTGTGCAATTGATCGCATTTTCGAGCTTTCACGGGAAAAATACACCCGTTTTTGGGATTTTGCAAGCCGCGCGAAGCTCTATTTCGACTACGGTTTAAAAAGCTTTTTCTTCTCGTAGTCCGCGGTATTTTCTTTTTTGTCTAGTTCTATGTAGCGTTCTCGAGCGTCAGATTCTATTTCTTTCGAAATCGCGTTGTTTATCAACAAAAGATCGACACCTAAATCCGTAAAAGATGATCCAACGTTAAAAGACTTACAAGATAGAAACGCAAATGCTTCATCTATTTTCCATGAATTTAGCGGTAGATTTAATTTGTCGGAAATATTAGAGACAAATTCCTTCAAATTACCCCAGCGAATATCTTTTGGATCGTAAGAAATATATACGTGATAGAGCGATTTTTTATAAAACTTCATGGAAATAGACCTAATTCCAGCCAATTTTGAGGAAACCGCGTTTTGCCGTTTGAAATAAGTGAATCTTTCCTCACCTAAGTCAAACTCACGTTTATTTTTCTCATATTCTGATTTGTTTTCAAACGAGTAAATTCTCACATACTCGCCATCATTTTTTTTAAAGCTGATTTCTTCCTTTTTGCGTTCCGTAATTACGGGGATACCTAAAATCCTACTTACAGTTGTAGGTGACATTCCGAGGTTTAAGCCGCGTATTGTAGGCGCATTTCTGACCGTCAGATTACATTGCGTAGCTGAACTTGCACTTTTACTATTTGCACGATCTCCGATTGGAATTTTTATCTCGCGTCCCGCTGCTAATTTTGAACCAGGAAGCAAACCATTGAATTTGGCAACTTCCACTGCCGAAACTCTTTCGCGCGCGGCAAGCGTCGAAACCGTGTCGCCGCTCCGCGCTTTGACAACACGAACGGCAGATTGAGTCTTGGTTGGCAATACGGCTCGATTCGGGAAATTTCTTCCATCTTTTTCTTCCTGCGTCAGTTCCAGGTTAGTCAGATCGTCAAGATTTGAAGGCTCAAATTCTTGTTCGGTAAAACCTTGAACTAACTTGGTCGGAGCGTTTACGTTTGTCGTTACGACGCCATCGTCCGTCGAAACCAGCGGCGCTCTCAACACCAATGTTGCAATGTCGTTTGCAAGCTCGGCGTTGATATTCCAGCCGCAGGTTACGGAAAGAATCGCTATTTGCGGCGGTTTTTGTCTTTTTGGAAATTCGATCAGATAGATCGTATCAACCAGCTGATTGTAACAGTCCTGCAGCTTCGGATTTCTTTGAACGTTCAGCGTGGACATCAGGAAAACTTCG
>JBGTFE010000128.1:0-1865 GCA_041747435.1 Pyrinomonadaceae bacterium | reverse complement strand
CGGCACGCCGATCGGCGTCTCGCTGCCGAATTCGATGGAGTTGACCGTAACGACGACCGAGCCGGTTATGAAAGGCGCGACCGCTTCGAATTCAAATAAGCCGGCAACGCTCGAAAACGGCGTAACGCTTTACGTGCCGCCGTTTATCGTCGAAGGCGAAAGAATTCGCGTCAATCCTACGGAAGCGAAATATATCGAACGCGTAAAATAAGTTGACAGAGTTTGCTGAGTTACAGAGTTGCGGAGTTTTGTTCAACTCTGTAACTCTGAAACTCTGCTAGTCTGATAACTTAAATGTTTTTTTTATACAGCTTTCTTCTTACGATCGGCTTTATCCTGATGCTGCCGCTGTTTATTTTGCGGCGCGGAAAATACGCGGCAGGTTTTTCGCAGCGGCTCGGAAAATTACCCGAATTCGAGCAAGACGGCAGAAAAGTTTTATGGCTTCATTGCGTTTCAGTAGGCGAAACAAATGCCGCTCGTCCTTTGGTCAGCGAGATCAAAAAACATTTTCCCGACTATCGCCTTGTAGTTTCTACGACTACAAAAACCGGACAAGAACTTGCAAAAACGATCTTTGAAAATGAAGCCGATCTCGTTTTCTATTTTCCATTTGATTGGAAATTCTCGGTTCGCCGCTCGTTGAAAAAGGTAAAACCTGACGTGGTTTTGCTGATGGAAACGGAGCTTTGGTTCAATTTTATCCGGCTCGCAAAAAAAAGCGGCGCGACAGTTGCGATCGTCAACGGCAGATTGTCCGAAAAATCATTGAGGCGATATTCACTTATCAAAAGAACAATGCGGCGCGTTTTGCATTACGTCGATCTGGCGCTGATGCAGGGACGCGATGACGGCAAGCGATTGATGGAACTCGGCATTCGTCCGAGCAAGATAAAGATCACCGGCAACTTGAAATTCGATCAGAACGCTTCCGAAAGCGAGCTGACCGAAACATTTCGGGCGCGGTTTGCGATCACGGAAAATTCGCCTCTGATAATTGCAGCGAGCACGCACGCGCCGGAGGAAACGATGATTTTGCAGGCTTTCAAGGACGTCTGGAAAAATTCAAAAGGCGAACTGCCGCGCCTTTTGATTGCGCCGCGTCATCCGGAACGATTCGACGAAGTCGCTGAGCTTGTAAAAAACTCCGGTTTTGATTGGGTCAGACGTTCGGAAATCGAGTCCGCGCGCGATAAAACCGCGGAAATAATTTTGCTCGATTCGATCGGCGAGCTTCGCGCGGCTTATCCTCTGGCGGAGATCGTTTTTGTCGGCGGAAGCTTGATCCCGCACGGCGGGCAGAGCATTTTAGAGCCGGCGATCGCCCGAAAAGCGATAGTGACCGGACCTTATACGATGAATTTTGCCGACATCGTCGCAGAATTTTTGAGACTTGACGCGCTGATCCAATTGCCCGAGATTCGCGAGCGGCACATTCCTGAAAAGCTTGCCGAAGTTTTTACGGAGCTCCTGAATAACTCGGAAAAGCGCAAAAAGCTTGCGTTGAATGCCTATTCCGTAATGCAAAAAAATCGCGGCGCGACTACCAAGATGATCCAACATTTAAAAGCGCGCTTCGATGGAGCGCCGGCTGCCAGCCAGCAATAAGCGCGAAGCGCGAGAATAATTGATTCCCTTACTGCGTCGCTAGCGACGTTTGCCGGCAAGCTGCCGGCGCTCCGTTCAAGATGATATTCATTTTTTACTTTTTCGCGGCGTTGCTCGTTTTTATGAGCTGGAAATCCTTGCGCGGCGGAATCAACTACTTGAATTTTTTCAAAAAAGAACTCGCCAAACCGAAATCGGATTTTACTCCGTTTGTTTCGATAATCGCGCCGTGCCGCGGACTTGACGAAGATCTGGAA
>JBGTFE010000127.1:0-4374 GCA_041747435.1 Pyrinomonadaceae bacterium | reverse complement strand
TAAAACTATTTTCCTTTTCAGCTATTTTATGAATCGAATCCCAAGCTAAATGGCTGAAGTCCTTGCCGCTGATTATTTCAATGCCGTCCGAATTTTCTTGAATAATAAAATGAATATTCTTTTGAGCATCATTCATTTTGGCGAACATCTTTCGAGCATTTTTAATAAAATTCAAATACGTGAACGCGAGAGTTCCGAACGAAAGAATATACATACCGCCAACGATGAATAAAAGATAATAATCACCGAGCGCAACAATAAAAAAAACACCGAAAAGAGTAAAGGCAATAGCCCCCTGAATCATCGGCAAAAATTTGTCCCGTATATCATCAAAAAAAATGCGTCGAAGACTCGTTTCGGTAATTTCAAAATCTAAATGTAAAACTTCATTCGAGTTCATCTTTGTTTCATCGGAATTTTAACATCATTGTTTTCAGCAAATTCAACCGCTTCTTCATAACCCGCGTCAACGTGGCGGACGACGCCCATTCCGGGGTCGGTGGTGAGGACTCGTTCGATGCGTTTGGCGGCTTCGGGTGTGCCGTCGGCGACGATGACTTGTCCGGCGTGGAGTGAATAGCCGATGCCGACTCCGCCGCCCTGGTGGAGGGAAACCCACGTTGCGCCGCCGACGGCGTTTATCATCGCGTTTAGATAAACCCAATCGGCGATTGCGTCCGAGCCGTCTTTCATCGCTTCGGTTTCGCGGTTCGGACTGGCGACGCTGCCGCAGTCGAGATGATCGCGCCCGATGACGATTGGGGCTTTTAATTCGCCAGACGCAACCATTTCGTTTAATTTGAGTCCGGCTTTGGCGCGTTCGCCGTAGCCGAGCCAGCAGATTCTCGCGGGCAAACCTTGAAACTCGACTTCTTTTTGCGCCATCGTCAGCCATTTCGTCAAATGATCGTTTTCGGGGAACAGATTCATCATCGCTTCGTCGGTTTTGTAAATGTCTTCTTTGTCGCCCGAAAGCGCAACCCAGCGAAACGGACCTTTGCCTTCGCAGAAAAGTGGGCGAATGTATGCGGGAACAAATCCGGGATAATCAAAGGCGTTTTCCACGCCGTTGTCTTTAGCGCGTTGGCGCAGATTGTTGCCGTAATCGAAAACGATTGCACCGCGTTTTTGATATTCCAACATCGCTTCAACGTGCCGCGCCATCGAATCCATCGCGCGTTTTTCGTATTCGGTTTGGTTTGATTTTCTGAGTTCATTTGCTTCTTCGATTGAAAGACCTTGTGGAATATAGCCGTAAAGAACGTCGTGCGCGGAAGTCTGATCGGTAACGACATCAGGCAAAATTCCGCGTTCTAAAATCTGCCAATGGACATCAGCCGCGTTTCCCAAAAGCGCGATTGATTTAGCTTCCTTTTTATCGGTAAATTCTTTGACCATTTCCAACGCTTCGTCCAAATCTTCGGTCGAAGTGTCAACTTGTTTCAATTGCAAACGGCGTTCGATGCGCCACGGATCAACATCAACGAGCAAACCGACTCCGCCGTTAAAAGTAATCGCCTGCGCCTGCGCTCCGCCCATTTCGCCCAAGCCTGCGGTCAAAACGAATTTTCCTTTCAAATCGCCCCAACCGTTCTGCCGCGCCAAACTCCCGAAGGTTTCATAAGTTCCCTGCAAAATGCCTTGTGTGCCAATGTAAATCCAACTTCCGGCGGTCATCTGTCCATACATCATCAAGCCTTCGCGCTCGTATTTATCAAACTGTTCCTGCGTCGCCCAATGCGGCACGATATTCGTATTGGCAATCAAAACCTTCGGCGCGTCGGTGTGAGTTTTGAAAACGGCGACTGGTTTTCCCGACTGCACAAGCAAAGTTTCGTCCGCTTCGAGATTCTTTAAACTCTCCAAAATCGCGTCGAACGATTCCCAATTTCGCGCCGCTTTACCGCGTCCGCCATAGACGATCAGATTGTCGGGATCAAACGCGACATCTGCGTCCAAATTATTTTGAATCATTCGATACGCGGCTTCGATGAGCCAGTTTTTACAAGTCAGTTCCGTTCCGGTCGGTGCTTTAATAGTTCGTTTCATATTTATATTGGATTTTTTGGAAATTATTTTATGGAAATGAAATTAACAATTTAACATTCAAAATACAAAAAGGCGGTTTTTCCGCCTACTTAAATTGAAATATTTTATTTCTTTGATGTAAATCAATGTGTGTCGTTTTCATTGCGTGCTTTGCGCCTTTGCGTGAAAAAAATATCACGCAAAGGCGCAAAGCACGCAAAGTTTTTCTACTTTTGATTCACACACTTAGCTCAACTAGCATTATTAGACGGCTTATAAATTGCGCCGACGATTGCGCCATACAGCAGATGCAGCATCAGGACGGCGACGATTGAAACGATTCCGAAATTGACGGCAAACATTCCCGGCGCGTCCAGTTTGCCCGACTGCATCAAAGGGTGCATCGCGCCCATCATTCCGAAAAACAAACCGGCAATTATCCAATGGACAAATCCGAACATCGCGCCCGTCAGCCAGCCGGATTTTTTTGTAATATATTCAAAACCGATTGCATAGACAATGCCGATCAAACCCGAAACAATCAGATGCGAAAACAAACCGAGCCACCACGACATTGTGCTGATCTCGACCGTCATCAAACTTCCCTGATACATCGGCATATTCATCGGTGTCATCCCGACCGCGTGGGCGATAACCATAATTATTCCCATTATCAAACCGGCGACGACACCGGCGATAAATGCTTTGCCTAAATTCATTTCTGGACTCCATGTTTTATTTTTTTAAGTGTTTTCATTTTAAATTGAAAACTACAATTGATTTTATACCGATAAATTTCTTTTACAAATTGCTTCGAGAATTTTGATCGGTGCTTTATCTTTGGCGACCAACGCTTCGACCGGAACAATGTAAGTTTGTTCGAGCGCGTATTGACCGGACAGCGCGGCGTGCGGAACGCCGTCGGTGTAAACCATCCACGTCGTATTCGGCGGAAATTCCAGTCTTACTTTATCGCAATTTGCCTGAAAATATTCATTCGCTTTCAGATAATCGTGAAAGTGAAGCATAAATTTGTCATACGCCGAATGATCGGCGACGGGCAAGCCGAGCCGGTTTAAAAATTTTGAAACTCCGCCGGATTTTTTTCCCGCAAAATTATTCAGATCGGCTTTTTCCGCATATCGTTCGGCGAGTAGTTCAAACGGTTCGGCGATGTTCCAGATGCGCGGTTCGGTCGGGTTGATATTGGTAAAAACGCGGAGAATCCTCGCGCCTCGTGTCGGGCGCGTCGGGAACGAATCAACATGCAGGAGATCGTTTCTTTTTTTCAAAGGCAGATTTCTTCCCTTTTCTTCCAACGGTCGAAAACTCGCAAAATCCAAATCCAATTTTCCGGCATACGGCGCGAGAAAATCGGAAACAAACCGCGTAACTTCCGCCGAATAATGCTTCATAATTTCCCGCATTTTTGCGGAATCCGAATCGGCGGACGAGCCGCGCATCACGTCTTTTTTCGGACGATACGAAATATTTTTGTGAAACCCCGAATCGGTTTGACGCTGTTCGAGAAGAAAGTTTTTATTCTTTTCGGGCAGATCGAACGGGATTCCGTCGAAAAAAAGAACACTGCCCGATTCGAGTTTTTGGCAATAAAATTCAGCGCGATCATTTGAATTTTCAAGATCGCGCCAGCCGTTCAAGCCGTATTCGGTTATTTCGATCAATGACATAATTTTTTCTTAAAAATTCAATTTCTTTTTCGCTCTGACGATCATACCTTTTTGATCTGTTTTGACGATAATATGCCGTGAAGAATTTTTTCGTTCGGTGTTTTCGGGATAAAAACCCAGAAGATATTGTTTTTTTAATTCCTCGGCAATACTTCGGAACGCTTCCTTTAATTTGGTCGCTTCCTTTTCATAAAATTTTCCGGTCGTTTCTTCCGCCAGAATATTTAAAAATTCGATCATAATAGGTTTTTTGTTTCGCGTTCCCGAAGAATAAAAACCGGTTTTAAAAATGATCGGATAAAAAAATATGTCCGCTTCCTGAAGCGAATCCAAAACCTTTTGCGCGGAAATTCCGCGGTCGGAAACGACCATTCCGTCGGTTAAAACGATGATCGCTTTTCTGCCGTTGAGCGTTCGAAAATATCTGTTGATGACCTCGATAACCGCACTGTGCATATCCGAACCGTTGACCTTTGAAACGCCGGTTCGATTGACGGCATTCGACAAAATTTTGCGGTCTGATGTCAATTCGCTGAGAAAAACGGTTCGATGGTCAAAGCCGACGATCATCGCTTTGTCTTCGGGGCGCAGAATTTTTATAAAATCTTTGGCGGCATCCTGAATATTGTCCAAAACATTTTTCGTGCTGTAACTC
>JBGTFE010000126.1:0-26214 GCA_041747435.1 Pyrinomonadaceae bacterium | reverse complement strand
CGGCGACCAGAAATTTGATTTCTGTATTCAAAGAACCGATCCCGCCGCGGCAGGTGCCGGACAATTCGTCCTGCTCAAATCGGGCGGTGGTTTAGTCGAATATATTAACTGGGGACGCAACAGCGATCTCATCGTGCCGGGCGATTATGACGGCGACGGTAAATATGATTTCTGTGTTTCGAGAACAGAAACCATCGGCGGCATTCCGGGACGGTCATATTACATTCTCGAACGCGACGGCGGCGGCACGGGACCCGTCAGTCCGCTTCGCTGGGGAATCGCGGGCGACGCTCGCACACCGGGCGATTATGACGGCGACGGCAAAACCGACATCGCTATCTGGCGTTCGAGTGTGACACCCGGTATGTCCAATTTCTATGTCAGACGTTCAAGCGACGGTGCGCTTCAAACATTCCAGTGGGGACAAGCGGGCGACTTTGCTGTTCCTGCTTGGGTCGTTCATTAATTTCGTTTGAATAGGATAGATTTTTTAAGGTTGGGTGTAAAAACTCAACCTTTTTTTCTTCTTTGAAGAGCAGTTCAAACAGCAACCATCGCTCCGTCTTTGGTTTTCAGCCCGCGTTTATAAGCGTGCGCGTCCCGCCAATTTCCAAAACTCGAGACAAGAACCGCCTTAGTTTGCAATCATTCGGCAATAGCAATAAATAAATTCCTGTGTTGTTTCAAAAGGCGTTTCGTGGATTTCGCGGACGCTTTTTACGAGTTCAAAATTTCTTCCAAACTCATTGTGCATCGCGTTTGGACTGTATCGAACAACGTCTAAACCGCTGCATTTTATCGGTCCGTCCAAACCAAACGAAGCAACAATGATATGTCCGCCGATCTTCAATGAACTCATTACGAGTTCGACATATTTCTTGCGATCGTTTTCATCCGTCAAAAAATGAAAAACCGCGCGGTCGTGCCAAACGTCATAATGATTTTTCGGCAAATCGGCATCGGTTATATCCGCTTCGATCCATTCAACTTGTTTGGCGCGTGTGCCAAGACGATTTTTGCTGTTTTCGATGGCTTTGGCGGAAATGTCCAAAACCGAAATGTCCGTAAAACCGTTTTCAAGAAGATCATCAACAAGCGTCGAACTTCCGCCGCCGACATCAATTATCGCGGCATTTTTGCCAACGCCCGTCTCAAAAATCATCTCCAGCGAATTTTTTAGATGCTCGCGATACCAACTCACCTGATCGGGCTGTTTGGTTGCATAAACATTTTCCCAATGCGCTTTTTTGTTCACGAAAAATTCTCCGTTTCAGCCGCTTCGCCCGGTTTTGATTTTTTCTGATGTCGGGACCCGACATCACACGCTCCGCGCATTCAGGTCGAAACGCCGAGTTTCGGCAAAATCACGAGTTGCAACAGCAAATAAATCACGAAAAATCCGATAATCCAATAAAAATCACTCATCTTTTCCACGCCTCCGTGTTCACAAAATTCAAACTCTAATTTGTGCTTGCACACGCTGTGCCGGAAATTTCTGTATCAAAACCCGCGTCCATCCAAGCCTTTGTGCCGCCCCTGACGTTGTAGATTTCTTTGAATCCGGCGTTTTCCAAAATGCTCGTGCCGACGCTCGAACGATAACCGCTTTGACATATAACATAAGTCGATTTGTCTGGATCAAGGCGGTCAATTTCTTTCGCCAATTTATCGAGCGGCAAATTTATCGTCTGCGGCGCGTGTCCGTTCGTATGTTCGGCTGTGCGGCGCACGTCAACAAATTGGATTTTGTCCGACAATATTTCCTTTACTTTTTCAACCGGAACTTGCCCGACCGTTTTCTTTTCGCCCGCGTAATCTTTGAGCAAAATAAAACCTTTGACCGATTCGTGTCCGACTCGTGCGAGCCGCATAAACGCTTCGTCAACTTGTTCTTGATTGTCAGCGGCAATCGCCATCGGCGTTCCGATCGGGATCAAAGTTCCCGCCCACGAAGCAAATTGTCCGCCGAGCCCGATGTTGATCGCGTTCGCAATATGTCCCGCGCCGAATTCCGTGTTTGTGCGGACATCCAAAACCACGCCGTCAAAATTTGCGATCTCTTCGGTCGAAAAGGCTTTCGGTTTCGGCAAATCTTCAAGCGAAACAGAGCCTTCCAGATTTTTCGCCGCGCTTTGCGGAAAATATGCCGGAACTTCGGGCTGGTCAGCCGCGACCAATTTTACAAATTCTTCTTTTGACATCGGCTGAAGCGCGTAATTCATTTTGCGTTGCTGTCCGAGCGTTGACCAAGTTTCTTTCGAGAGAGATTTTCCGCAAAGCGATCCCGCGCCGTGCGCCGGATAAACTTCGGTTTCATCGGGTAAAGGCAGAATTTTTTCGTGCAGCGAATCATACAAAAAGCCGCCCATTTCTTCTGCCGTAAAGCCTTTCGAGCCGATCAGATCAGGTCGTCCGACATCGCCGATAAAAAGCGTGTCGCCGGTGAACATTTTTACCGGTGCTTCTTTGTTTTCCGTATTTTCCGCCAAGATCGTGATGCCTTCGGGCGTATGTCCGGGCGTTTCCAGGAATTTCAGTTTTACTTTTCCGACATTCAATTCGTCGCCGTCTTTGACCTTATGCGTCGGAAAATTTGTATTCGCGCGTTCGCCATAGATGATTTCCGCGCCTGTTTTTTGTGAAAGTTCAAGATGACCTGACACGAAATCGGCGTGCGAATGCGTTTCGATCACGTATTTAATTTTTTGTCCGTTCGCTTCGGCTTCATCGAGATATTGCTGAACATCGCGTTGCGGATCAATGATCGCCGCTTCGCCGTCAGAGCCGATGTAATAAGATGCCTGCGCCAGACAACCCAAATAAAACTGTTTGAATTTCATAATTTTCCTCTTTTACTGCTTTCCGCTGACGGTCAAAGGTTTCCGATTCCAGGGCATTTTCATCAACATCATTCCCATCGCGCAAGTATCCGTTACCGCCGCGAAAACCAAACCCGCGCCAACAAATCCCGACAGTCCGATGAAAAACGGATGCACAAAAATGCTCAATAAAACACCGACCAAAACCAATGATCCGGCGACAAACCGAACCTGACGCTCCAACGCCCAAGGCGCGTTTTCGTCGCGTTCAAACGGCAGATCGGCTTTTTTCCAAGCCTCAAAACCGCCTGCGACATTGACGACATTTGTAAAACCCAATGATTTTAATTTCGTTTGGGCTTGCGATGAACGATTTCCCGTCCGGCACATAACATAGATCGGTTTTGAACGGTCGAGTTCCGTATGACGTTTTTCAATTTCGCCAAGCGGTAAAAGTTTCGCACCCGCAATTCGTCCGCCCGCAAATTCAGCGTATTCGCGCACATCAATCAGACCTAAATCTTCGTTTCCTAATTTTTCATTTAATGTTAAAACAGTACATTCAGACATTTTTTACCTCAAAAGCTTTTTGATTATTTATTCAAACGCCAAAATTTTCGCTTGATTTTTTAGGCGTTCCTGCAACGCGTCGCAAACGACTTCGCACAGCGTAAAAATACTTTCGTCGGCGATCGAATAATAAACCGCGTTGCCGTTCTGCCGGCGATGAAGCAATCCGGCGTCCTGCAAAATTTTCAGATGTTTGCTGACATTCGGCTGACTCGCCTCGACCATTTCGGTCAGATCCGTAACGCTCTTTTCGCCGCCTTGAAGCGTGTGCAAGATCCGCAAGCGAAGCGGCTCAGCTAAAACCTTAAACCTCACTGCAACCAAGTTCAGAACTTCATTCGAAAGATTCGTTTTCATAATAAGTTAGTATGAGTATATAACGATTGAGTAATATAGTCAATTTGAAACGGTCAAGATTATGGAACTTATCTGCCCGCGAACTCGCCCCGCACGTTGTTTTTTTTTAGATATTTTATAAAATCTGAGTTGCGCAACCTTTATTTCCGCTACCGGCATAAATTCCCGGAAGGACAGCGCTTAAAAAGGAGAAAATCAATGGCAAAAAAAACTTTAACGATCGATGGCATTACGTTTCCGGATTTCGGCGACGACAAAAGCAAGAAAAATTTTCGTTTGATTTTTTTTATTGGTTACACCGACAAAAAAGGCGATAAGAAGGCAGCGATCGTTTCCAAACCGGACGGCGGACAGTGGCAATGGCGGAAAGCCGAAAAGCCGTGTTTTCTGCCTTCGATGAGCATTGGCGATTCGGTCGAGCTGGACACAAGCGTTTTGAGTTCGGGTTTCAACGGTTTTTCGGATTCCGACGAGAAGATCGCGGAAATTGACGGGAAGGTTTCGTCGATTACGGTTCAGTTCGTCGACGTTTTCGATTCTTCCGTGAAAAGCTTTTTGAAGAGCGGTGTTTTGCCGCAAGTTATCGAGCAATTAAAAAATCTTGGAATAAATCCGATCGATCTGATTCCGGTTCCCGGCGTTTTTACAGCGGTGATCAAGGAAAAGATAAATGCTGACGAGCTGGCAACGAAATTTCAGGGCTTTCTTACAAAGAAAAACGAAGACAAGCTTTTGAATTCGCTGAGCGCAAAATACGACGGAAAGAAGAAAAAGCTTGAGATCAGCGGCAGAAAGGAATGGAAAAAAGGAAAAACCGGAACTTACGCTGTAACTATCGGTTTTAAATAAAATTACTCAACCGTCACGGATTTCGCCAGATTGCGCGGCTGATCGACGTCGCAGCCGCGGCGAACGGCGATGTGATAAGCGAGAAGCTGCAAAGGAACGACGGAAAGTATAGGCGACAGCAGATCGGAAACCTCCGGAATTTCAATCACATAATTGGAAACAACCGAACTCATTTTGTCGCCTTCGGTGAGGATCGACAAAATTATTCCGTCGCGCGATTTTACTTCGACGATGTTCGAATGCGTCTTCTCATATCGAAGCTCGCTTCCTTCGTTTCCTTCTTCGCGGGTGTTGATAATAACGACCGGCAGCTTCTCATCGATCAGCGCGTTCGGTCCGTGTTTCATTTCGCCCGCCGGGTAGCCTTCGGCATGAATATACGAAATTTCCTTTAATTTCAAGGCGCCTTCAAGCGCGACCGGAAAATTGATACCGCGCCCGAGATACAAGAAATCCGGCGAGCGGAAAAATTCCTTCGAAAGTTCTTCGATCGAATCAGCCTCACCCAAGATCTCTTCGATCTTGAGCGGCAGTTCGATCAATTCCTGCGCGTGTTTGACAACTTGTTCCTCGCTCAATTTTCCGCGCAGCTCGCCCAAATAGAGCGCAAAAATATAGAGCGCGATGATCTGCGATGTAAAAGCTTTGGTCGAAGCGACGCTGATCTCAGGTCCGGCGTGCGTAAGGATCGTTCCGTCCGCCTCGCGTGTGATCATCGAACCTTGGACGTTGCAAACCGCGAGAACTTTGCAGCCGGCTTCCTTTGCGTGGCGCATCGCGGCGATCGTATCGGCGGTTTCGCCCGATTGCGAAATTACGATAAGCAGATCGTTTTCGTACAAAACCGGATTTCGATAACGAAATTCGGAAGCGTAATCGACCTCGACCGGAACTCGCGCCAGCTCTTCAAACATATATTTAGCGGCTGTTCCGGCGTGCCAACTCGTTCCGCAGGCGGCAATTTTTATCGAATTCAGATTGCGAAAATCTTCTTCGGAGATGTCCATTGCGTCAAGATAGATCTTGCCCGTATCGAGCGAAACTCGCCCGCGAACCGTATCGCGAACGGCGCGCGGTTGCTCGTAAATTTCCTTCAGCAGAAAATGTTTAAAGCCGCCTTTTTCTGCCATGATCGGATCCCAGGTGATGCGCTGCTGTTTCGGTTCGACGACGTTTCCGTCAAAATCCGTCACGCGAACCGAATCTTTGGTGAGAATCGCGATCTCTTTTTCGCCAAGATAAAAAACGTCGCGCGTATGCTGCAGGATCGCCGGAATATCGCTGGCGACAAAAAATTCGCCGTCGCCCAAACCGATAACGACCGGCGGACCTTCGCGAACGGCGATGATCTTGTCGGGCTCGTCGGACGAAATTATTGACAGCGCGAAAATTCCGCGCAATTGCTGAACCGATTTCCGAACGGCTTCTTCAAACGATAAACCTTCGCGTCTGAATTCTTCGATCAAATGCGCGATTATCTCAGTATCGGTTTCGGTTTTGAATTCGTGTCCTTGCTCTTTAAGCTGATCTTTCAGCTGCAGATAATTTTCGATAATTCCGTTGTGAACGACGACGATCTTGCCCGAACAATCGCGGTGCGGATGCGCGTTTTCCTCGGTCGGACGCCCGTGCGTCGCCCAACGCGTGTGACCGATGCCGTAATTTCCGTCGAGCGGATTTAAACGGATCACTTCTTCAAGATTCCGCAATTTCCCTTCGGCGCGGCGCAGCGAAAGTTGCTGATTTTCATCGACAACAGCAATTCCCGCGGAATCGTATCCGCGATATTCGAGCTTGCGCAAACCTTCAATGATCAACGGCACGACTTGTTTATTTCCGACGTATCCAACAATTCCGCACATATTTTTATCTTACTTTATCAAATACGAGAATCAGAGTTTCCGCATCGTCAAAATATCTTTCCTCTTTAAAAGTTCCATTCTTATCGTCAACGATATATTTAAACGAAGTCCGCTTCCAAGTGTTCGTCAGCGTTTTACCGTCAGCTGACAGTTCATATTCTTCGATCGAAGTAATTTGTTTCGGCTCCGTCTTGACGAAACTGTAATGTGTAACGGTTAATTTATTGTTTTTCCATCCGGAAACAGACGGCTCCGAATGAATTCCCTCGACATACTCGTCTCCGCGACCGTCCGTCCAAAGCGTTAGTTTTCCGCCAAAGAAATTTTCATCCGCGCCCGTTCCGCGCTGCTGTTTGACGGTTATTCCGATCGCTGGAAGATTTTGTTCGATGATCATCAGATACGACAATCCCGTATCCTTTGGTCGCGATTTTTCCAGTCCGCGGGATTTTTCAGCATTGAATTTCCACGTTCCGCTGTAATCGGGACGCTGAATTTTAATCTGCGTTTCGAGCCGCTGTCCGAAACAAGTGAAAACACACAAAAATGTAAACAAAAATAAAGTGAGCCAAGTTTGTTTTTTCATACCAGTGTTTTAGTAATGATGGATTTAATGAACGACGATCAGGTAAGATTCTCCAAGAAGTTTTTCCCGCGATATTTGAGCTCTCGCAAACCTTCAATGATCAACGGCACGACTTGTTTATTTAAAGTGTATCCGACAATTCCGCACATATTTTTACTTTATATTGAATGATAAACTTGCCAAACAACGACCAAAACCGCTTCCTCTTCTAACGCATCAGAGGCGGCATTTCTCAACTTTTCCGCATAGGTCGAGAGCATGTCTTCGTTTTCCCGAAACGAATACGGCGTGTCTGCGTAAATAAGGTTGATGCGGTCTTTAATTTTTTCGCCAAATTTTGAAAGATAACTGCCGTCAAGCCCGTGGATAATACTTGAGCCGCCGAAGTTGTATGTGAATTCATCCTCAAAAGCCTGCAATAAATTTTGATAGATAGGATCAGGTAAATCTGGAAGATAAACCTCAATTCTTCCCTTTGCGGATAGCGGCAATGAACTTATCCCTCCGCTTATCAAATTCTTTCGTACGCTTTAAAGATTCTTCCGCCGAAAGTTTCATGCGTTCCGGGCGCTCGGTTTTCACCTCTTTAACAATTTTTGGCTTCTTGGTCATCGCTGTATCCTTAGCTGAAACCGATTTTATCACAAAATCATTCTTTTGACGCTTCGGCGGCTTTCTGAATCCCTTCCTTAAAATTTTTCTTCACCTTCGCCGGCACACCCGCGACAAGAGAATCCGCCGGCACATCGTCTTTCACGACAGAACCTGCAGCGGTTACCGCGCCGTCGCCGACTTTTACCGGCGCGACGAGCATCGTGTCCGAGCCGATTTTCACGTTGTTGCCGATCTCGGTAACGTGTTTGTTTTTACCGTCGTAATTGCAGGTGATCGTACCGGCACCGATGTTTGTATTCTCGCCGATGATCGCGTCACCGAGATAAGTTAAATGGCTTGCTTTCGAGCCGCGACCGAGAACGGTTTTCTTGAGCTCGACAAAATTTCCGACTTTCGATCCGTCTTCCATTCGCGCGTGCCCGCGAAGATGCGCGAAAGGTCCAACCGTGCAGTTGTCAGCTATTTCCGAATCTGTGATTACGCAGTTATCGCGAATTTCCGTTTCGCGCCCGATCTTTGAATTCGTGATCCGCGTTCCCTGCCGTATCGTGCAGCCTTCGCCGATCACGGTTTCACCTTCGACCTTCACGTTCGGATAAATCACCGTGTCGCGCGCCACGTTTGCGCGCTCGCTGATGTATGTATTTTGCGGGTCGATAAACGTCACGCCAAAATCGAGCATCATCCGCTTGATCGTCCGGCGGCATAAAATTCGCTCCATAGCGGCGAGCTCGGCGCGATTATTAATGCCGGAAACTTCGCGCGTGTCAGTGTGTTGATAGAGCGAAACGGGCTCGCCCGAATTTTGCAAAAGCGTCGGAACGTCCGTCAAATAATATTCGCCTTGCGAGTTGTGATTTTGAACCTTTGAAAGCGCGTCGAAAAGCCTTTTTGTATCGAAACAGTAAATTCCCGAATTAATTTCCCTAACAAATTTTTCCTCATCGGTTGCGTCTTTTTGCTCGACGATCTTTTCAAACAGCCCTTCTTCATCCCGGACGATTCTGCCGTAACCTGTTGGATCATCAAGCTTTACCGTCACGATCGTGCAGGCGGCGCCTTTGCCGCGATGCGCGTGATGCTGCTGCACGAGAGCAGCGAGAGTTTCTGCGCGGATCATCGGCACATCACCCGAAAGAACAAGAAGCGTCGAATCTTCCGCTGCAAGAAATTCGCGCGCCGAATTGACGGCGTGCCCGGTGCCGAGCTGTTCCTCTTGCCAGACAAATTCGGCGTGGTTCTCGTCCAATTCTTCCAAAACAGCCGTTTTCACGTCTTCGCCTTGATGTCCGATGACGACATAAACTTTGCGCGGCGCAAGCGCGGCTGCCGTGCGGCAAACGTGTCCGATCAGCGGACGATCGTCGAGTTTGTGAAGCACCTTAGCCAGTTTTGAGCGCATCCGCGTGCCCAAACCTGCGGCTAAGATCAAAATATCGAGCGTTTTTTTCCCGTCGGAAAATGTGCTTTCCATAGAATTTTTAGCGGAAAATCATTGCGCGTCTTTTCGGCTGGACGGCGCACAGCAAAACGACCTGCGCTAACTTTTCCGGATGATGCCGCACCATATCGCCGTCGTCCAATAGATTACCATAAACGACTTCCGCTCCTTCAATTGTTTCGGGCGTGATCGAGCCGTGAACGCCGATCTGCTCAGCACCTTCGCCGGCGTATCGCAGCGATTGTTCGTCGCTGATCGGACGATTGTTTACGACGACGTAATCGAAATCGATCTGAGGCGCGTATTCGCGCACGATTTCAAGATGTTTTCGCGAAGTCAGTCCGTCGGTTTCGCCGGGCTGCGTCATCAAATTGCAAATAAAGATCTTCGTTGCCGGCGAATCGCCGATCGCCTGCGCGACGTCTTCGATTAGAAGCGGCGGCAAAAGAGACGTAAAAAGCGAGCCCGGACCAACGGTGATAACGTCGGATTTCTGAATCGCCGCGAGCGCTTCCGGAAGCGGCTGGCAGTTTTCGGGTTCGAGATAAAGCCGCTTTATCGAATTTCCTACCTTTCCGACGTTGGTTTCGCCGCGCACAACCGAACCGTCTTTTAGCTCCGCCGCAAGACGAACGTCGGCAACCGTCGCCGGGAAAATATGACCTTTGCTCGCTAGAATTTCCGATGAAAGTTTTACCGCTTCCGCAAAATCGCCGGTGATCTCGGTCAAAGCCGCGAGAAAAAGATTGCCGAAATTATGCCCGCCGAGGTCGCCGTCGCCGCGAAAACGATGCCGGAAAAGCTTTGATAAATGCTGCGAATCTTCCGAAAGCGCGACGATGCAATTGCGAATATCGCCCGGCGGCAGCATTTGCAGCTCGTCCCGGAGGCGTCCGGAACTTCCGCCGTCGTCGGAAACCGCGACAATAGCCGAAAGACTTTCGAGGAACACAGGCTCGTTTTCCGCGGCTTTCACAAATCTTTTCAGACCGCCTAAAAGCGTCGAAAGTCCGTTTCCGCCGCCGATCGCGACAACATTGAGTGAGTGCGAAATATTTGAAAACAGATGATTTTTCATTTACTAAGGCTGAATTTAGCGAAAATTCGGAAGGCGGGCAAGGTGGTAGCGAATCAATTTGAAGTTTTGGCAGGCGCATTTGCCAAAAATAATTTTATCACCTTTTATTTTGTGCGGGCAATAAGTTTTCCGGGTCGAAAAAACACTTGAAGCGCGCGCGCGCGATATGCTAAATTAAGAATACGGCTGCAAGTAAAATTGCATCCGGCACAAACCGCGAAATAAGTTTTACAGATTGCTTCCTGACCTCTTATTTAACCGAATTTCGAGAGAAATGCTTGCATGGTAGAAACGCCCGTTGTTATACACGAACATCAGTTTCAAAGGATAAAGAACGTCCTCGCGCGCCTTCGCGTCGAATGCGCCGGGCGCGTTGTTTTTCTCGTTGACCGTGACGGACAGCCGATCGCCTTTCACGGCGATATCGGCGATATGGATACAACGAGCTTTTCTTCCCTCGCGGCTGGCAACGTCGCTGCGACGACTTCGATGGCGAAGCTCATCGGCGAAGACGTTTTCCCTGCGGTCGTTCACGAAGGCGAACGCGAAAGCATTTTTATCAGCGTTATCGGCAGAAGTCTTTTGGTTGTTGTATTTGACGAACGCTCGACGCTCGGCTTGGTCAAGCTGCGAACAAAACGGGCAAGCCACGAAATTGCCTCGATCTTGGAAGACGTCGCCCGCGATTCGGAGCAGCAGCGTCTCGATCAAAACTCCTTTTTCGCCGAAATTACCGACGACGACATTGACAGTCTTTTTAGCTAGGATTTGCTATTTGCAATTTGCGATTTGTGACTGAATGAGTTATTTATAAATCGCAAATCCACATTCGCAAATCGAAAATAAGATTATGACATTTATCAATTACGCTTCGCGCGAGATCAACTGCAAAATCGTTTATTACGGTCCGGGACTTTGCGGCAAAACGACGAATCTTCAATACATTTACGATTCGACCGCTCCGCAGGCAAAAGGCAAACTTATTAGCTTAGCGACGGAAACCGATCGCACTTTGTTTTTCGATTTTATGCCGCTCGAGCTCGGCACCGTTCGCGGCTTCAAAACGCGTTTTCATCTTTACACTGTTCCCGGTCAGGTCTATTACGACGCTTCGCGCAAGTTGATCCTGAAGGGCGTTGACGGCGTAGTTTTCGTCGCCGATTCGCAGGAAGAACGAATGGACGCAAACATCGAATCGCTTTTTAACCTCGAAGAAAATCTGCAATCGCAGGGTTATAATTTGTCGGACATTCCTTACGTTCTCCAGCTCAACAAACGCGATCTGCCAAACGTCATTTCAACCGACGAACTCGCCGCCGAGCTTAACCGCAAAAACGAGCCGATCTTCGAAGCCACCGCATCACAAGGCGTCGGCGTTTTCGATACGTTAAAAGCCGTGGCGAAACAGGTTTTGACGGAATTGAGAAAAGGATAAAAGTTTTTAGAAATAGATTTTGTGCGGGCGAGGCTTGTCTTCGCCCATTTTTGCGCCAATAGTTCGGCTGCGGCGCGGCAATTCTGGCGTTTTTGAGTGTGATGAGCGCCTGGCTTTTGATCGAAGAAAAAAAAGAAATAAAGAAGCAGCGCCGGCGTCTCGCCGGCTGTCGCGGAGGCATCCTGCCGCCGCTTTCTTAACACTAAATTTCGCTCGTTTTTAATTTTATCTGACGGCAAGATGCCATCAGGACAGCCGCCGGGACGGCGGCGTTACATTTTTGCCTTTGTTTCATAGATGGGATATAATTTCAGTCTTGGGCGTATGGGACAGGTAATTGCATTTAAAAAGTTAGCACGGCTTCAGGAAGAACAAAAACATTCCGAAACGTATCTTGAGGTCGGCAATTTAAGTCTTTTGCGCGGCAGTTTGACGGAATTTACGGGCGAAGCAAGCGCCGGAAAAACCAGTCTTACGCTGATGCTTTTATCGGTTTTGACGCAAAACGGCGAGATCAGTTCGGTTGTTGATCTTGCCGGCGGCTTTAATCCGCAAGCGGCAAAAAAAAACGATGTAAAGCTCGAAAATCTTTTGTGGATACGCTGCGGCGGGCACATTGAAAATGCTTTTAAGGCTATCGATTATCTTGTGCAAGCCGGCAATTTCGGCTTGATTTGGCTTAATCTCAACACCGCTTCGCTTGAAGAGTTGAATTTTATCCCGAGTTCGTATTGGTATCGCTTCCGCACCAAAATAAAAGGCAGCCAAACGCTGCTCGTCGTCACCGCCAGAAAGACGCTTTTAGGTTCGGCTTCAAGCCAATCTTATTCTTTTGATAAACGCGAAGTTATTTGGTCGGGCGGCGGAAAATTCAAACTCTTAAAAGAGCTTCAAATAGATCTCAACACCAGAAAGCCGTTTTTGATAAAGCCGGAAATTGTAAAAGTGGAGGCAAACTATGTCTAGAATTTACGCCTGCATCGCGAGCGGCGAAGACAAAACGGAGCTCGTCTCGGTCGCGCAAGCATTTGCATACAACATCGAATTGCTTGACGACGCCGTTCTTTTTGATCTGACCGGAACGGAAAATCTTTTCGGAACGCGCGCGCAAACGGCTGAAAAGATCTGCGATGAATTAAAACTGAAAAATTTATCGGGCAATGTTTCGATCGCGCCAAACGCCGCTTCGGCGCTTCTCTACGCGCGAAATCAACGAGGCGTTTCGATCGTCACCGACACGAAATCGAATCTTCCGCTCGACACGCTCGGCATCGATGAAGACACGCTCGGAGTTTTTCACGCGCTCGGGCTAAAAACCGCGGATGATTTGAAACGCATTTCGGAAGACGATCTCGTCGCGCGTTACGGGCTTGATTTCAGAGACGCGATCGATCTTGCAAAAAACGACGGAAACTATATTCTGACGCCGAATTTGAAGGAAAATAAAGTCACCTGGGCGACAAATTTCGATTTTGCGGTTTCGGATTTTGAGCGGCTGATCTTTATTCTTTCAAACGGTTTAGGAAAAATTTTGGAGCAAACCGCTTATTTCGGTTTCAGCACCGAATGCCTTGAAATAGAACTCGGACTTGACGATAAAACGACCAGATCTTTTGAAATAAAGCTTTCGTTTCCGACGCTCGATAAAAAATTTTGGCTGACCATCATAAATTTGCGGATCGCGGACAATGCTCCCGCGTCTGAGATCGTTTCGATCCGGCTCGTTTCGCATTTCAGCCGCGCGCGCAGCGTTCAGCGCGGTCTATTTTCTTCAACAAAACCCGAACCCGAAAATTTACAGCTTACAGTCGATAAGCTCAAAAATCTGCTCGGAAAAGAAAACGTCGGCGTTCCCGTTTTGCTCGAACGGCGGCTGCCGAAACCTTTCGCGCTTGATGCGGAAGCGCTTCCGATCGGCGCGGAAGATCTTGAGATCAAAGAGCCAAAACCGATTCTGTCGCTCAATTATTTCACTCCGCCGCTCGCTGCGGACGTTACCGCTAATAAAGGACGCCTGCTTTATCTCCGAACGCGGCGTTTTTCGGGAAAAGTAAAAGAATACGGCGGTTTTTGGAAGGGATTTTCGCAGTGGTGGAATTTGCTGCGCTGGCAAACGTTCGAATGGGACGTCGAAATGGAAGACAAAAGTCTTTACCGGCTGCAAAAAAATGCGCGCGGCTGGTTTGTGATAGGAGAATACGATTGATGAGCTTTTACGAACTTCACGCGCGCTCGGCTTTCAGCTTTCTCACTTCGGGATCGCAGCCCGAAGACCTTGTAAACCGCGCCGCCGCGCTCGATATTGACGGCGTCGCTTTGCTTGATCGCGACACGGTTTCGGGCGCCGTTCGTTTTCATTTTGCGGCAAAAGAAGCGGGCATAAAACCGATCGTCGGCGCCGAGATCACGCTCGATCCAGACTGGAGCGCAGGCAGCCTGCCTGCCATAAGCGCGCCAGCGCGAACAACCGTTTTACCGTTGATCCCAATTTCGCTGAAAGGTTATCAAAATCTCTGCAAATTGATCACCACGATAAAGCTCCGCAACGAAAAAGGCGAACATTTTGCCACGCGCGCTGACATCGAAGATCATTCCGAAGATCTGCTTTGTTTGACCGGCGGCGCGGACGGTTTTTTGCACCAAAGCATCAAAAACGGATGCGGTTTGGAAGACATTGCCTGGCTCAATTACGTGTTTGAAAAGCGTCTGTATGTAGAATTGCAAAGACATTATCTCGAAAGCGAGGAATATCTCAACCAGCAGCTTTTGGCATACGCTCACAAGTTGCACATCCCATTTTTTGCCGCGAGCGGCGCGTATTATGCGGACGAAAAAGACCGCGAGCTTTTCGACGTTTTCACATGCATAAAAAATCACTGCGCGATCGATGAAGCGGGACTTTTGCTTTCGGAAAACAGCGAGCGATATTTGAGATCAAAATCGCAGATGCTCGCTCTTTTTGAAGATTTCCCCGAAGCTATCGCGCGCACGAACGAGATCGCCGCGCGGATAAATTTTTCGCTCGCGGAAGTCGCATATACTTTTCCGAGTTTTCCCGTTCCGCCGGGTGAAACAATGGATTCTTATCTGCGGAAACAAGCAGAAAAAGGCGCGCTTTATCGATACGGCGCGCTGACCGGCAAAGTGCGCGAAAAGCTCGATAAAGAGCTGGCGTTGATAAAAAAGAAAAAGCTCGCCGGATATTTTCTTGTCGTTTGGGAGCTCACCGAATTCTGCAAAAAAAATCGAATCTTATCGCAGGGACGCGGCTCGGCGGCAAATTCGGTCGTGTGTTATTCGCTCGGCATCACGGCGGTCGATCCGATAAAAGCAAATCTTTTGTTTGAGCGTTTTTTGTCCGAAAACAGCGATCAATATCCCGACATCGACATCGACTTGCCTTCCGGCGACGATCGCGAATCCGTGATCCAGCACGTTTATCAAAAATACGGCGAACGCGGTGCGGGAATGACGGCAAACCAGATCTGCTATCGCGGAAAATCCGCCATTCGCGAGGTCGGCAAGGTTTTCGGCTTTGATACGGGTGCGCTCGGCGATCTTTCAAAGCTTATTTCGCATTACGAAACGCTTTCGCCGGAAAAGCTTTCCGCTTATCTGACCGAGCACAACCTTGACCCGAAAGACAGCCGCAAGCTGCAAAAATTCTGCGAGATCTATTCGCGAATTTTAGATTATCCGCGCCATCTCGGGCAGCATTCCGGCGGAATGGTCGTCTCGCTGGGCAGACTTGACGGCATCGTTCCGCTCGAGCCCGCATCGATGGAAAACCGCAACATCATTCAATGGGACAAAGACGATTGCGAAAATCTCGGCTTGGTAAAGATCGACTTGCTCGGCTTGGGAATGATGGCGGTTTTGCGCGATACGATCACGCTCGTTCGCGAGCATCACAATGGCACCGAACTCGATCTTTACAAAATTCCGGCGGACGATCCGCAAGTTTACAAAGCGCTGCAAACGGGCGATACGATCGGGATGTTTCAGGTTGAAAGCCGCGCGCAGATCGCGTTTTTGCCGCGTTCGAAACCAAAGGAATTTTACGATATCGTCGTCCAGGTCGCGATCATTCGTCCCGGACCGATCGCCGGAAACTTGCTCAATTCTTATCTCAAACGCCGCGAAGGCACGGAGCCGATCGACTATATTCATCCGCTTTTAGAACCGATCTTGCACAGAACGCTCGGCGTGCCGCTTTTTCAGGAACAGCTTCTCAAGATCTCTATGGTTTTAGCCGGTTTTTCCGGCGGCGAAGCCGATGAGCTGCGGCGCGCGATGGGTTTCAAACGCGCGGACAGAAAACTTGAAAAGATCGGCGCAAATCTGCGCGCCGGAATGACGCGCAACGGCATCGACGAAAAAACGCAGGAGCGCGTCGTAAAATGCGTGCGCGCCTTTGCAAATTACGGCTTTCCCGAATCTCACGCCGCGAGCTTTGCGCTTCTCGCCTATGCTTCCGCGTATTTTATGATCCATTACCGCGCCGCTTTTATGACCGCGATGCTCAATAATTACCCGCTCGGATTTTACGCGCCGGCAACTTTGGTAAAAGACGCGCAGCGCCACGGACTTCATTTCAAAGCGCTCGATATAAATAGATCGGACTATCTTTTTACGGTAGAGAATAATGGAGCGCAGGCAGCCTGCCTGCAGCCGTCGCTTGCGACGGAAAACGAAAAATGCGTCCGCGTCGGCTTAAAATTCGTAAAAGGCTTGCGAAAAGAAATTGCCGAAACGATTCAATCCGAGCGTGAAAAGAACGGTTTTTATTCAAGCGTTGAAGATCTGATCGAAAGAGTTCCCGCGATAAACAAACGCGAGGTCAGAGCATTAAGCCTTGCGGGCGCGCTCAATTTCGCGGGCACCGTTCACCGGCGCGAGGCTTTGTGGCAATCGGAGCTTTTTATAAATCCGAAAGGCGAGCTTTTTGCGATGGAGCGCGGACGCCCTCGTCCGCAACGAACGCCCGAGCGTTCGCAAACCTCCGCGGACTCCTCGTTTATAAAAAAAATGGAAGGCTTACAGCTTGTCGAAGCCGATCTCACGCGCACCGGAATTTCGCCCGGCAAACACCCGATGGCTTTTATCCGCGAAGCGCTTAACAAAAAAGGAATTCTTTCCGCCGCGCAAACCCAAAAATTAAAAAAAGGGCGAGTCGCGCTCGTCGCCGGCGCAGTGATCGTCCGCCAGCGCCCGATGACGGCAAAAAACGTCGTCTTTATCACGCTCGAAGACGAAACCGGCTACTCAAACTTCGTCGTTATGCCCGACGTCTTCGAACGCTTCCGCGCCGTCATCAACCAAAACAATTTTCTTTTAATAAAAGGCGTCGCCGAAGACCGCGGCATGATCAAAGCCTTATACTTCGAACCCATCGGCGAATTCGCCAACGAAATAAAGATGTGGTCGCATGATTTTCATTGAGCTTTTTGAAAAAAACATGCTTTAATGTCTCATAAAATCTTACGACTTTATTAGGCAAGTTAGTTAGCATAAAATTAATAGCATCAAATTTACAACAGTCTCTCTTGAGACCGCTCCAGTAATAGATAAATATAATGGATGAAGAAAACTTAAATTGCGATGAAGACGATTTAGAGGATCAGCTATAACGTTCCCGAAGTTATCCACAGCCATGGCAAGAGCTAAGAAGCGAAAAAAAGAAAGCAAACTGTTTAGAACGGTCAGCTCTTTTTTGACTGAAACCTACCAAAGTAGTATTTGGAAATTCGCAACCTTCTTTCTCCTTGTAGCCTTCACCGGATTGACCTGGATATTTACCATCCCTGAACAAATAACCAAGAATTCAGATAATCGGAATAAAGCAAAGGAATCACTAGAAGAATATAAAACTTCCCGAAACTATCTTTTAAGAGCGATAGACGGGTCGAGCGACTTGCAGGAGCTTCAAAAGAAGGAAGCTGATGCAACAGAAAATATTTTGGCTCATCGAAACAATGCAGCAGAATGGAAACCGTACCTTGAGACTCTATTGGCAACCTATACTTCAGCTGCGGAATTGGAGGAAAAACTTAGAACCCTACAAAGCGAAATGCGGGGGGTAAAGTTTTACTCGACGAATGCCGCTGTCCTTGAAAATGAAATCGCCAGGGAAATTGACGATTTAGAATACGCGCTAAAAGAATTGCAAATTATGGCAAAAAAATTTGCTGCGCTGAAGAAAGGAGACAGTAAGGCTCTAAGCCAAGCGATTGATGAACGCATTGCGCTGTCCCCGGAAGTGATAGAGCATCTTAAAACATCAAATGCTCGCGCACAAAGTAATTTAAGAGCCGAAGAAGCCGCCTTGGCAAGAGCCACAACGGAAACTGAAGCGATAACGCGCGAATTGGAAATTCTACAACTAAAAATAAACCTTTCCTACCTGTGTCTCGCTTACATTCTCGGGTACCTGATCTCCGCTGCGGTCCAATTTAGAAGAACGTGGAAAGCTACAAAATAATACTTCCAGCCCTTCTTCGAGCTGGCATGTGGATAACTGGTCTTTACGAATTCTGCCTATTTGTCATACTTAAATCAAGCCCACCGGCATATTAACCGGGGGGCGACCACGAAAGATATATTTTTGATTGATTGGTTTTCTTCCGTCCCTTCCGGGACTGCGTCCGTTATCGCCACTGTTCCCAACGATGAATCGTTGGGCTATGATCTTGCCGTCCCTTCGGGACTTTTCACTCACAGCTGTTTCGCTTGACAACCTCCTTAAAAAAATACGACAATTCCGCCGTTAATTATTAATATAGTTTTCGGTTTGAATCGGGCTTGCTGTAATTTTTACTGAGAGGCTAAAGTTTTCTCAGGAGTTTTCTTTATTTTCTCATGTAAAACTCGTGCGAAATTTCCCCGTTTGCAAATAAACAAACATGTCCCGCAGGGACTATTCGGCAATAGCCCAACGATTTATCGTTGGGTATAATGCGAAAAAAGCATTCGAGTCCCGTAGGGACGAAAGAATCAATAAAATAATGTCCCATTCATTCGTCAATTCACTTCATCATTGCGTTTTCAGCACAAAGGAACGCCGTCCGTTGATCACGCCCGAATTGCAGCCGCGACTTTTTCAATATATGGGCGGCATCGCAGGTGAAAACAAAATAATATTGCTCGCGGCGGGCGGCGTCGCCGATCACGTTCATTTGCTCATTTCGATGCCCGCAACTATTCACCTCGCGAAAGCTCTTCAATTGATAAAAGGCGGCTCGTCGAAATGGATTCACGAGACGTTTCCCAAACAACGTCTGTTTCAATGGCAGCAAGGCTACGGCGCGTTTTCGATCGGCGTCGGCGACGTCGAAAGAACGATCAAATATATAAACGATCAAGCCGAACACCATGCGAAAATGGATTTCAAAACAGAATTTCTGATGTTCTTGAAAAAGCACGGCATCGAATACGACGAACGATATATTTTTGATTGATTCTTTCGTCCCTTGCGGGACTACATCCGTCGTTGCCAGCAATCCCAACGATGAATCGCTGGGCTATTATCAAGCCGTCCCTTCGGGACTTTTTCACGCCCAGGGTTTCGCTTTACAGTCGCTTCAAATACTTCATCAGACAAAAGCCTCAATATTTCGACTAAAAACAACCTAAAGGAGATTAGAAAATATGGAGAGTCAATGGACACGAAAAATCTGAACAATTACAGGCAGTTTGTGAACATCGCCAAGGTCGATGCGGCTTGGGATCCTAACTTCCTTACTTTTACAATAAACTGCCGGCAATTCCTGATTTCGCGGGCGTATCTGTGAAACTTTCGACGGCGTCGGCTTCGTTTTCATAGACGTCAAAAACCGTGCATGCCCGTCGGTATTGTCACCATTCCTGAAGTCGAAAGCGTACATCGGGCTTTAAAACCATCGACCACAATTTCAATGCCGCAGCGGTGGCGATCAGTAGTTTTCGTAAATATCAATTCCATTTCTCAAAGTCCCTATTTCTTTTAAGAATTTGGCTTCTCAGAAAATAGGTATTCGGATTCTTCCGAACGCCTATAAGGTATGCCTAACCGACGCAATACGTCCTCCAGCATAATGGCTTCCACGGAATCATTGCTCTCAAAATTAACTCCACGCGGACGTTTGTTGTAAATCGCCGCGTAAGCGTTTTGCTTGGCGTTATCGCCAATATCCAAAGCCTCTATTTCTTTTTTTGCAAGATCCTTGCCGATTCGGTTGTTTTCGGGAACGTAGGGAATATTTACAAAAACCATATCTCACCTCTGCAAACGAACCGTTAATGTCTGATGACAAGCTCGCTTGAATGTGGAAGAAATGCCTACTCGTGCAAACGCGCTCAATGCGTGCGCTTACCTTTTCGGCATTCAAAGCATGTGCGAGTTATTGGCTTTTTGCTACATTAGTCGGCGCAGTTGCGGCAATGGTAAACTCCGTGCCGCTGGTAAGTTCAAGATTATCCCGTCCCTGCAAGATCACAGTGCCGGCTCCGGCTCCGCCGCCGATCGCCGCTCCGATCGCCGCGCCTTTTCCGCCGCCTGCAACCGCTCCGATAACTGCTCCGATAACTGCGCCAATTCCGGCGCGTGTCACGGTTTTTGTAGTTTGATTACTATCGCGCACGGCGCCTTCATTATCGACTTTTACTTCATCGCCATTAGGCTGACGAACTTGTTCGACGAGACCGGCAAACCGATGTGTATTGCCATTTCGTAGTCGAATTGTTTCAAAACTCAAAGATAAATTCGCTCTGCCTGAAACGACGCCGGATTTTTCGCCGACCACGCGACCTTCGATAACCGCGCCGTTATACTCATTTGGAGAAGTAACCGTCATTGTAAATCGGTCGTTATCTTTTACCGTTTTGGTGGAAAGCGGCGTGTCTAAAGTCGCTGTCAGGCGCGTGTTGTTTGGAACAATAAAATCATTGTAATTAGTGTTTCCGGTTGTGTTCGGATAATTGTTCGTATCCCATCTATCCCAACGCGCATTCCGATCGGTTTTGTCGTAAACGCTTGTTACCGTTACGGTTTCATTACGATTTTCCAGATAGATCCGACGGACGATGCGTAATTGGTCATTATTTATCGGCGTGAAAGAAACAAAAAAATCGTTAATTCGATCGCCTTCGTAATTGATGGTCAAATCGCTTCTCGTCGCAGTCGCTCGAACCTTTACCGTGCGTCCGTTCTCGGAAGTTTCCGAACGCGAAACGCCGTCAGCATCGAATGTAACCTGCGAAGACGTGGACGATGCGAGCGTTACTTTTTGATCTTGTTTTTCGATCATCAGCATATTCGGCGAAGCTAAACGACGTTCCAGATTACTCTTGGTTCGCTCGCGCTGATTCGCGTTGTAATTGATCTGCGCCATCGCTCTGTCGATCGTTGTCGATACATTATCGCTCTGACCGACGTTCAGCCGATAAGTTCCGGTCAAACGTGAATCAAATCCCGAATTTTGATTATTTGGATAAGTTTGTTCATTTGGATAGGTCGGATTATTCCAGTTCCAACTCACACTATAATAATTCGCCAAACTACTTAAATCACCGCGCAAGAATTGCCATTGATTTTCGAGTGATCTTGAAAATCTATTATTGCTGACAAATCGGTTGATAACCGCGCCGCGGCTCAAAACTTGTTCGACATCTGAAGCAATGGAATTGCCCGCATCAAAATTCTGACGCAATCTGTCTGTGGCATTTTCAAAATCGGAAGCGTAGTCATTGAAATTGTCTTCTTTATTCGTGTTGTTAAGGCGGCTGCGATCTAACCAAGCGCTTAAATCACGGCGAAAAACGTCGCTTCGCTGTTCGATTCTCACCAGCAGGCTTTTAACCTGATTATCCGTTACACGGTACGGGCGAGTCGCAACAGTCGTGTTTGTCGGGCTGTTCCAATTCCAGCTCACATTGTAATAATTCGCCAGGGTGTTTAAATTCGCCCGGATCGAATCCCATTGGCGCTGCATTGTCAAAGTTCCGCGATTTTCCCGCATGAAACTATTAATGACGCCGGCGCGGCTCAAAACTTCCTGGACATCATTGGTCGTTGACCGCCGATCGGTAAAGTTCCTTTTCAAAGTATCGGTCGCATTTTCAAAATCTTCCACATGGGAATTGATCCTGTTCTCTCGTGCGGTTCCGTTGATCTTGCTGTTGTCCAACGAATTCTGGACGGACCGTCGAAACGCGTCGGTACCCGTTTCAATGCGATTTATCAGAGTTTCGACCGTGCGGTCGCTTACCCGGTAAGATCGGTTTTGTGCGAGCGCGCCGGTACTCAGCGAAAAAATGATTGCAATAAATGCAAAATAATATAATTGTTTAAATCTCAAATTCATAATTTTTTTCTCCGTGTTCGTTAGTAATGGATAATTGCGCAGACGCTTTATCTCTTTTATTACGAATAATTTAAGTTTAAACGATTATAAATCGCCTGTCGGTGCGGTAACGCGCTTATAAATGCTTTATTTAATTACGTTTATTTATTCGGGAAGGACTTAACCAAGCAATGAACAAAAAGTGAAATTTGATAAGTTGCAAGTTGCTTTTACACTTTACTTTACCGGGAAACTATTTTCTTCGTCGGTGACAATGCTGTAACACAGACAAGCCGCGGCTTCCAAGCCTGTTTGATCATTGATCGAGAGGTTTCCGCGACTGTAGCTGATCAGTTCTTGCAGTTGAAGATTACCGGCGGATTTGTTGACGGCTTCGCGGCGTACGCCGAGCATATTCGATAAAAATTCCTGCGTAATTTGAAACTCGTTCGTCCCCATCCGGTCGGACGTCATTAAAAGCCAACGCGCGAGACGCGCTTCAACCGGATGAAAACGATAGCAAACTGCCGATTGCGAAACCTGCGAGAGCAATGAATGCGTGAAACGCCGCAGAATGCGCGGAAGCGCGCCGCCGTTTCGACATTCGTTGAGAAAATCCGCCGCTTTCATTCGCATCGCAAAGCCCGCGCCCTGCACGATCGCGCGATGGTTTGAGGTTTTTACGCCGAGAAAAAGAGCAATCCCGACGATTCCTTCTCTACCGACGATACCGACTTCAAGCGTGGCGCTGTCGTCGACGGCGGCAAGCAGGGAGATAATTCCGCTATTCGGAAAATAAACATGGTCAATGATCGCGCCGTGTTCGTAGATGTTCTCGCCGTAAGTTAAAGCGATTTTCTCCAGCTTGGAAAATATACCCCGGTATTGATCGATCGGCAGGGCGGCGAGCAATCGGTTGGAAACGGGCGCGTCTAATTCGGTAGTTTGGGACATTAAAAAGTTTCTCCTTGACTATGTTGAGCTATTACCGCCTTCGTTTTCCCATCTGTCGGTCGCTCTCTCGTCATCACTCATTATTTTTCCATTTTTGATCAAACAAAAATCATGAAGTTTTATGAAGGCTTATGGATAAGGATGTGACGAGACAAAACGCTTGTCTGTGCGCACTCACACATACGGCGAAAATTTATCACTTAAAATTTAGCGGATTAGTGACTCTTTGAGATGTATTTACCGAGCAGACGGTCGTATTCGTCTTTGACAACCTGGTAACATTCGCAGGCGGCGGTTTCCAAACGTTCGCGGTCGAGCATTGTGATCGTGCCGCGCACGTATTTGATCAAACCTTTTTCCTGCAAATGTCCGGCAGCTATCGAGACGCCCTCGCGGCGAACGCCGAGCATATTGGCGATGAGATCGTGCGTCATTATCAACCTATTTGTTTGCAAAAGGTCGTGGTTAATAAGCAGCCAACGGCAAAGTTGTTGCTCAACCGAATGGAGACGGTTGCAAACGGCAGTTTGCGAGATCTGCGTCATCAACGACTGCGTATAGCGCAAGAGTATCTTTTGAAACACGCCGCTAAGATCGAATACGGATCGCAGCGCCTTTGACCGCAGCTTGTACGCGTTGCCCGCGCTCTGTACAACTGCCCGATTCGGCGTTGTGCTGCCGCCCATATAAAGCGCAATGCCGACCAATCCGTCGTTGCCCGCCATACCGATTTCGGCGGTTGAGCCGTTTTCCATAATGTAAAGCAGGGAAATAATTGCAGTTGTCGGAAAAAATATGTATTCAAGCTGCTCGCCCGATTCATAGATAACTTCGCCGAGCGCAAGCGAAATCGGTTCTAACTCAGGCTTTAGGCGGGAGAATTCATCGGCGGGCAGCGCAGCAAGCAGATGATTCATCCGCGCGTCATCCTTATGTTTGGTTGCGGGCATAATAATTCCTCCGTCCTGGGAAAAAAATCGTTCACATTTTGAACCCGTTTAAAAAGACTATCACAAATAGAAGGATTTTGTGTGTGTTGGCGCACACCTAAAATAAAATATTTTATATATGTGTGTTTGCGCACAGACCGATGTTTTCCGGTCGGGTAACTTTAACGTAAGCTACAAATTTAGCGTCCCCAAGCTTAAATTCCGGCAACGCATTTATGTTTGTCGACAGCTAAAATGACAAGGGGGTTTTGACAATGGTTGCTCTTCTTCATCTTAATGCCACCATGTTCATTGATAGCGAAAGCTATGTTCCGATGGATGGCTTTCTACCTTATAAGGACGCCATCCTTTCTTTTTTTCACGATTGCTGATCAGGAGGGGCATTTAAATTTATGAAAAAAGACGCCATAAAAGTTGTCAAACGAGGAGCACAAAGAGCTCCGGTTGTCGTCCCCGCTTCAAAAATCGAACGGAACAATCAACTCAAGATGGTTCACATGGTCGATAAGTGGATCTCTGAACGACGAGAAAACAGCCAGGCGGAAAAAGTTTTCTCAGATAGCAAAATTTTGGGCTGGAAAATTACGTCCGAAAATATTTGAAGAACCATTCTTGCTTGATTTGCGTTGAGGATCGATTAAGAACCGCACTCGTATAGGTTCGTTGATAGATTTCTCTGAGCGACTCGGCAGACAAATATCCTTCACCGTCATTCCCACAATAATTCAAATAACTTAAAGTTCTGCGCGCCGAGACTTGCCTTTTCAACAACCAGTTTCGATTATTATTGAAACGCTATGGGTAAACAGCTCGAACAATTTCAGCGCGATGGGTTTCTCGTTCTTGAAGGTTTTAATTCCCCGACGGAGTGTGACGCTCTTGTGTCGCGAGCGACGGAACTGACGGCGAATTTTGATTATGACGGGCATCCGTCGGTCTTTCAAACCTCGGAACAGGAGCGCAACAGCGATGATTATTTTTTGAATTCGGGCGATAAGATCTCATTCTTTTTCGAAAAGGACGCATTCGATGAAAAAGGTAAGCTCAGGGAAGTGCAGAAGCCCGCACGAAGTAAGGGCGCCCTTACTTCGTGCGGGCTTCTGCATTCTTTGAATAAGATCGGGCACGCGCTGCATGATCTCGATCCGGTTTTTAATAGGTTTTCGCGTTCGCCGCAGATGAAACGGCTCGCGGTCGAGCTCGATCTCGCCCAAGGTTTAATCATTCAAAGTATGTACATTTTCAAACACGCTCGCGTCGGCGGCGTGGTCGATGTTCACCAGGATGCGGCGTTTTTATATACCGAGCCGAAATCGTGCGTCGGGTTTTGGTTTGCGCTTGAAGACGCGACCGTCGAGAACGGATGTATGTGGGCAAAGCCTGGCGGACATCGAACGAGCTTGCGGAAATGGTTTAAGAGAAAGGAGGCATCTAACCACCCCGGCGCCAAAGCGCCACCCCTCCTTTGTAAGGAGGGGAATACGGAGTTTCAAATCTTTGACGAAACGCCGCTTGAAACGGAAGGCGCAATACCACTCGAAGTAAAAAAGGGAGCGTGCATCGTTCTCGACGGTTTGCTCCCGCATTACAGTTTGCCCAACACGAGCGGAAAATCCCGGCAGGCATACGCCATTCATACCATCGACCCGAAAGCGCATTATCCCGAGCAAAACTGGCTGCAGCGGAAACGCGTGGAACTGTCGCCGATTTAAAACAGAAGTTTTGATCGCGAAGCGATAAATGAATTTAGCCGTGTAATTTATTGCACGGTTGAAGGCGTACAAAAATTTCGCGTCGCATTAGCGACGATTGATATTCGGATTCAATCGTCGCCGACGCGACGCGGTGTTTTAACGACCTATGTTCCGTGCGTTGAAACACACGGCTAAATTCAATGTGCCGCCATGCGGCTAATGATAAATTCGCTCACAAAAATCAAAGCATTGGCTGTTTCAGAATTTCGATCAGGCTCAACCGGACCGAGTTCGCATTTGGATTCGTGCTCGGCAGACCGGGATTTTTCTCCAGCGACTGCGCGAGTTTTTTGAGATTTGCACGATCTTTTTTACTCAGTTTCGAGCCTTCTGCATTTTGAATAGCCGTTCGCAACTCTCCGATCTTAGCGGCGGGCAGCGCTTTCGAGCGTTCGAGCTGATCGACGTAAGCCTTTGCGACGACCAGCTTTGGCTGAAATTCATATCTCTGCTGGTTTTGCACATTCAACTCGCTGACACGAATGGTTTTCGCGGCGTCGATCTCGTTCTGCGTCAAATGTGCTGTCGGCGTCAACTCAAATACATCCAATCCGCGCGCGATCTCTGATGAATAAATATACCCGTTGTACCAGTAAGCCGACCATGAGCCGGCGAGAATGAGCAT
>JBGTFE010000125.1:0-4998 GCA_041747435.1 Pyrinomonadaceae bacterium | reverse complement strand
CGGCGACCAGAAATTTGATTTCTGTATTCAAAGAACCGATCCCGCCGCGGCAGGTGCCGGACAATTCGTCCTGCTCAAATCGGGCGGTGGTTTAGTCGAATATATTAACTGGGGACGCAACAGCGATCTCATCGTGCCGGGTGATTATGACGGCGACGGTAAATATGATTTCTGTGTTTCGAGAACCGAAACTATCGGCGGAAATCCGGGACGTTCATATTACATCCTCGAACGCGACGGCGGCGGCACGGGACTCAGTCCGATTCGCTGGGGTCTTGCGGGTGATGTTCGCACACCGGGCGATTATGACGGCGACGGCAAAACCGACATCGCTATCTGGCGTTCGAGTGTAACACCCGGTGACAGCCGCTTCTATGTCAGACGTTCGAGCGACTTTGCGCTTCAGCAATTCCAGTGGGGACAACCAGGCGACTTTGCTGTTCCTGCTTGGGTCGTTCATTAGAACGAACGTTGGAACTGGTTCTGCGATGAAATAGTCGCGGGAAAAACCATAAGCCGGAGTGGATCGTGTGTGAGCGCGGTCCACTCCGTTTTTTTGTCCCGAAAGGCTATTTCAATTTGTGTCCGTCTAACTGCCAAACTTCCACGACTTCCCAAATTTCTCGTGAAAGCTCAACGCCATCAGGGAAATGCCGCAGGAAATCCGCGCGCAGCCGCGCCGCGTCGCGTTTTAGATATAGATCAAGAGCTGCTTTGTCGTGAGCGTCGTACCGAATGCGGTAAAGATTTTCGCCGGAGCGCGAAAAGGAAGCGGCGCGAAAACAGCCGGTTTTGAGAAGATCGGGAATATGCGTTTCGCGCATATATTGTTCGTATTTCCCGACGAGATCTGAGCGAACGGTTGCCGTGATTTCATAGACGACCGGCGTTTTTTTTTCGGATGACATAAACCTCGCAACTCTGAAAAAATATTGCGCGCCGAACGCGCGCGTGCAGACGTCGGAATTTTCTTAGTTTTTTTTCGAACTATCCTTAATTAGATATCGCTTAGAAAACTCGTTCCGTCAGTTAATTTTAAACCGAAATTTTCCGCGATCGTTTGCCCGATATCGGCTAGGCTTTCGCGCGTTCCGAGATCGACGTTTGCGCGCGCGGATTTGCCGAAAACGAGAAGCGGCGCGTATTCACGCGTGTGATCCGAACCTTCTTTAGTGGGATCGTTGCCGTGGTCGGCGGTGATCACAAAAAGGTCATTTTCCCGCATCGCTCCCAAAATTTCGGGAAGGCGGCGGTCGAAATGTTCGAGTGCTTTTGCGTAGCCTTCCGTGTCGCGGCGATGCCCGTAAAGCATATCGAAATCGACAAGATTCGAAAAGATCAAGCCGCGCGATTCGCCATTAAGCGCATTTATCGTTTGATCGATCGCCGCATCGTTGTTTTTCGCAGTAAGATCTTCGGTAACGCCTACGCCGTCATAGATCGAAGCGATTTTGCCGATGCAGACGACATCCAAAGCGTTATTTTTTAAGAGCGGCAGGAGATTTTCGCTTGGCGGCGGAACGGCGTAATCGTGACGGTTTTCGGTGCGCGTGAAATCATCGGCGCGGCTGCCGAGAAAAGGACGAGCGATGACGCGCCCGACTTTGTCTTCGCCGTCGAGAATTTTTCTCGCGATCTCGCAAATTTCATAAAGCCGCTCGACAGGAATGATCTCCTCATGCGCGGCGATCTGAAAAACCGAATCGGCGGAAGTGTAAACGATCGGTTTTCCGGTCAAAACATGTTCTTCGCCAAGTTGTTTTATGATTTCGGTTCCCGAAGCCGGAATATTTCCCAGAATTCCCGGAACGCGCGCTTTTGCGGTAAATTCCTCGATTATTCGCGGCGGAAAACCGTTTGGAAAGGTCGGAAACGCCTTCTTCAAAATGATTCCAGCCATTTCCCAATGCCCGGTCGTCGTATCCTTTCCGTTTGATTTGAGCGCGCATTTACCGAATGCGCCCGACGGATTTTCGATCGCCGGTAATCCATCGAGCGGACGAATATTTCCCAAGCCGAGTTTTTGCAGATTCGGCAGATCGACCTTGCGCGATTTTAGAATATTGCCAAGAGTGTCGCTTCCAGCGTCGCCCCAATCGGCGGCGTCCGGCATTTCGCCGATCCCGGCGCTGTCCAAAACCATCAAAACGATCCGGTTGAATTTCATAAATTTAGTCTAAGGGCTCGAGTCTTAAGTCTCAAGTCGGTGCGCGATCGATCATTGACTCAAGACTCTGGACTCTAGACTCTAGACTAATTTTGCGGCGCCGTATAGCCTTCGCGCGCGCGAATCTGCGCCCCGGCGGGAATACCGGTTAGCTCGATCTTTATTGCGCGATAGGTGCCGTCGCGTTTTGTGTTTGAAGGATAATAGCCGAGCGTGTATTTCGTTCCGATCTCGTCCGCCACCTTTTTGAACGCGCTCCGCGCTTCGCTGAGATCGGCAACCGGAAAAACTTTTCCGCCCGATGTTTTCGCAAGCTCGTTCATCTCTTCATTTGCAAGCTCGTACAGCTTTTTGCTCACGGCAAGGCGTTCGAAATCGCCAAGCTGGCAAAAATCGGAAACTCTTTCGATGTTCGATTTTGAAGGAAACGATTTGTAATATCGCCGTATCTGAGCCTGTGAAAAACGCATCGCGACCCCGCAATCGCCGAGCACATTCTCTTCAAAAAACGGGCGCGTATCGACCTGTATAAAATAGACAATAATTCCGGCTTGCGCCAATTTTTCGCGCGCCTCTTCAAAATCCGCAAGACTCGTTGAATCGACGCCGTCCGTCAGTGCGACTAAAGCGCGTCTGCCGCGAAATTCCTCTTTTGGCTGTTCGCTGAAAACCGTTTCGACGATCTGCAGCAAACTGTCGTAATAAGGCGTTCCGTTGCTCGTTTTTACTTGAGCCAGAACGGTTTTTAATTTTTTGCGGTCGTCGGTCAAACGGCTCAGAACGTCGCTGTAAGCCTCAGATCTTTTATCTACAACGCGGCTTTCGTAAGAAATGATCGAAACGCGGTCTCCGGCTCGCAAAAGGGCGATAAAACTTTCGGCGGCGCGCTGGATCAGCGGCAGATCGGCGCGTGTCGAGCCGCTTGTATCGAGCAGCAGAGCGATCTCAAAAGGCGCCGCAGTCGCGGAAAAATCCGTGATTTCCTGCTTTTTGCCGTCTTCGTAAACTATAAAATTACTCTGTTTTAGATTGACCAGAGGTTTACCCGTTTTGTCGGTAACGACAAACGGAACGTCAACCAGCTGCGTATCGATTCGCAAAACTTCGTCGTCGTCTGCATTCTTAACCTGCGCCGCGAGCGCGAGCGGAAAAAAGACACTTAAAAACAGCGCTAGAAATACTTTGATAAAACGCATTGTGAGTTTCTCCTGCCGGGCTCTCTTCGATTTTACCAAAACCTGACCGCGAAACAAATTTTGTTTGTGACGTACGCTGATATTTCGCGAAGAGAAAATTTTGAAACAAAGCCGGGATTGTTAGGAATTCCGTAACGCTTTTCATATCATTTTGTGTTATTCTTTTTTTCAAATCAATTGAAAGACGCCTTGCTTCGCAGTTCCCTTTCATGTTTGAAGCTTTGGTTTTTTACCATTATCTGTTTTGAGGAGAAAAAAATGAAAAAGCTTTTAGGAAATTGGAAAATTTTTTTGATGCTGTGTTTGGCTTTGGTTGTAACGGTCGGCATTATTCATCATAGCGGTGTCGGAAAAGTGAGCGCAGATAAGAGAGAGAGCGCAACTAACACGCCGCAAACGCTGCCTTTCAGTCAAAACTGGACCAACACCGGTCCCTTGCTCACGGTCAATAACGACTGGAGCATGGTGGCGGGAATTGTCGGTTATCGCGGCGATGATATTGTAACAGGAACGGGAGTTGATCCAAGAACGATTTTGACCAATGGTTCAACAACCCCGGTCAGCGTTCTTGTAAATCAGACAAATCCCGATACTTTTACGACCGGCGGGGTTGTCGAATTTGACGGAATTCCGAATCCAACCATTGCTTTGAACGGATCGGGAACGGCAGACGTTCCGCATATTGTTGTTCATCTAAATACGACCGGGCTATCGAGTATCCTATTTTCGTGCAACATCCGCGATTTGGACGGTTCGGCTGATAATGCAATTCAACAGATTGACGTTCAGTACCGTGTTGGCGGAACCGGCGACTATGCTTCCGTTCCGGGCGGCTACATTGCTGACGCGACAACCGGACCGAGTCAGGCAACGCTCGTTACACCTTTGAATTTAACTCTGCCTGCCGCCGCCAATAATCAATCTCTGGTTGAGGTAAGAGTGTTGACGACCAATGCGGTCGGAAATGATGAAGCGGTTGGAGTTGACGACATTAGCGTCACCGGAAGTCCAGCAGTTGCTAGTGAAGCCAATGCCGACTTTGACGGCGACGGCAAAACCGATTATACGATAGCGCGTGACAACACACCGCCACCGGCAATCGGAACATTTAACAATGAATTTTTCAGAGCCGATACGGTTCGTGAAAAACTTAGAATTCAAGCGGAACAAGGCGAACAGCAGAAATCGGATTCGGCTGTGCCGGAAAATCACGGCACTTCCATCTCTTGGTGGATCCATCGAAGCCAATCCAATTCGCTGAGATTAGAAAATTTTGGAACAGCCGCGACCGATTTTATCGTGCCGAACGATTACAATGTGAACGGCAGAGACGATATTGCCGTCTGGCGTCCGGGCGCGCCGACCGTTGCCGCATTCTATATTCTGAATGCGACAGACAACACAATTCGTGAAGAATTCTTCGGGCAGACGGGCGACGACACGGCGATCACCGGCGATTACGACGGTGACGGCATAGCCGATCTCGCATCATACCGCTGTCCGGCTCTCGGTTCGGGCGACGGACAATGTTTCTTCTTTTATAAAGGAAGTATGAATAATCCGGGCGGAAACATTACATATGTTCCTTGGGGATTTGGCGAACAATTCGACTTTTTTGTTAATCCGGGAGATTTT
>JBGTFE010000124.1:0-31314 GCA_041747435.1 Pyrinomonadaceae bacterium | reverse complement strand
CGTGCTTGTTACAAACGCGGAATTTTTGCAATTTATCGAAGATGGCGGCTATCAGGACTTTCGGCTTTGGCATTCGGAAGGTTGGGATTGGGTCAATCAAAACGCAGTAAATTCACCGCTTTATTGGCACAAACGTGACGGTGAATGGATGAATTTTACGCTTTCCGGCTTACGAAAATTAAAATTGGACGCGCCGGTTTGTCATGTTTCATTTTATGAGGCATCGGCATATGCGGAGTGGAAAGAGAAAAGGCTTCCGACCGAGTTTGAATGGGAAGCGGCTAGCGAAAATTTCGAATGGGGTTTGCGCTGGGAATGGACAAATTCGGCGTATTTGCCGTATCCGAATTTCAAAAAACCGGCGGGCGCGGTCGGCGAATACAACGGCAAATTTATGATAAATCAGATGGTTTTGCGCGGCGCCAGCGTCGTAACTTCGCCAAATCACAGCCGCAAAACATACCGGAATTTTTTCCATCCGCACCTGCGCTGGCAATTTACCGGAATAAGATTGGCTATTTAATGTATCGCCGGCATCTTGCCGGCTGTCGCGTGGGCGTCTCGCCCGCGCCATACGATGGCAGCGGGACGCAGCCACACCAGCCGCCGGGACGGCGGCGCTACAAAAATGCAACCTCAAAGCGCAGCAAAACAAAACACTTTCGCCGCTGACGTCCTCGCCGGATTGTCCGCCGCGCCAAAATTTCTCTCGTCAAAATATTTTTACGACGACGAAGGCTCGCGGCTTTTTCAGGAAATAATGAAGCTGCCGGAATATTATTTGACGCGAGCCGAATTTGAAATTTTTGAGACTCAAGCTGCGGAGATTTTCGACGCGTTTGCAAACGGCGACTCGAAATTTGACGTTATCGAACTCGGCGCTGGCGACGGAACGAAAACCGCGGTTTTGATCGAACATTTTCTCGCGCAAGCGGTGGATTTTAATTATTCGCCGATCGATATTTCGCAGGAAGCGCTCGACGTTTTGTCGACAAAATTCAGACGAAAGTTTCCCGAACTTTCGATGAATCCGAAAACCGGTGACTATTTCGACATTCTCGAAACGCTCAAAACCGAATCCAACCGGAGGAAAATTCTGCTTTTTCTCGGCTCGAATATCGGCAATTTCAGCCGGGTGCAAAATCTCAAATTTCTCCGGCACTTACGCGATGCGATGAATGACGACGATCTGCTTTTCATCGGTTTTGACCTGCAAAAAGACCCGCACGTCATTTTGAATGCCTATGACGATCCACAAGGAATTACCGCGGAATTTAACCTGAATTTGCTCAAGCGGATCAATCGCGAACTCGGCGCGAATTTCGATCTGGAAAAATTTTTACACTACGCAATTTATCGCCCGACCGAATATGCGGCGCGATCGTTTCTAATCAGCCGCGAGGAACAAACCGTTTACGTCGAAGCGCTCGGTCAAAGCTTTGAATTTAAAGCGTGGGAGCCGATCTTTATGGAGATCTCGCAGAAATACGATCTCGAAATGATCGAAAATCTGGCGCGCGAAAGCGGTTTCGAGGTAAAGCAAAACTTTTTTGACAGCCGCAAATATTTTGTCGATTCGCTTTGGAAAATTTTCTAACGCTTTTTACCGCAGAGACGCAGAGATCGCGCAGAGAATCGCAGAATTTTTCTCTGCGGCAATCTGCGAAAACTCCGCGTCTCGGCGGTAAAATCCCTTTACAGTGAACTTTACAATTCTCAGACTCGAGACGATAGATTCGACCAACACCGAAGCTTTAAATCAGACAAAACGCGGCGCGGACGAAGGCTTGTGCGTAATTGCGCGGCAGCAAACGAAAGGTCGCGGACGTCACGGCAGATCGTGGATCTCGCCAAAAGACGCCGGGCTTTATTTCAGCATTGTCTTGCGTCCGAAGATCGAAACGCGTTTTTTGCCGCTTATAACGTTGGTGGCTGCGATCGCCATTCACGACGCGCTCGAAGAACTTTTTGAAATTGAGTGCGATATAAAATGGGCGAACGATATTCTCATAAACAGTAAAAAGATCTGCGGAATCTTAGCCGAAACTGCTGAAACGTCAAAAGGATTGGCGGTCGTCGTCGGAATCGGAATAAATTTGCGGTCGTCAAGCTTGCCAGAGGAGCTTCGCGAAATTGCGACGTCGATCGAAGATGAAACTACAGAAAATCCAGATTCGGAAGAATTGCTTCAAGCCGTAACAAATTCTATTTCTTCATTTTACACCGTTCTGCAAAACGAAACCGGCGCGCAGAAAATCCGAAATGAATGGACAAAACGTTCGTCATACGCCCTCGGAAAAACGGTGCTCGTCGCGATGGAAAATGAGACCTTTACGGGCACGACGCGCGGAATCGAAGAATCGGGCGCGCTGCGCGTCGAACTTGAAACGGGCGAAATTCGCGCTGTTTACGCCGGCGACATTCAAAATTTGAGAGCGGTTCGGAATTGAACTTTAAGGCGCGAGCGTGTAACTTGTAAACAGCGTTTATTATATTTTATGAGCAACGAATTTGATTTTGAGCCCGAAGATTTGGAATTTGAAGACTTCGGGCAGGATTTTGACGAAGAAGATTTTGACGAATTCGACGAGATGGAGCTCGAAGACGTCAGCGTCCGAACCGCGATTTTGTCAAAAAATAATATGCTTGCGCTTTTGTGCGTAAAAACCGCAACCGAAGGCGGCGCGATATGTCGCGTCGATCCGCGTGAAGCGCGCCCGTCGGTTCAAATTTATGACGATCCCGCAAAAGCTCTCGAATGGTTTACAAAAAGTTTGCGAACCAGCAAACAAAACGGCTGGCATGTAGTTTATGACGGCTTGCCGATGCAAGGTTGAATGCTTTTAGCAATTGATATCGGCAACTCGACCACGAAATTCGGCGTTTTTGACAACGAAAAGCTCACATCGCGCTTTGAAACTCCGACGCAGCACCATAAAACTCCTGACGAAATAATTAATTTGATCAAAAACGATCTGCCCGCGTCGGTTGACGCCGTGATCATTTCATCGGTCGTTCCCGAATCAAACGCAATCTATAAAAAGCTCTGCGAATCACGATTCGATGTTGAACCGGTTTTTGTCGGCTCGGACTTTGATCTCGGCATGCCGATCAATTACGAACCGCGGGAAAATCTCGGTATCGATCGCGCAGTCGCCGCATTTGCCGCGCGTGAAAAATTCGGAAAACCCGTTATCGTCTGCGATTTTGGGACAGCAACGACGATCGACGCCGTTGATTCAAGCGGAGAATTTATCGGCGGAATTATCGTCCCCGGAATTTCGACTTTGGCTGATTCACTTTTTCGACAGACCGCAAACCTTCCGAAAGTAGATATAGCGAAAGCCGAAAGAGTCATTGCGTCTTCAACTGTTTCCGCGATCAACGCGGGAATTTATTTCGGTTATTTAGGAATGGTCGAGAAAATTCTGACCAAAATGATCGAAGAATTGGGTGAACATCCAAAAATAATCGCGACGGGCGGTTTTGCGACCTTCATCGCGGAAAGCGTCGAAATGATCGAAATTATCGATGAGAATTTAATTCTTGAAGGGTTAAATCTAATTCATCAAGAAACGAAAACCACGAAATAAGCCCACGCTTCTTATACGCCGCAGCCGACCGACAAGGCTTTAACTTCCGTAGCTTTTCCGGCTTTCATTTCATAAACCCACGAAGAACTGCCTTCGTAATACGCGCTGTGCATGATGATTTCCATCTTGCCGTCGCCGTTGAGATCCGCGATCGCGGAGATCGTATATTCGTTCGGCGCGCCGAACTCGACATTTTTCGTATAAAATTCACCGTCAAGCACCGTATTCTGCACGGTTTTCCCGACGATTCTTCTGAGCATAACGAACGAATAATTGCCGCGTGTGGCAGTCGGTGTCATTTCGCCCGAATCATAAAAAGTCGCCGCGATCAAAACTTCTTCCTTGCCGTCGCCTTCAAGATCGATGCGTATAGCTTGGGTTAATTTTATAGTTGTCTTAATGATTCCTTTCGTTCTCAAAACATCGGCGACGATCTTTTTATAAACGGCGCTGTTCAAATCGATCGCTTTCGGCGCGCGCGGCATTGGATTCCATTTGTAACCGTCGCCGAGCGCAATGCCCGCCTCCGCTTCGTCTTCCATTTCGAAGTAATAAAAATCCTCGCACGGTTCATTCTCATCGGGCGCTTTTACGGTGTACTTTGTTTCTCCTTCATTGACGCCCTCGATACCGAAAAGCGTGTAATTCTCGCCGCCCTTTAGTTTTGCAAAGGTAGTTTTGGCGTCGATAAACTTACCGTTTTCGACTCCGCCAAGCAAGCCGCGAACGTTCATTTCCAGTATCGGAACCACGCGCGTCTGCGCCGGAATCGAAAAATAGAAAGCGAATATACATAGCGATGCGATAAAAGTTTTCATTTGATCTGTCCTCATTTTTCGTAAAAGAAAAAGAAAAAATGCCGACTTCTTCTTTTCATTTTTCGGGTAGTATATATTATTTTTCTGAAAACTTGCGGAAAAACCGATAAATGAAGTACAAGATCAAACCGGAAGCCGCCGCGATCAAGATCGGTAAACCTTCTTTTTGAAAATCGACATTCGTCAAAAGCCAAACGATCAAGATCAGAGACAAGATCGAAGCGGCGATGCCAAACGGCGCGGCAAATTCCGCTTTCGGCGCGCCGGCTCGACGCCGAAAAACGGGCAGCGAAGCGCACGTCGTGGCGTAAACGATCAGGCGTGTTATGGTCGCGATCGTCAGCGCGGAGACAAAAGAAGATTGGATCGTAAAGATCAAAATACAAACGGCGGTCAAAAACAGCGAAACATACGGCGTCTTGAATTTTTTATGAGTCTTCCCGAGAATTTGCGGCAGTTCGCGCTGCTCAGCCATTGCAAACGGAATTCTCGACGCCGGCAGAAAACCGCCGTTCAAATTGCCGAAGATCGAGATCAGCGCGCCGAGCGTTATAAAAGATGCGCCAAAAGCGCCCATAAAAATTTGGGAAGCATCCGCTAAAGGTCGTTCGGACGTAGCGAGTTCGGGCAGCGTTCCGATACTGACAATTTGAATCAAAATATAAAGAATTGCGACGACGCCAAGCGCCGTTAGAAGCGCAAACGGAACGCTCTTTTTCGGATCTTTGATCTCGCCCGCCGGAATGACCGCCGCTTCAAAACCGAGAAATGCGTAAATTAAAAGCAAAACTGCGCCTGAAAAATTGTCGTAACCGGGAACGACGGAAAAATTGAAATTTTCCGGTTGGATAAAAAACGCTCCGACGGCGACAAAGATCAAGATTGGCACGAGTTTCCCAACCGTAAAAATATTCGTGACGATCGTCGATTTTCGCACGCCGATAAAATTTACAAACGCGATAAACGACACAACGAGGCTGATAAATAGGATTCGCAAAGATCCTTCGTTGGCGGACGGAATAAAGAACGTCAAATAAGCGACCAAGAGATTGCAGTTTGCCGCGAAAGTCGTAATGCGAACGATCCAATAAAGCCAGCCGACCTCAAAACCGACGATCGAACCGAACGCTTCCTTCGCATAAAGATACATTCCGCCCGTGGTTTGAAAACGGCTCGAAACCTCGGCGTAGCAGAGCACGATAAACCCGATGATCACGGCGCAGGCGACAAAAGCGATCAAGCTGTAACTGCCGATCAGAGCCGTCACTTTTGACGGCAGCCCGAAAATTCCGGCGCCGATAATTGTATTGATCGCGACCGCCAGCAAATCCCAACGACTGATGCCGCGAACGAGTTTTTCGTCCGTCATTTTAATTATTAACCGCTTTTCATTTATACTTTCTAAATACCATTCCGTAAAGACTTCGAAGGAGTTTTAATGAAAAATTCAATCGCAATTTTTTTGAGTCTGGCGGTCGTCTGTATTTTCTGCGTTGGTGGTGACGCGCAGGAAAAACGCGCCGTCGCGAAAAAAACGGTCTTGCCTTATCGATCAGTTAAGATCGAGTCTTCACCCGATTTGCAGACGCTTCTAAACACCGCCGTCGGCGAAACTTTGAACTCAAAAGAGATCAAATCCGATAACGTCGCGGCGACGTTGATCGATCTCCGCGATGCCAATGAGTTGAGATCGGCAAATGTCCGCGGCGATGAAAAAATTTACCCGGCTTCGGTCGTGAAATTGTTTTATATGGTCGCACTGCATCAGTGGCTAAAGGACGGCAAGATCAAGCTAACGCCCGAGCTCGAGCGCGGTTTGAAGGACATGATCGTCGATTCCTCAAATGAGGCGACGCAGTATATTTTGGACGTGTTGACCGATACTTCGAGCGGCGGCGAGATGCCGAAAAAGGAGTTTGCGATCTGGTCTTACAAACGCAACGCGGTCAATCGTTATTTCGCTTCGCTTGGATACGAGCGCATCAATGTCAACCAAAAAACTCATTGCGAAGACGCATACGGGCGCGAGCAGCAGTTTCGCAATTACAAAGGCGAAAATCGCAATATGCTGAATACGAACGCGACCGCGCGGCTTCTCGCCGAGATCGTGCTCGGCAAAGCCGTCAACGCCGTGCGAAGCGAAATGATGATGGATCTGCTAAAACGCCAGCCTTTTGCTGACGGCGATAAAGACGATCAGGCGCACGGTTTTACCGGAATCGCGTTGATAGATAAGAATTTAACGGGCGCGAGACTTTGGTCGAAAGCCGGCTGGACGAGCAAAACGCGTCACGACGCGGCATATATCGAAACGCCCACGGGCGAGAAATTCGTGCTGGTGATCTTTACGGAAAATCTTGCAACCGAGCGCGACATTATCCCTATGATCGCCGGAAAGATTTTGGATGACATGAGTAAAATAAGATTATGAATAAATCACTCGTTGCCATTCTTATCTTTGGCGGCTCGTGCTAATTTTCGGTTTGTTTTCCGCCCTGAGTACGCGAGACGGCGGCGCAATCCTAATATCGGCGCGAAGGTTCGGTCTGTAAATTATTTTTCGTGTTCTTTCGTATGGGTTCGTGGCTACTGAACTTCGACGGCTTCCATTATTTCGCTGGCACCGGCAAAAATGAAAGCCGAACTCATCGCAAGCGGCAATCCATCTTCTAAAAACCGCGCGGCGTCTCTCGCTTCGAGCGGTCTTGAAAAAAGAAATCCCTGACCGGCTGGACAACCGAGCGAGCGCAAAAGTTCGAGCTGTTTTTCGTTTTCGATCCCTTCAGCAACCGTTTCGATGTTCAAACTTTGTCCGAGCATTAATATTGTCCGCACGATCGCCTCGCTTTTTTCGTCCTGATCCATTTTGTTTATAAAAGATCGATCGATCTTCAGGCGTTCAAACGGAAATCGGTGCAGATAGCTCAAGCTTGAATAACCGGTTCCGAAATCGTCCGTGCTGAGCGAAATGCCGAGTTTGCGCAGCTCCGACAAAACGCCGAGCGCGATATCGGAATTTTCCATTACCGTGCTTTCGGTGACTTCGAGTTTTAGACAATGCGGATCCAATCCCGTTTGCAAGAGTATCTCGCTGACCTGCGACATCAGCGCCGGATGCATCAATTGTTTCGCCGAAAGATTGACGCTGATCGACATTGATCTCAAGCGCGGAATACGCTTCTGCCATTCGGCGGTTTGCCGGCAGGCTTCTGCGAGGATCCATTTTCCGATCGGAATGATGAGTCCGGTTTCTTCTGCGACGGAAATGAATTCATTTGGCGCGATGAGTCCGTGTTTCGGATGCCGCCAGCGGATCAATGCCTCACATTCGTTGATATCGCCGGTTTGAAGCGAAACGATCGGCTGATAAAAAACTTCAAATTCGCCGCGTTCGACGGCGTGGCGCAGATCCGTTTCAACCTGCAGCAAATTCATATTGCGAACGTGCATTTCGCGGTCGAAAATTTCGTAGCGCGCCTTTCCGGCTTCTTTCGCGCGATACATTGCTGCGTCAGCATCGCGAAGAAAATCGTCCGGCTGCCGGCTCACCTCATCGGAAACGACGATGCCTACGCTCGCCGAAGTAAAGACCTCGTAATTATTGAGTTTGAACGGCTCGGATAATCTTTTCTGCAGACGCTCGGCAACGCGCGCAACGTCGTCGATTCCGCCGGTTCTATTGAGGAGGATCGTAAATTCGTCGCCGCCGAGTCGTGCGACAACATCGCCCGGTCTAACGCACGACGACAAGCGCTCGGAGATCGCGACGAGCAATCTATCTCCGATAACGTGCCCGAGCGAATCGTTTATTACCTTGAAGCGATCGAGATCGAGAAACAAAACGGCAAAGCGTGCGTGAGTGTTTCCGTCGGAACGATCGACAGCCTGCTGCAGATGATTCATAAACTGCGCGCGGTTCGGAAGATTCGTCAGCGGATCGTGAAGCGCGTAATACAGCAGTTTTTCTTCGGCGTGTCGGCGCATCGTGATGTCGCGAAAACAGCAAACGCGCCCGACAGGTTTGCCTTCCATAAACTGCGGCTGCGAATATCTTTCATAAATTCGCCCGTCGGTAAATTCGAGAATTTCGGTCGTCGTCGCCAACGGATCCGAATAAAGCCGATCGAGATTCTTGAGAAATTCGTCGCGATTTTTTATCTGATCGCTGATGAATTCGATCAATTTTATCGTATTGTTTTGATCGAGGATCTTCGGCGGAACATTGAACATATCGACGAATTTCCGGTTGAACGTGATGATCTTTTGCTCATTCGGATCGATCACGACAATGCCGTCGGCGGTCGATTCGAACGTCGAAATAAACAGTGAAACAGTGTTGTGAAGCGACTTATCGGCGCGTTTTCGCTCCGTAATATCGCGCGCGATGCCCTGAACGCCAATCGGCGTTTCATCCTGACAAACAAGCCGCGTACTGAGTTCGAGCGAAACCCGGTGACCGTCTTTTGCGATGATTTCAAGCTCGTAAGTGCTCGGCGCTTCGCCATCGACCTTTCGCATTGTATTTTCGCGCGCAACTTCCAGAAATTCCGGCGCGATGACCTCAGCAATGTTCATTTTCAACGCTTCTTCACGACTGAAACCGGTGATGATCTCGCCGGCGCGGTTGAGCGACGTGAAATTTCCTTTCAGGTCGTGTGTATATATCAAATCGTTTGCGTTTTCGAACAATTCGCGATAGCTTTCCTCGCTCTCTTTTAATGATTGTTCGGCGCGTTTGCGCTCGGTAACATCGCGAGCGATGCCCTGAACGGCGACCGGCTCGCCGTTTTGCATGATCAAACTGCTGTTTACTTCGAGCGTTATTTGTGTTCCGTCTTTCGTCACGCAATCTATTTCATAAACGGTTTGTTTTTCGCCCTCGATCTTTTCCTTCATCATTTTAGCCGCGCGTCTGTAATGCGAGGGCGCGATGATGGCGCGCATATTCATCTTCAACGCTTCGTCGCGTGTGTAGCCGATCACGCGTTCAGCCGTTTGATTGACCGAAAGATAGTTGCCCCTTAGGTCGTGAACGTAGATCAGGTCGTTCGCGTTTTCAAACAGATTCCGGAAACGCTCTTCGCTTTCTTTAATCGACATTTCCGCTAATTTGCGTTCGGCGATATCCTGCCAAACAACCATTCCGGCATAAACTTCGTCATTCTCATTTTTGACCGGCACGACGTAGATCTGAAAATAACCTTCGTCGCTCGACTTTTCGAGACTGATAACTTCGCCTTCGAGCGCGCGTCGGTAAAGCTCCGCCCATTCGTCGGATATTTCCGGCGGAAATACTTCAAAAAGCGTCTTGCCTTCAAACATCTCGCGTGACCAATTATGTTCTTTGAGTTGCGTTCCGTCCGCAAGCGAGTATCGAAGATCGTGGTCGAATATGAGCACGGCGGTGCCCGGAATATTGCGCGCGAGCGTCCGGTAAAGCTCTTCGCGGCGTTCAAGCTCACTTTCGGCTCGTTTTCTCTCGGTTATATCGAGAATAATTCCCTGCCAGCATTTCTTTTTTCCTTTCTCGTCTTTGATAAAACACGCGCGGTCGCGAATCCAAAAAATGGTGCCGTCTTTCCCGACAACGCGATATTCGTAGTCAATAGTTTCACCCTTCTTGATCGCATTCCTGGTTTTTTTTATTACCCAATCGCGATCTTCGGGAAAAAGAACCTTTGACCAAATATCAGATTTTGTATGCCAATCCTCAAGCGGATAACCAAAAACTTCAAAAGCCGGGCTGATATAGATCGGCGTGTGCGGCGGAACCGGTTCGACGGCGTAAAACATCACCGGCAGATTCTCGATAAATCCGCGATATTTCTCGTCACTCGTACTCACCGCGGACGAATCGCGACCTCTATTTTCGGATCTATTTTTACGTTTGTTTTGAGCAGTGGGAATTGTTTTTTGGGAACTGTTGCCTTCTTTTTTCATTACGCGGAACCTCTCGGAAATTGGCACATTTTGTCACACAGACAGTGACGGAGTTTGTCATTTTGACCGATTTTTGGGTATACGGAACCAGGCGAAAAAGTTGTAAACATTTAGAATGCGGGATTTATTGCCGTAGCGGGCAGAAATGCCGCATTCTGTTTCGCAACAGGCGTGCCAACGAAATAAGATTTGATATCGGGCAGTTTCAACTCTTATTGAACAACCGTTTCCAATGCGCCAACCATAAAATTTTCCGACAACCTATTTTTTATCTTTGACATCGTTTTTTATATAGCAAAATGCTATAAATTTTTGAATATAGGGGAGCAAGTTATGAATTATTTGAAAAAACTGAGCTTAGCGGCTACGGCGTTGGCATTTTTCCTTAGTCTTTCGGTGGCGACCGGTTACGCGCAGCCGGGACGCGCAAGTGTGTACGGCAACAACGGAAAACATAAAGGATGGTATAAGGGTAAGCATAACGGATGGCGCAATCGCAAACGGCAAACGGTCTATTACCCGCGAACCGGGCGGTACGTTTATTATCCGCGCACAACGCGCGTTTATCCGCGAACAAATATTTACCGTACGCGAAACGGTTACTACTACAACGACAGATACATAAGCAATAAACAAAGACGCAAGATGCAGAAGCGATATCTAAAATATCGGCGCAGTGCGATACAAAACCGGCGCAATTGGTAAATTCGCAAAACAGATACTCTCCTCGATAAAAAGGAATTACTCTCCGGAGCAATTCCTTTTTTATTTCGGAAACCGCGAGATAACACACAAAGAAACGCTAAACTAAGACGATCTTTTCGCGTCATTTCGTAATTCAGGTTTTTTCGTCTTTCTCGCCAATTTTCTCGAAAAAAGTTAAAATTTGAACAAAGTCAGAACAGCGAGCGGTGGCGACCCGTTTAATGTTGATTTTCAAGATTTAAATGGCGAAGTTCAACCGGTCGCTACTGCTTCCGATTCCGACAAAAATCTTATGAAAAAATTAACTTGTTTGTTTCTCTTTTTGGTTTTCGCCGTTTCTAATTTTGGTCAAACAATGCCGGCGGGCGCCGATTCCGCGATTTGGCAAAAGGCTTTGAAAATTCACAAAAAAGCGATCATCGTTGACGGACACAACGACATTCCGTCGCCGATGTTCGATGACGATTTCGATCTCGGCACAAATTCCGTCGGCAAATATCACAAAGACGGCGACCCGTTTCACACCGATCTCAACCGTTTCAAAGCCAGCGGAATCACCGGCGAATTTTTCTCGATCTATGTTGCCGCGCGTTATGCGACCGAAGGCGGTTCGGCTCGGCGCGCGCTCGATCTCATCGACGTCACATATCGCGAAGTCGAAAAATATCCCGCGCAATTGACCTTGTGCACCACGAGCGAGCAAATAAAACGTGCCAAAAAACGCGGGCAGCTTTGCGTGCTGATGGGCATCGAAGGCGGGCACGCGATCGAAGATTCGCTCTACGCCTTGCGCGATTTTTACCGCCTCGGCGTGCGCTATATGACGCTCACGCACAACAACACGAACAATTGGGCTGACGCCTGCTGCTCGCCCGCCAAACACGGAGGCTTGAGCGAATTCGGCAAGGAAGTCGTGCGCGAAATGAACCGCATCGGAATGCTCGTCGATCTCTCGCACGTCTCGGACGAAACGATGAACGACGTTCTCGATATCGCAACCGCGCCCGTTATTTACTCGCATTCATCGGCGCGCAAATTTTCCGATCACAAACGCAATGCTCCCGACGACATCTTAAAACGCGTCGCCGAAAACAAAGGCGTCGTGATGGTCACGTTTGTCACTTCCTTTCTCGATCAGCGTCACCTGAATGAATCGCGCGCTCGCGACGAACGTCTCAAAGACGAAATCGCCGCCATCCGCGAAAAACACAAAGCCGACGCCGGAGCACGCGCCGCCGCCATGCGCGAGCTTTACGCCGCAAACCCGATCTATTTTCCGAGTTATACGGTCATCGTCGATCACATCGATCACATCAAAAACCTCATCGGCATCGACTACATCGGCATCGGCTCCGATTACGACGGCGTGCCCGGCTTGCCCGAACCGATGCAGGGCGCCGAAGACCTCGCGCTCGTCACATACGAAATGCTCCGCCGCGGCTACACCGAAGCTGAGATATTAAAAGTCCTCGGGCTTAACTTTATGCGCGTCTTCGCGGCGGCAGAAAAAGTCGCCAAAGGCAGAATAAGCGGAGATGGAAGTTTGAAGAAGATTAAGTGATCAAAAATGCGCACATAACCGCGTTAGCGGTTCAATGAATTTAGCCGTGGGTTTTAACCCGCGGCAACGAAGGCAGACATAAATACGTCGCGTCAGCGACGTTTGAATATGGCAAATACGCATTCGAATTTGTGCTATCACATCGTTTTTCTTTATATTTGCGGAATGTTACGACGAAAACGCTTTGAGATTGAGGTAAAATAGAATTTGATTTTTGAATGGAATATCGCAAAATCAGAAGAAAATCGGAAAAAACATGGTGTTAGCTTCACGGAAGCAGAATCCGCTTTTGAAGATTTTTACGCGATCGAAGAATTTGATGATAAACATTCAACCGCCGAAGAACAGCGCTTTAAAATGCTGGCAATGGCGGACAAGAAAGTTTTAGTTGTGGTTTATACAATGCGGGGCGAAAATTTTCGTATTATCTCCGCAAGAGAGGCAGAAAAATATGAGCGAGAACTCTACGAAAGACAAAGAAGCGAAAAACACTAAAAAAGAATGGCGTTTGGACGTAAGCCGCGAACAATACGAAGAAACGAAAGCCAAAGGTTATGATGAAGAAACTTTATTTGAACCCGGCAGACATACTTTTCGCCGGCGCGATCCGGACAAGATCATAAATCGGGATAACAAAACGGTTATTCTGCATCTTGACGACGAAACATTCAGCTACTATCAGCGCCGCGCCGAAGAACAATCAGATAAATCGGTTGAAGAGCAAATTAAAAGCGAGCTTCGCTCTATAGTTGAAAAGGAAGCCGCTTAATAAATTTGTGCCAAAACGCAAATCGCTCAAGCTCTGCTCTCGCTATGCGATAAATCAAAATAACGAAACTTGTTTTATAATTCGTAAATCGTAATTCGTAATTCGTAATTGATTCGAAATGCTCAACGGACAAAAGATCATCGTCGTAATGCCCGCGTATAATGCGGCGCGGACTTTGGCGCGGACGGTTTCGGAAATTCCGCGCGAAATTGTCGATGAAATTTTGCTGGTTGATGATAATAGCTCGGACGAAACGGTGAAACTCGCCGGGGAATTGGGTTTGACGGTTTTTCAGCATGCACGCAACTTCGGTTACGGGCGAAATCAAAAAACTTGCTATCGCGAAGCGCTCGAAAGAGGCGCGGACATCGTCGTAATGCTGCATCCCGATTATCAATATTCGCCGAATTTGATCGTGCCGATGGCGGGAATGATCGCTTACGGCGAGTATGACGTCGTGCTCGGCTCGCGAATTCTCGGCAAGGGCGCGCGTCAGGGCGGAATGCCGCTTTATAAATACATCGCCAACCGCTTTTTGACGCTTGCGCAAAATATTTTGATCAGCCAGAAATTGAGCGAATATCACACCGGTTTTCGCGCGTTTCGCCGCGAAGTGCTTGAAGCGCTGCCGCTAGAAACGAATTCCGACGACTTTGTTTTCGATAACGAAATGATCGCGCAAACCGTCTATTTCGAATTTCGCGTGGGCGAAATTTCGTGCCCGACGCGCTATTTCCCCGAAGCTTCGTCGATAAATTTTGCGCGCAGCGTGCGTTACGGCTTGGGCGTACTCGCGACGTCTCTAAAATTTCGCGCGCATCGAATTGGTATCGTCAAAACACGGCTTTTTCGTGAACAAGAGCGGAAATTATTGCCGGATTATTACCACGAAATCGAACGCAATCTTTAATGTCGGAAAACAACGCTAATTTTTTCCAAAAAAACGCCGAAGTTCTTGTTTTGACCGGATTGGTCGTGATGTGCGCGGCGGTTTTCGGGCAAACCGTCGGGTTCGCGTTCATCAATTTTGACGACAATCTTTATGTTTACGACAATCCGGCGGTGCGCGCGGGTGTAAGCTGGAACTCGATAAAATGGGCGTTTACGGCATTTTATTCGGCAAACTGGCATCCCATAACGTGGCTTTCGCATATGATCGACGTCTCGCTTTTCGACGCGAATCCCGGCGCGCATCACGCCACAAACGTCATTTTTCACATCGTAAACTCATTTCTCGCGTTTGTCGTTTTTCGAAAAATGACGGGCTGCGTTTGGAAAAGCGCGATAGTCGCCGCGCTTTTTGCCGTTCATCCGGCGCACGTCGAATCGGTCGCATGGATCTCCGAACGTAAAGATGTTCTCTCGACGATGTTTTGGCTTTTGACGATGCTTGCGTATTTTGGCTACGTCCGGCTGCAGCAAGGTCGCCCGCAAACGGATGAAGATTTCGATGAGTCGGAAACCGTCCGACGATTTTTTTATTTCCTGACGGTCGCGCTTTTCGCACTCGGGCTGATGTCAAAACCGATGCTCGTAACGCTGCCGTTCGTTTTGCTTTTATGCGATTTTTGGGCGCTCGAACGGTTGAAAAAGTTAAAAGATCTGGTGCCGCTCATCATCGAAAAGCTTCCGCTTTTTATTCTGTCCGCAGTTTCGGCGTATATCACGATCGCCGCTCAGCGATCCTACGGCGCGGTGCAAACGCTTGAAACGCTGCCGATTCCGACGCGGCTTCTTAACGCGGTTGTCTCATACGCAAAATACGTTATAACTTTATTTTATCCCGTAAATTTGGGCATCGCGTATCCATATCGGGAAACATTTCCGGCATGGCAGATTTTCGGGTCGTTTGTTTTGCTCGCGGGCGTTACCGCATTTTGTATCGCGCAGCGCAAAAAACGGAAATATCTTTTGATGGGCTGGCTGTGGTTTCTTGGAACGCTCGTTCCGGTTATCGGAATTGTGCAGGTCGGCGCGCAGTCGATGGCGGACCGCTACTCTTACGTTCCGTATTTCGGTCTGTTTATTATGCTCGTTTGGAGCGCGGGGGAAATTTTTTCAAGATTTAAGATCAATCGCGCTGTAATTGCCGGAATCGCAGTTATCGTTTTAGGCGCGCTTTGCTTTCTCGGTTTCAAACAGGCTTCGTATTGGCAAAACGCCGAAACTTTGTATTCGCACACGCTTGCCGCGGGACAAGGAAATTTCCTCATTAAGGTAAACTATTGTAATTTTCTGCTGCGTGAAAATCGTTTGCAGGAAGCCGAGAAACAATGCCTGGATTCGATCGCTGAAAATCCCAATTTCGCCGAGGCTTTTACCACAATCGGCGTCGTTTACGTCAAAGCCGGAAAATATGAAGATGCGGTGCAAAATTTCCGAAGATCTATCCAAATAAATCCGAATGATCCGGCGGTTTATACAAATCTTGGCGCGCCGCTCGCAATGCTCGGAAGGATTGACGAAGCCGCACACGTCGTCGGCAAAGCAGCCGAACTGTATAAAAGATCGGGAGCCGATCCGGCTGTGCTGAATGGAGTTTACGCAAATCTCGCAGCGGCTTACGGCGCATCGAACGAATTCGACAAAGCGGCGGAAATTCTTGCGCGCGTACTGAAAAATTCGCCGGGAAAAACGGATTTGCGGATAAACTATGCGCTAATGCTTTATTCGCAAAACAAACTTGACGAGGCAAAATTGCAGATCGATCAGGCGATCGCGCAAAGTCCTGAAACGGCGGAAAGTTATAATTTGCTCGGTATGATCTTCGTCAAGCAGAACAATCGCGCGGAAGCCGCGGCGCAGTTTGAAAAAGCGCTCGAGCTCAAGCCGGATTACAACGAAGCGAGCGAAAATCTGAGACATGTAAAAGATGAAAACACGAAGCAGTAATGACAAAAAATAGCGAAAATAATTCTCCAGCCAAACTCGAGCCGCTTGTTTTTCTTGTGCTAACAATTCTCGTTTTGCTGCTTTATTGGCAAACGACCGGATTTCAGTTCATAAATCTCGATGACAACACGTATATTTACGAAAATCCGATCGTTTCCGGCGGATTGAATAAAGATTCGTTTTTGTGGGCGTTCACAACTTTCAATTCAGCGAACTGGCATCCGCTGACGTGGCTTTCGCATTTGCTGGACGTAAAGTTTTTCGGCTTGAATGCCGGCGCGCATCACGGCACTAACGTAATTTTTCATCTCATAAATTCGGCGCTTGCATTTCTCGTGTTTCACAAAATGACCGGCACCTTTTGGAAAAGCGCCGTAATCGCTGCGCTTTTTGCCGTTCATCCGGCGCACGTCGAATCGGTAGCTTGGATTGCCGAACGAAAAGACGTTCTTTCGACGATGTTTTGGCTTTTGACAATGCTCGCCTATTTTCGATACGCGAAAGACGCTTCCAAAGCAGGTTTTCCGACTTCGGTATCGTATTGGCTGATCGTTTTGCTGTTCGCGCTCGGACTGATGGCGAAACCGATGCTCGTAACGCTGCCGTTCGTTTTGCTTTTGTGCGATTTTTGGGCGCTTGAGAGGTTGAAAAAGTTAAAAGATCTGCCGCCGCTAATCGTCGAAAAACTTCCGCTTTTCGCGCTCTCGGCGATCTCGTGTGTCGTCACGATCTTTGCGCAGCGCTCCGGCGGCGCTGTTCAAACGCTCGATCGATTTCCGCTCGATATGAGAATTTGGAACTCAATTGTCGCTTACGTTAAATACATCGCGATGCTTTTTTATCCCGTAAATTTGTCGCTTTGGTATCCGTACGATAAAAATTTGTCGATTTTCGAGATCGCCGGCGCGGCAGCGATATTGATCGGCATTACGGCTTTTTGTATTTCGCAAAGAAGCGAGCGCAAGTATCTTTTGATGGGTTGGCTTTGGTTTTTGGGCACGCTCGTTCCGGTGATCGGGATCGTGCAGGTTGGCGCGCAGCCGCTTGCGGATCGCTACACATACGTTCCGTATTTCGGTTTGTTTATTATGCTCGTTTGGAGCGCGGGCGAACTTGTAGCAAAACTCAAACTTAATAAATATGCGGTTGCGGTTTTGGCAGCGATCATTATTTTGATCCTGTCGGTTTTGAGTTTCCGCCAAATATCGCATTGGAAAAACGATGAGTCGATCTATGTTCATGCGCTCAGCGTTACAACCGGAAATTATTTGGTGATGCAAAATTACTGCAGCGCGCTGATGCTTGCGGAAAGGCTCGATGAAGCCGAAAAACAATGCCGCGATTCGATCGCCGTAAATGCGGCGTATGTAAATGCGCAAAACACTCTCGGCGTGATCTTGTTGAAACGCGGGAATTTTTCCGAAGCCGCGGAGCATTTCGAAAGATCGATCGAGCTTGATCCGGGTTTTGCACACATCTACATAAATCTGTCGGTTGCTCAATCTCTGGCAAACAAGCCCGAGGAAGCCGAGCAGAATCTTCAAAAAGCCGCATCGCTAATGCTCTTTGAGGCGGCGCCGGAAATGTGGATCGGCGCAATGAACGATCTTGCAATCGCCTACGCCAAACAAAACAATTACGAAAAAGCGGCGGAAAATTATGGGCGGCTTTTGATGCGCGCGCCCGGCAAAACAGACGCGCGGGCAAACTATGCGGTTGCGCTTTTCACGTTGGAAAAGTATAAGGAAGCTCAGACGCAGATCGAAGAAGCGATCCGGCAAGATCCGAAACTTGCGGAAAGCTACAATCTTTTGGGCTTGGTCTTGCTAAGACAAAACAAACGCGAAGAAGCGGCGAAACATTTTGAAAATGCGTTGAAATTAAAGCCCGATTACGCCGAAGCAAAATTAAATCTTAAGAGGACTAAGAGCGGAACGAACACTAATCGCTGAGCGCGATCAGGCGAAATAAAAACTTTGTGAAAAACGAATAACTTTCGTATCATCTTAAACGTAAGAAAAATTATGCAAAATGAATCTTTTGAAGACACCTCGTCTGAAGTCTGTTCGGACGAATCGCGCCGTGCCTTTATAAAAAAAGCGTCGGCACTCGGTTTTGGAGCGGTCGCGCTCGAGTTTTTCGAGGCGCGCCAGGCTTATGCCGAAGTTCCCGAATATGTTTCCAATCCGGTTGATGCAATTCCGATCAAATTAAATGTCAACGGCGCGGAAAGATCGGTGCAGATCGACACGCGCTCCAGCCTTTTGGATACAGTGCGCGAAAGGCTCGATCTGACAGGCTCAAAGAAAGGCTGCGACCACGGGCAATGCGGCGCCTGCACCGTAATTATTGACGGACGTCGGCAATTATCGTGTTTGACGCTGGCGATAATGTGCGACGGCAAAAAGATTACTACAATTGAAGGCTTGGCAAACGGGGAAACTCTTCATCCGATGCAGCAGGCTTTTCTCGATCACGACGGTTTCCAGTGCGGTTACTGCACGCCGGGACAAATTTGCTCTGCAGTCGCGATGCTCAACGAAGCCAAAAACGGCGAAGCGAGCCAGGTTACGCAAAATTTATCGGTCAAAGCTGCAAATTTGAAACTTTCCGATGATGAGATCCGCGAGCGAATGTCGGGAAACATCTGCCGCTGCGGGGCTTATCCGAATATTGTTGACGCAATCAAGGAAGTTCACAGCAAATAGATTTTTCCCGCGAAATACGCGAAAAAACGCGAAAAAAATGCTTCAAAATCTTTCGTGTGTTTCGTGTGTTTAGCGGGCAATAAAAAATATGAAACCATTCACGTTTTCAAGAGCAAACAATCAAGCCGAAGCGATCAAACTTTTGCAGACCGACGGAAAGTTCATCGCGGGCGGAACAAACATCGTCGATTTGATGAAAGAGGGCGTTGAGCAACCATCGCAATTGGTTGATATTCAGCGGCTTCCGCTTTCGACGATTCAAGCTAATAAAATCGGCGGAGTTTCGCTTGGAGCATTGGCGAAAAATTCCGATACGGCAAATCATCCGCTCATTCGTCAAAAATATCCTCTTTTGACACAAGCGATTTTGGCAGGAGCTTCGGGGCAAATCCGCAACATGGCAACCAACGGCGGAAACCTTTTGCAGAGAACTCGCTGCGTCTATTTTTATGATGTCGCAATGCCTTGCAATAAACGCGAAGCCGGTTCTGGCTGCGGCGCGTTGGAGGGTTTGAACAAAAATCACGCCATTTTGGGTTGGTCGGAAACCTGTGTCGCCACTTTTCCGAGCGATATGTGCGTGGCACTCGCCGCTTTGGACGCTAAAGTCAAAGTTTTGGGTAAAGACGGAAAAGAAAGAATGATCGAATTCGTCAATTTTCACCGCTTGCCCGACACGGACGCGAGCCGCGACAACAATCTGATGAAAGGCGATCTGGTACTTTCGATCGAGTTACCAAAAACGAATTTACCGACCAAATCACATTATCTGAAAATAAAAAATCGCGCGAGTTATGCGTTTGCGTTGGTTTCCGTTGCTGCAATTTTTGAATGGAAAGGTAAGGTGATGATGAACACCCGAATTGCTCTCGGCGGAGTCGCGCACAAGCCTTGGCGTGCGTTCGAAGCCGAAAAATTCTTAAACGGTAAAACGGCAACAGAAGACAATTTCAAACAAGCCGCCGTACTTGCGCTGAAAGATGCCAAACCTTTATCACAAAACGCTTACAAAGTAACTTTGGCAAAACGGGCGATCGTGCGGGCATTGAAAACGGCAAATGGAAAGTAAAAATTTAGCCGAATCAAATTTTAAAATTATGACAGACGACGTAAAAGATGCCCCAAATCGGGTTGACGGAGTGCTCAAGGTAACCGGCAAAGCAAAATATATTGCCGAATGGAAATTTCCGAATCTGGCGTACGGCTATTTGGTTCACAGCACGATCGCAAAAGGCAAAATCCGGGCGATTGACACGGGCGAATCTGAAAAACAAGCGGGCGTGATCAAGGTTTTAACGCACCTCAACACGCCGAAATTTGCCAAAGCCGAAACCGACCGCCCGCATCGTCCTTTGCACAATGCCGACATTTTGTTTAGCGGGCAAGCGATCGGTTTGGTTGTCGCCGAAACTTTTGAACAGGCTCGTTATGCCGCTTCTTTGGTCAAAGTTGAATACGACAAGGAAACTCCAAATACCGATGTGCAAAAGTTGCAGGACAAAGCAATTGCGGTTCGACCACGTCCCGATAGAGGAAATCCGGACGAAGCCTTTGCTAACTCGCCCGTTAAAATTGAAGCCGAATACACGATTCCGATCGAGCATCACAACGCGATGGAACTTCACGCATCGGTGGCAAATTGGGAAAATAATAAACTGACCATTTATGACAAAACTCAAGGTGTGAACGGAGTTCGCGGATATTTAGCCGGGATTTTCGGAATTCCGCCGGCTGATATTGTCGTGCTGGCGCCGTTTGTCGGCGGCGGTTTTGGTGCCGGTTTGCGCCCTTCGCCCAATACATATTTGACTCCGCTCGCCGCTCGCGAGATCAAACGTCCCGTCAAACTCGTCTATTCGCGAAGACAGGTTTTCACGGCTCACGGCTATCGCCCATATTCGATTCAAAACATTAAGATGTCGGCAGATAGATCGGGAAGATTAACCGCAATTATTCACGAATCGGTCAATAATTCTTCAACCAACGAAGATTCTGCCGAAAATATGGTTGGAGTTTCGCGGACGATGTATGCATGTCCAAACGTCAAAACTGAAACCAAGTTTGTTCGCACCGACATGCAAACGCCGCTTGCGATGCGTGCGCCTGGCGTGGTTTCGGGAATGTTCGCGCTCGAATGCGCGATGGACGAATTGGCTTACGAATTAAAGATCGATCCGCTCGAACTGCGTCTTATCAATTACGCAGAAGTTAGTCCCGAAGACGGCAAACCTTTTACCAGTAAAGAGTTGCGTAAATGTTATGCGGAAGCCGCCAAGCGTTTTGGTTGGGAAAAACGCAAACCCGAAGTTCGTGCGACGCGCGAAGGAGATTGGCTGGTCGGATATGGAATGGCGACCGGAACTTGGGGTTCGGCGTGGCTTCCCGCCTCGGCGCGAATCACTTTAAAATCAGACGGAACAGCGATGATCGAGAGCAGCGTGACGGACATCGGACCGGGAACTTACACGACGCTTTCAATCATTGCCGCGAAAAATCTCGGTCTCCCGATTGGAAAGATCAAGGCTGTTTTGGGCGACAGCACTCTGCCGTCGGCGCCAATTCAAGGCGGCTCTTTTACTACCGCAAGTGTCGGAACTGCCGTCCAGGAAGGCTCACAAGTCCTTCTCAAAAAACTGTTTGAGATGGCAAAATTCGACGATCACAAATTTGAAGAGGTTAAAGTCGAAGGCGGGAAATTCGTCTCCAAAGACGGCAAGAGCATTTCATTTGTCGAAATTTTGCAGAAAAACAATCTCGACCAACTAGCTGAAACCCATAACTCCACGCCAAACACGGGTGAGCGAAGCAAATACACGATCGCTTCGCACGGTGCGCAGTTTGTCGAAGTCAAAGTTGACGAAGAACTTGGAATTATTAAAGTTACGCGAGTTGTCGAAATAACGGCGGCGGGCAAGATCATCAATCCGAAAGGCGCAAAATCGCAAGAACTCGGCGGCGTGGTTTGGGGAATCGGAATGGCTTTGACCGAAGAAACCTTGGTTGACCATCGCTACGGGCGCATTATGAATCCGAATTTTGCGGGCTATTACGTTCCCGCTAATGCCGATGTTTTAGAGGTTGACACCGGCTTTGTCGAAGAAATCGACACGATCATAAATCCTTTGGGCGTAAAAGGTTTGGGCGAACTTGGGATGGTCGGAGTTCCGGCGGCGATCGCCAATGCCATTTTTCACGCGACCGGAAAACGTATGAGAAATTTACCGATCACGCCGGATAAAATTTTGTAAAATTTGCCGCTTTTCCGAAAAACTAACTTTTCAAAGCTGCTTAAAAATCCCTTCGCCAAGAAAATTTTCGCGCAGGTAAGAGATTGTGTCTTGCAGAGTTTCTTGCGGATCGCGCGGCGCAAAATCGAGCTCTTCTTCGGCTTTTGCCGACGAAAAATACCAAAAATGTTCGGCTTGCTCCACCTCTTTCGGCTGAACGGGCGAAACTTTGTTCCAATTTTTGAAAACGGAGTCGATAAAACTCGACCCCGCCATCGCTAATTTTTTCGGCATTTTTAACATCGGTGCGGAAACGCCGGAAAGACGTTCCAATCGCCCGAAAAACTGCGCAAAAGTCATATTTGCCGCGCCGAGCAGATATTTTTCCTGATGTCTTCCTTTTTCGAGCGCATTGATAAAAGCCGCCGCGGCGTCGCGCGCATCGACAAACGAAAGTCCGCCGCTCGGCGTGTACGGAATTTTCCGCGCGAGAAAATCGAGAACCGGTTTTGTCGAGCTTAATCTTTCGTCGTCCGTTCCCAAAAGCAAAGTCGGATTCAAAATGACAAGCTTCGCGCCCTTTTCGTCAAAATTCTCGAGCGCCGTTCTTTCCTGATAAAACTTCGAAGCGTAATAAGCCCAGCGCGAAATGATCTCGATCGGCGTCGGATAAGTTTCGTCGAGAATTTCTGCTTCTTCCGAAACCGCGATCGTGCCGCTCGATGAAGCCAAAACAAACGTTTTCACGCCGGCTTCCTTCGCAGCTTCACACAAAATACGCGTGCCTTCGACGTGAATTCGATTCATCGCCGCCGCATCTTCGTTATCCCGCGAAACTTTTCCCGCAAGATGAAAAACGGCGGAAACATTTTTGACCGCTTTTGCTACGTCTTCGCGATCCGTAACCGAACCTTCCGCCGCTTCCACTCCGGAATCCTTCATCCAAACCGGAACGCGCGACGCCATCACGCGCAGATTTTTCTCGCCTTTTTCCAAAAATTGACGAACGATATGCGTTCCCAAGAATCCGGTTCCGCCGGTGATCAGGATCTTCTTTTCTGTTTTCGCCAGAGCTTTTGTTTTTTTCGCTGCCATTTTATTTTTCGCGTTTTTCGAGCGGTAAAACACGAACTCGTGCTCTTGTTTCGTCAAACACAAGCAATGCGCCCTCTTCAATTTGGGTTCTATATTTTTTTAGAAGTGGAATGACAACCTTGCCGATGCTTTGCGGCAAAACGTCCTGTGTGCGAACCTGCAAGACGCTGGGACTCGTGGCTTGAGTCAATGCCAGAAGCGATCCGAAATCCAAATCGTGCGTAAAAACAGCGTAGGCATTTTCGCGCGCAAACTGCATTATTTGTTCATCTGGCGCGTCTGATTTTCCTATGCTCGACCAATGCACAGCTTCAATATTTTCCGCTTCTAAAACCGAAACCCACGCAGGCGATAAATTCATATCGATCAAAATTTTCATCAAGCGCCCAACGGAACTTCGATCTCCTCGACGCGCCACGCCGCATAGCGCAGAGCTTCGCGCAAATCTTCCTCTTCGAGATACGGATATGCTTCGAGAATTTTTTCGAACGAATGCCCGGAAGCGATCAACCCGACGATCATTCCGACCGTTACGCGCATTCCGCGAATGCAGGGTTTGCCGCCCATAATGTTCGGATCAAGGGTTATGCGCGTTAAATTTTTCATATTTGTATGTTACTACAAAAGCCGTCATTTTTTATTTCCAGGTTTTTCTTATCGGATGCGCTTCGGTTTGAAAACAGCCGTTCCACGCGTGCAGAAATTCGCTTTTCACCTGCGCCGCCATTTGTTTTTTATCAACGTTGGTTTGAGCTGATGAAGAAGAAACTAACGCTAAAAGCAAGAGAAAAGTAATAATGAATGTTGATCTAAAAGAACTCGTCGCGATCATAAATTTTTTGTCGCCAACGGCGACCAACAATATAGCCTAGCGAGAATCGCTAGGATGCTTAAAACGAAAATTCCGACGCTGAAAGTGTCGAACAACTTGCCGTTATTGTTGCTCGCCTTCAGCGAGCCGTCGTTCAATTATCAACTAACCCCAGCGATTCTCACTGGGCTATCTTGTTTGTCATCTTCGATGACGGGAATCAATTGTCATTATCAAATAATCACAAAACTTTTTTCGGCACGAATAATATCACTCATCGATTATCGGTTCTTGTTTACGCGATTTGCGTCTTTCGGCGCGCCAAATTTTTCGAACTGAGGCGACATCGAATTTGTCTCGTTTGCCGTCGCGCATGTTTTCGATCTCGTGCTGCACTCGTGCTGCGACGAGCCGATATGCTTCCGTGTTAGGAACGCCTTTCGTCATTTCTGCGAGTTCGTCATATTCAAGAAATCGTCCGACCTTTGCGCCGATCTTCGCGCCAACGCTTTTGGTTGGCGGAATGATGGTGCCTTTTGGAAACGCTTCGTAAGTTCCCCAGAGATAGATCGGCAAGATCCCGATCTTTTGATTCACCGCGAGATAGCCAATGATCGGTTTGAATTCGGCGATTTGCCCCGAAAGTTGCCGCCCGCCTTCGGGAAAGATCAGCGCGTTATAACCTTCGTTCAAAATTTGCGAGACGTGCCGCAAGCTTTGTCGTAAGCTGCCGGAGCGCTCGATCGGAACAAGCGTCGTAAAATTGTTCATATAGGCGCGTTTGTATTTTGTGTCAAACCAATAATCCGCCGCGGCGACCGCGACCGTTTGCTCGGCGGCTTCGCCCAAAGCTCTTTTGACCAAACCGGTGTCGAGATGCGAAGCGTGATTTGGCGCGACGATAAAATTCGTATGCGGCGGAACATTATCCGAACCTTCAATTTTCGTGTTCAAAACGGTATCGTAAAGCTGCGACTGCGCAAAATCTACAAGCGAATTTCCGACGCGCCGCACAATCGACGGAATGTAGATCTCGTCTTCTTCCCTTTTCGTTTCCGCTTTCGGCTCGTCGGCAAGTTTTTTGGATTTATCGACGCGCTGAACCGCAGTCAAAAGCTCGCGCACCGTCTGAACTTCGTTCAAAGTATCGGGCGAAATTATGCGCCCGCCGGCGTCTTCGACCGCCGCTTGAAGCTCGACAAACATCAAGGAATCAAAGCCGAGATCGGCGAGTTTGTCTTCCATCACAACGTCCGCGAGCGGTCGGTTCGCAACCGATGCGACCACTTTTCGCATCCACAAAGCGGTGTCGTCACCCTTTGTTTCGGCGACAACTTTCGTCTTCGTTTTCGCCTTGTCTTCGAGATTTTGCAGCATAGCGATGACTTCCGGGCGCTTCACTTTTCTGGTCGCGGTGCGCGGCAGCTCGAACGGCGTGAGGTGCAAAACTCTAACGCGTTTGAAAAATGGAAGCGAGGCGGAAATTTCGCGAAAATGTTCCTCGACCTTTTTGTTTGTTTCAGCGCGGCTCAGCGAAATGTCGTATTCGTAATCGGGCACAACGAGCGCTGAAATTTTTTCGCCGCCGTCGTCATCCTGCAAACCGACGACCGATAATTCCTTGATAAAAGACGATTTTCCGTAAAGATCTTCGATCTCGTCCGGATAAATATTTTTGCCGTTTGAATCGATAATTACATCTTTCGAGCGCCCGACGATGTATAGATTTCCGTCATCGTCGAGCTTGCCGAGATCGCCGGTTTTCAGCCATCTGTCATGAAGCACGGCTTCGGTCGCGTCGTCGTTGTTGTAATAGCCGAGCATGATATTTTGCCCGCGCGCCAGAACTTCGCCGACGCCGTTTTCGTCCGGCGAATCGATCTTTACTTCAACGCCCGGAAGCGGTTTGCCGACGCTTCCGCGCAGCAATTTATTTCCCGGACGCGCAACGGTGAGAACCGGCGAGCTTTCCGTCAAACCGTAGCCTTCGAGCACGGTAAATCCGAGTCCGTGCAGATCTTTCTGCACTTTTTCCGAAAGCGCAGAGCCGCCGGAAATGAGATAACGCATTCGTCCGCCCATTCCCTGATGGATCGGCAAAAAGATGATCGGACCGAGATTAAACGGCGTGTTGTCGCGCATCCAGGCGTTAAATTCGATGACGTTGTCCGCCAGATCCGCGATCCAATCGCCGCGCTCGCGAAGCCTTGTTTTTATACGGCGATGCAGCATTTCCCAAAGCGCCGGAACGCCGACCATTCCGGTTACATGTCCGTTTTCGATCGCGTGCGAAAGCTCTTCGGCAGAAAGCTCGTCGAGATATGTGATCTGTGTTCCATTCGAAAACGGTGTAAGAAATCCTGCGGAAAATTCAAATGTATGGTGCATCGGAAGAACGGACAAAACGCCGTCGGTAATGTCCATATCCAAAACGGATGAGAGCATCGAGATCATATTGACAAAATTTTTGTGCGAGAGCATCACGGCTTTCGGCGTGCCGGTCGTGCCGGATGTAAATATCAAAGACGCGACCGAATTTGAAAGGATCTTTTCCGGCAAAAGCGCGAGCCGTTTCGCTTCCTCCGTTTCGTTCTGCATCTCGAAAACTTCTTCAAAGCTCCAGATGGAAATTTTAAGTTTAGCTTCTTTTAATTTCGCAGCCAGATCGGGATTTTCGTCAGCCAATTTTGGTGAAATAACGATCGCCGAAGCTTCGCCCGCACGCGCAAAGTTAATTATTTCTTCAATTGAACTTGCCGGATCGATCGGGATCGCGGTCGCGCCGGTTTTCAAAATTCCGAAATACGACAATCCCCATTCCGGCATATTGTGCGAAAATAAAATAACCCGATCGCCCTTGTCAGACCTGTCCGACAAACTTAAGTTTGTCGTACTTTTGCCGATTCCATTCGCCGCAAAAAATCCGGCGGCGCGGAGCGTTAGTTCGCGCGCATCTTCAAACGTATATTGCTCTTTTTTGCCGTTCCGCTCGATGCGCATCGCCACGCGCGTCGAAAACCGTTTTGTCGAAGTGTCGAAAAGATCGAGCAGATCTTTGTATGTATAAGCACGGCGTTCCTGAATTTTGAGCTCTTCTTCGAGCGTGGGAAGCACCCATTTTCGCATTCCCGGAAAATGAACTTCGAGCCAATAGTTATACCAGTCGAGCTTTTCCGGGTACCAAGGCAGCAGATCAGCCTCGCTTTTTTTGATCAAAGCCATCAAAGCGCGTACGTTGTCGGCACGGTAGAGATATTCGTTGTCGATCATAAACGGCTTGAACATCGCGAACGCGTCGATCGTTTCCCGCGTCACGCGCTCAAAGCCTTCGACCGATTTTTGCAGGTCGGAAACGATATTTCCGATCCGCCCGCCGCCCCATTCGGGTTTCGCTTTTTCGAGAAAATTATTTGCGCGTTTCGCTAATTTGTTGAGCATCGGCGCGCTGGTTAATTCATATGTGCGATGTTTTACCGGCATCGCTTCGACCATTCCGGCGACGCGGTTTACAAGCTTGTTTCCGGTTTCTTTTTCCTTAAAATGCTCGCGCTTATACAAACCGACAAGCCCGACGATGCGCTTCATATCGTTCGGATTCGAATCGCCCGAAGCGGCTTGAAAAACGAGCGGCGGATTGTCGTCAACGAGCGCGTTCATCGCCGCGCCGAGGATCGCGCCCGCGACCATATCGACCGGAATTATATCGAGTACGAGCTTTTCGTTAACGGGAATTATTGGCTGTCCGCGCAGCGCGATCAGGATCAAAGGCGCGGTCGTGGTAAAGCCTTCGTTCCAGCCGGGAAACGGATAGGAGTTTGAGCTTTCGACGATCGACGGACGCACGAGAATTTTTACGACGTCGTCCTGCTGCGCGATGATCTGCTCGGCGAGCGATTTCGAGTACGTGTAAATATTCGTCCAGCCCCAATACTCGGCGCGCTCGGCGCCAAGCTCGGTCGTGCGCTCGCGGATCCACATTTTTCGCTCGCGAAAGATCGCCGATTTCAGCTCGGCTTCGTCGTCCGGATCGCGTCCTTCCTCAATAAAACGGTCGCGCGCCTGCTCTCTGAATTTTGCGATCTGCATTGCATCGTCGGCTTCCTGTCGCGCCTGTTCGCTCAAACGGGCACAATCTTCAATTTCCTTGTTAACGTCAAACGTCGTGCCGACAAGTTCATTTTTTCGCGGAAAATAACCGACAACCGGTTCGTTTTCCCAGATCGCGCCGCTTCGATTTCCAGCGACAAAACAGGTCGAAACATGCACCAGCGCCGGGCGTTTCATCATCCGCGCCATTTTCAAAATATTGTTCGAGCCGACGACGTTTGTCCTCAAAGCCGATTCGAGCGGCGGGTTGAACGTCACGTTTCCCGCGCCGTTGATGATAACGTCGCATTTGCGCATTATCTTGCGGGCTTCTTCTTCATCGAGTCCGAGGAATTCGTTTCCGACATCGCCGTTCACCGGCACTACTTTCGCGCGAATAAATTTTTCAAAATCGTCGCCATATTTTTCGCGCAAAGGATCAAATGTCGGCGACGTAACAATACTCGTCCAAAAACGAATGTCCGATTCTTTCGCATCGCGCGCGCGCACCGTCGTGTAAACTTTTCCGATATCCGGAAAATTATGCAAAAGCATCGAAAGCGTAACCTTACCGACAAAGCCGGTGCCGCCGATAAAGAAGATCTTCTTGCCTTTAAAAATTTGTGTTGGCGATAATTTCATAAACTATTTTTCACCGGTGACGCTCTCGTGAAATAAATTATTGGAGAATGTTTTAGCATTCGTATTTAGAAGACTCCAATAAACCTCTGTGTCTTCATCACAGAAAAACCCTTCAAATTGCTTGTAGTGTAAGATTTTGTCAATTGTCTTTTTAGATGAACACAAAAACGAAAAGTGACTGTCCCAATGTGTGGTCACTAATATGGTTTTATCCGGCGTAAAAAGACAGCAGTGGGCAGGAAATATAAAATCCGCCTTTAGGTCATCAATCCAGACAAGCTTTCTTTCAGTACAAAATTCGTCACCGACCCAAAACCATCTTTCCCCCGTATTTTGAATCGCTTCAAACCGCGGGTTTTGTATCAATTCCGGAATCTCACCTTCGCTCGGACGAATTATATTGTGTGTCTTATCCAGTTTATCTATCTCATCGGCGAACGCTTCGTTTGAAAATTCCTTATTTAGTGCATGCATTGATGTTCTTAACCCGATGTCGATTTCCGAAAAATTTCTAAGATTCGTCAATTCGATGACTTTGTTCCAAGAAACAGCTTCGCACTGGGAAACAATTTCTTTCTTCGACGGATATGTGTCCGGATAAAATAACTCCTTGTCAATTGAAACCGGAAAAATAAATGGATGCAAAAGTATGTAAACAGATTCAAAATGGGCGGCATAGTAAGGCAATATGACACCGTCGTAAGGACAGGATGCGAAAAGGTCGGGCGGCGGCAGGCGACGCTCCTTGTTTTCGTCTTTTTTTTCGAATATCGAAATCATTATCCTTCTTACATTACAAAGTCGAATATCGCTCGGTGTAGCTTTAGTTTTATTTCTTTTTTCCTTTACCTTTTTTCGCTTCGACAAATCCAATTTTCCGCCTCGAAAATTTCGGATCGCGCAGAATTTCGCTTAGCAATCGGGAAACCACGCCAAACTTTTGATCGTGCTTATCCGTGACTTTTTCAAGCTCTTTGATTCGGTCAGCCAAATCCTCATGCAGCTCTAAAACCGAACGTATTTGAACAAAAGCCCTTACGACTTTTATGCTCGCCTCAATTGCGGTTGGGCTATTCAAAATGGTCGCAAGCATCACTGCTCCGTGTTCAGTAAAAACGAACGATTGATATTTGCTGTGTTTTCCACGGTTGGATTTTTCATTCTTTAAGGTCACAATCTGTGATCTTAAAGATTCCATGTGACGTGTTTCCTCGAGCGAAAGCTCAAACATAAAATCGGAAGGAAAGCGGTGTAAATTACGTCGAACAGCTTGTTTTAAGACTCTAGTTTCTACCTGATAGACCTCAGCCAAATCAACATCAAGCATTACTTTTTGACCGCGAATGAGATAAATCTTTTCCTCGATTCTTTCAATCACAGTCAAACTGGTTTCTTGCTTTCCTTTCGTAGCCATGAAATTTTGATGCGATCACAATTTGCGACCTGTTCGTATGAGGTGCCAATTTGGCACCTCAAAAATTCAATCCGTCACATTACAAAGTCCGATTATCGGCTGATGCAGCATCGTGATCTCGGCGTTTCTGCCCATGTAGCTGCGCGCCATGGCGATTGCTTCGGTCAGATTGTCGGCGCGATCCCAGCCGAGAATTTCCGGGACGTGCGCATTTTCGGCGCCGGCGGCGATCACTTTGCCGACGTGCTGGCGACCGTTTTCGCCCCAATACCACATAAAAAACGGGTGCGCGCCGTGATAGGCGTTGCCGCGCCGATACATTTCTACATACGCCGGATTGGTCGCAAATTCGCGCTCGTATTTTTCGCGCAGATAAAACGCATCACGCGATTCGGGCAAGAGGCGATGGAAAAATTCGATATATGACGGATGAAAATTATGATCAAATTCGTCAAAACACGGATGCGTGATAATCATCACGCCGCCTTTTCGAAGAAGCGGTTTCCCGCGAAACATATTGAAGTGATAACCGAGCGCCATGACCTGCACGAGCAGCGGATTTAAAGACGAATAAACGTTATACGGCGAAATATCCGGGATGCCCGTAATCATAATGTCGCACTGACCTTTGACGGGAATCAGATACTGCTGGTAGTTCTTTTCCAGAATTTTCGCGTGAACCGGCTCGGTCGCGCCAGCGTGACAGGCGATCAGCTCGTATTGCGCTGGAATGGCGTGAAGCATTTTTCGACGGGCGGAACGCGGCATTTTTGAAAACGTGCGCTTCATCGCTTCCCATTTCATCCTGTCCATAAAACTGAATTCGTCTTCGTTGCGCGTCAGAATGTCGTAGCCTTCGGGAAACATACGGTTGTTGATCGCGGTTTCGATATGAAAAACGTTGCAGTTTTCGTCAACCAATTTACCCAATCGAATAACTTTGTGGTTAAGTTCCGAAGCGGGCGGATCCATATACGAATGCGAATCAATAATTGTCTGCGGTTCGTGATGCGCTCTTAAGCTCTCGTAATCGCAAAGCCCGACCGCAACCGA
>JBGTFE010000123.1:0-2832 GCA_041747435.1 Pyrinomonadaceae bacterium | reverse complement strand
TTTTCTTCAAATCCCGCGTGGTCTGCGCCGATGACAATTTTTTTGCTCATTTATTTTCCCCAAGTTTGTTATCGAATTGTAACTTTTTCCGCCGGAAACTCCAAAGAATTAAAAGATTATCTTTGAAAAACATTGCGATTTCAAATTTTCCGAACTTGAAATCATTTGAGATGACTGCCTCGATTATGTAACACTATATTGAGAAACTTACTGATGGCGAAATTGAAAACCTTTACAACAAAAGAAGTGGCGCATTTGTGCCACGTCAGCGATGCGACGGTCAAGCGTTGGGAAGACGCGGGTTTGCTAAATTCCGAACGCACGAACGGCGGTCATCGTCGTTTTCGCCCCGAAGAGATTGCGCGTTTTCAACGTGAACAAGGGTTGGGTCAAAAACTCGCACACGGCGAAGAATCGGTTTTTGCCGCTTCAAATCGTTGCAGTGAACTCAAAGCAAAATCTGATTTTACACTTTTCGATGCGCTTCTCACAGGTTGCGAAGAGATTGCGGCGGATGTTTTGATAAACACACATTTGCAAAAAACATCGCTCGACAACATTTTCGATAAAGTGGTTTGTCCGCCAATTAGAAAGATCGGCAAACTCTGGTTTGAAGGCGAATTGTCCATCGCGCAGGAACATCTCGCCACGCGCACGGCGCAGAATGCACTTTATAAATTCCGCAGCGTGTTGCCTGTTCCCGAACAATGCGGAAGTTTGGTTATGTGCTGTGCTTTTGAAGGCGAATTTCACGAATTGCCGACGCATCTGGCGCAGATGATTTTTGAAAATGAAGGCTGGGAAGTATTAAATTTCGGTGCAAATACACCGCTTTTTTGTCTGGTCGAAGAAATCCGCAAACACGCGCCCGAAGCGATCTGCATTTCGGCGACGGTGATGAACGATATGGAACGACTTTCCCGCGATTATGCCGACTTTCGCAATCAGATAAATGAAATTCCGGTGATTCTCGGCGGCGGTTTTTTCGATGATGAATGTATGCAAAAGCGTTTTCCCGCCGAATTATACGCCGGAAGTTTTGCCGAATTAACAAAATTCGTGCGCGGTTTGAGCGAAAAATAAACAAAGCAAAAATATAAAAAATTGCTAAGTCTATTGAATGCAGAAACTTCGATTCTTGTGAATAAATTTACTTGAAAAGAAGACTTGAAAACAAAAAATTCGATGCTATAATCCAAAAAGTCTTTCACAAAAAAAGATCAGCCCGAATCAAAAAAACAAAGCAGTAAAGTTTTAGATTTTTAGAAGAAATGCCGGAAAACAAGCCGAAAATTCATCCGTTTCAAATTGTCCCCGATCCGTCGGAAGAACACACTTTTGACGAGTATTACTCGCCCGAAGAATTGGACGTTTGCCCGCTTTGTTTCGGTGCGGGAATGGAAGTCGTGCCGGGAAAAGGTGCGCGTCCGTGCGTCTGCCGTAAGCAGAAAACGCATTCGAGTCTTTTGGACAAAGCGCGAATTCCGCGCCGTTATTCCGAGTGTCATTTTAATAATTTTAAGGTTTTCAACCCGTCGCAAGACCGCGCTTCTCGCTATGCTTCGCATCTGGCGATGAATTATCCGGCGGTCGAACGCGGCGCGATCTTTATGGGTTCGGTCGGAGTCGGCAAAACGCATCTCGCGGTTTCGGTTATCAAGGGTTTGACCGAGCGCGGTTTTCCGTGTCTTTTTTACGAACTCGGCGCATTGATAAAGGAAATTCAGAGTTCGTATAATCCGAACACGAAATCTTCGGAGTTCGCTGTTCTGTCGCCGATTCTGGAAACAGAAGTTTTAGTTTTAGATGAAATCGGCGCGACAAAACCGACCGATTGGATGCGCGACACTTTGGCGCACATCATCAACACGCGCTACAACGATAAAAAACTGACGATCTTCACCACAAATTACCTCGACGAACGCCGCGTCGAACGCGAAGAACTGCTCGAAGACCGAATCGGCGTGCGTCTGCGTTCGAGAATCCGCGAAATGTCCAAAACCATCATCATCAACGGTCAGGATTACCGCCTGACATTCGACCGCATCGCGCCGATCAAAAATTCTTGATCTCAGAAACATTTTTTATTTCTTCAACTGTCTGCGGATTTTCGAGCGCGGACAGATCGCCCGCGTCTTCGCCCAAATATGCCGAACGAATCACGCGGCGCATAACTTTGGCGTTGCGCGTTTTCGGCAGGGCGGAAACAAAATGAATCCGCGAAGGCGTGAGCGGTTTGCCCATATCTTTGGCGACTACGCTTTTTAATTCGGCTTCGAGATTTTCGGTTTCCGTGTTTTCCGTCAAAACGCAAAAGGCGACCATTGCCGTGCCTTTTATGGGATGCGGAACGCCGATGACGGCGGCTTCGGCGACTCTTTCATCCGCGACGAGCAGACTTTCGATTTCGGCGGGACCGACTCGTTTTCCGGCGACGTTGAGCGTGTCGTCAGAACGACCTAAAATATACCAATGGCTATCCGCATCCTTCATCGCAAAATCGCCGTGCACCCAGATTTTTTCAAAACGCGACCAGTAAGTTTCGAGATACCTTTCGTTTTCCTCCCAAAAACCGCGAGCCATTCCGATCCAAGGTTTTCTGATCGCCAATTCCCCGACTTCGCCCGCTGGAACTGATTCACCGTTTTCGCCCAAAATATCCGCGTCAATCCCCAAACACGGCGCGGAAAACGAACCGGCTTTTTGCGGCAGAAGCGGATTTCCCATCAAAATCCCGCCCGAAATTTCCGTGCCGCCGGAATAATTGATGATCGGCAATTTTCCACCGCCGACTTTTTCAAACAGCCAATACCAAGGCGCGGGATTCCAAGG
>JBGTFE010000122.1:0-9227 GCA_041747435.1 Pyrinomonadaceae bacterium | reverse complement strand
CCGCCCATATGGTCGCTGTGACAATGCGTTGCGACAACGTATTTTATCGGTTTGTTCGGAATCGTCTGCTTGATCTTGGCGATAAATTCTTCCGAAACGGCGTTGATATTTCCGATCGTTTCAACCGGCGTTTCTTCCAGGCTCGGATGTGCCGCCGGAGCTTCGATTGCGAGAATAAAATCCTTGAATTCGACAAACATCGGCTGAAAACCGCCGACGTTATAAACAAAATAAACGCCTTTCGCAATCTCTTTGACCGTTCCCGCTGGCGTGATAAAACCTTCGAGTTCGGGCGAAAGTTCGAGCATCGCGTCGGCTTCCGATGAGTCAACCGAAACATTTTCAAATTTTACATTTCTAAAAGTTTTGCCGTTGATTTTTATCGCGTGTTCGGCGGGAAACCGGACGAGTTGCGGATGACTTTTATAATTTGAAAAAACGTATTCGATAACTGATAAACCTAATGCGGGAAAATCGGCTGAGTATTCGTATTTGGTCAAAAGATTTGTCTGCTTTTCGAAATAAAGCGAAACTGGAATTTTTGAATTCGGCAAGACAACGGAAATTACTTCGTGCTGTTTGTTCTCAAATTGCCGCGTTCCCAAAAACGCAAGCGTCGAAGCGTTTTCCAAAACTTCGAGTAGAAAAATATGCGGAAATCTTCGCGCGTCCTGATTGCGGTCAGCCGACGGAAATTGGACGGCGGAAGAATAGACGGCTTTTGTTCCGAAGTCGGCAACAAAACGCCGCCCGTCGTTAAAAAAGAATCTGCGCCAGCGCGTCGTGCCGTCGCCGCGGTCGGTTTTGTATTCGTATGCGAGCCGTTCGCCGTCGAGAAAAATCGCCAACTTTTCTTCGTGCGCGGTCGGCGCAGATTTTCCGGGAAGCGAAGGCTGACCGTTTGCCGAATTATCTTCGAAGCCTTTGGCGGAAAAATAAACTGATTTAAACGACTTGATCTTTGCCTCGCCGCCGAGCGCGGCGAGCGCGGCGTTTAAAACTCGCAAAGCCTCATTATCTTGCGCTTTCGTCTCGTAAATCGTAAAAAGGCAGATTGCCATTAATGCTGAAATAACGAATATTTTTCTCATCACATTTACTGCTTTTTCTCGATGTGCGAACCGGCAATGCGCGGCGCGATTTCGTCAAGCCATTTATCTAATTCTGTTTGGGCGTAATATTTTCCTTTGAGCATCACGCCCGCACGGTTTTCCGTCGCGGAAATATTTTCCAAAGGATTCGCATTTAATAAAATCAAATCGGCTTTTTTACCTTTTTCAATCGTTCCGACTTTTTCTAATGTGCCAAAAAACATTGACGGGTTTTTTGTTCCGGCTTCGAGTGCAGCGTAGTTTGAAAGTCCGGCATCCGTCAGGGCTTCGAGTTCGCGGTGCTGTGAAAAACCGTAGAGAAACAGAAATTCCGGCGAATCAGAACCAGCCATAATCTTGCCGCCCGCGTCATAGATCGCTTTGATAAGTTTGTTGCGAATCTCGACCCATCGGGCGCGTTTTTCCAGAGAAATCTGATTGAGAAAACGATTTTTTTTGTAAAAATTCAGCCATTGTTCCTGAACCGATTTCGGGTAAAATTTGAAATCCGGTTGAGCGCGGATTGATTCTTCCGAACGCGCCACTCCGAAAGTATTTTTCATAAAATGCTGTGTCGGATTGACGAACGGATTTGCCGCGACCGTGCGTTTGGCGAGTTCGGGAATTTTGCTTTCATCAATGTAGTCGAAACTTTCCCAATTTTTCGGGTCGTAAATATATAGGTCGGAAACCGAGCCTTTCATTGGCGCATCCGTTTTCAAAAGCATTTCGAGATAACCGTCGAGATGTTCGATCTGCTGTTTTGCTTTTAACGCTCGCTCGACACCGACGAAACGCGAATCGGCGTGACCGACGACTTTTATATTTTGTTTCGCCGCTTCCGTTACCGCCGCTTCATAAACATTCGCGTCAATAAACGTCGTGATTTTTATAAAATCGTAACCGGCTTGCTTCGATTTTCTGACGGCTTCGCGCGCTTCTTCTTCGGTTTTGACGACGAAATTATTGCCTTGCTCTCTGCCCGTCAGATGCGGGCTTGCCGAATAAATCGTCGGCGCGATGATTTCTCCTTTTTCCGATTTCGCACGCAGAATAAGCTGTTCGGGCGTTCCGATCATCAAGCGAATCGTCGTCACGCCGTTGGCGATCATCACTTTTAATTCGTCTTCGGCAATCGAATCGGGATAATCGTCACCGTCCGAAAGCAGATGCGTGTGCATATCCATCAAACCCGGAATCAGGTATTTTCCCCAAGCGTTTATGATCTGTGCGTCTTTCGGAATTTTCACTTTCTTTCCGATTTCCGCGATGACGCCGTTTTTTATCAAAACGGTTTGATCTTTCAAAACGCGCTCTTTGTCCATCGGAATGACGTTGACATTTATAAACGCGACCGTTTGAGACTGTATCGAAATAAAGCCGAATAAAACGAAAATTGAAACAAGTAAAATATTTTTCATTGAAGACCTCTCACAAATTAATTATCGAATCCATTTTTCGGCTTCCTCGAACTGCGGTAAATTTTTGTCCGCGTTTTGCCAAGCCTTTAAAAATTCCTTTTGAAATTTTGCCGCTTTTGCTTTTTCGTTCGCTCCGGCATTAGCGCGGGCGATGCCCAAAAATGCGAAACCGCTGTTCGGGCGAAGTTTCAAAATCCGTTCAAACGCGCCTTCGGCTTCCTTGAATTTTCCGGCTCTGATGAGTGCCGCGCCCAAACTTTCCAAAACAGGTCGCGTGTAATGCGGCGGCTCCCAATAGCCGAGATTTTTCTCTTTTTCGATTGCCTCGTTTAATAGTTTGGCGGATTCCTCGTGTTTGCCTTCGACGCTCAAAATCGAGCCGCGCAAATCTAAAATATGAACCGCCAAAACTCTCGACGCATAACCGAAATACCAATCCGACGCTTGCGCGACTTTCTGCGCCGATAAATCCTGAATCACTTTTTCGAGTTCCAGCGCGTGCTTATTCGCTTCATCCGCGTTCGATTTTTCGACCGCGCTCATTCCTTTGAGATAGCTCAAAATTCCTGCTTGATATTTTTCAGAAAGAGTCTGCGGAGTCTGATTTGAAACCTGTAAATCTTTGACCGCTTCTTCCCACAAACCGAAACGCATTTGCAGGCGCGTCAAAGCCGTGTAGCCGCCGTAGAGCAGGTAGCCGAGTCCGGTCGCTTTCAGACGCTCATTGTCCGAAGGCACTTCGGCGAGCATTTTGGCGTAGTTTGCGGCTTCTTTGTAACGACCTTCCTCCGCCGAATTCGCCACCAAATAATCGAGATTATGCGTGTAATTCCAATTATTGATCGGGTGGATTTTCTGCTCCTGCATATATTTGAGATCAAATTCGAGCGATTTTAGAAACGCTTTCCGCGCCTTTTCATACATTCCGAGACGGTAATAAATATGACCGGGCATATGTAGCAGATGTCCCGAATTCGGCGCGATCTTTTCGATCTTTTCACAACTCGGCAAAGCCTCTTCCGGTCGCGGACCGTTTTCGACGGCGTGAATCCAGTAATGATGAACCGCCAGATGTTCGGGATTTGTAACGAGCAGATTTTTCAAGATCGCTTGACCGTAAAGTTTTCCCTCACGCGGGCGACCGTCGGGCAGATAGCTCGATGCCGGAGACGAAAGCGAATTTGCTAAAAGCAGTTTCGCCTCGACATCCTGCGGGTATTTGTCAATCAAAGCCTCCATTTCCGAAATCCATGCGGCGCGTCCTTTACCTTGTTCGGCGAGCAGGGAAATCGCGCGGATATAAAATTGTTCGTGATCCGATGCGGTCGGCATCAGCTCAACCGCTTTTTTCAGTGCGGCTGATCTTTCTTCCGCCATTTCCTGCGAGTTTTGCCCGAGTGCGTTATAAATTCCCCAATATGCCATCGCGCAATTTTCATCAATGCGCGCGGCTTCACGAAAAGCGCGATACGCTTCCACATCCCAGAAGGCGTGCATGAGATTCAACCCCTGATTGAAATATTTCTGCGCCTGTTCTGATTTGGTCGTGATCTTTATTTCGCTCGTGCCGATGTTTTTCATCAAAGGCGGCGCGGGAAGCGAGGCAAAATTAAACGCCGGAGAATATTCGCCTTTGTGCTGATGCTGACCGTTTGCCTGAGAAATTAAAACGAGCAAAATGGCGCAAGCCGTGTGAATTTTTACAAGTTGATTTTTAAGTTTTTCAGCTAACATTTATTTCCTTAACCGCGAATCCAGCCGTATTGCATATTCGAAGGCTGTGCTTCTTCCAACTGATTTTTACTCCTAACTTAATTTTTACAACCGTCAAGACATTTCCACTGCTGTCCGTCCCATTCCCATGTGTCGTTCAAGATTTCGCCCATTTTTCTTGCTCCGCCGAAAACGATTATGCGGTCGCGCTCCGCATCATAAGCCATCGAGTGATGCCCGCGACCGGGCGGAGCGGCGGCTTTGATTTCCGTCCAACTGCTGTCTTTCCAAATCCATGTGTCGTCGAAATAATTGACCGTTGAACCGATCTCGATGCCGCCGAACAGCACGATTTGTTTTCGCCGCGTGTCAAAAACGGCTCGCCCGCCGTCGCGTCTTGCGGGAGCATTCGGAGTTGCATATTGTTTCCAAATTTTGCCGTCCCAACTCCATGTGTCGCCCAATGTTTCGATCCCGCTTTGACTGAAACGGTGTCCGCCGAAAAGCACTGTCAATTCCCGCGTCGGGTCATAAACAAATCCGGCGGGAAAGCGTGAAGCCGGACCGCTTTCACTGATCGCTTTCCAAACTTTCCCGTCCCAAGCCCATGTATCGCCTTTGATCGTGTCGCCCTGTGCGCCGCCGAAAAGCAGAGTTTGATTACGTTTTGCATCGAACGTCATTCCCGGCACTTCGCGCACGCCGGGACCTTTTGCCTCGAACCGTTTCCAACTTTTGCCCTCCCATTCCCAGGTTTCTTCAAATTGAACCGACGGATTTTGCAGACCGCCGTAAAGCACCAGCACACCGCGTTTTGAATCGTAAGAGGTTGCGGCAAAATTGCGCCAGCGCGGTCCGTTCGGATCGGGATTTAATAGAGACCAACAAGCATCCTTCCATTCCCACAGTTCAAGCGGGTCGTCCGGCGATTTTCCCTGTTCGGGACCGCCGTTAATCAAAATGACTTTTTTCAGTTTTTCGTGATAAATCATTTCGTGCCAGTTTCCCGGTTTGACGGTTGTTTTGCCGCATTCGGATTGAAGCGACTCCGAAACTTTTTTGGAAGTTTCGACCGGCGTTTGGGACAAAGCCGCGACAGCCAAAAGACAAATCAGCCAGGTTTGCAAATTTACCGTAATTACAAATTGTGAAATTGTTTTTATCATTATCTTGTCTGTGTCTCTAAAATCCAGCCGTATTGCGTGTTCGACGGCATCGCTCCTTGCGCCTGATATTTTTTCTTTAATTTCGATACATAATCCGAAGGAATCGCGTTCATTTTCGCTTTCGGATCAATGCCGTAAACTTTGGCGGAATTAAGTCCGAAAATTTTCGCTTTTACTTGGTCGGTCAAAGGAGCGAACTTAAAACGCTTCATCAAATCATCCGGCATCTGCAAACGGCGAAACGCTTCGATCTGCCATTGCGGACTGCCCCACCAGATCGAATCCGTTCCCCATAAAACGCGGTCTTCGCCAAAAGACTGAATCATCTGACCGAGCATAAAGGCGCAGAGCTTCGGCTGGGTGATCGCGGTCATTCCGAACGTCGTTCCCAAATCCATATAGACATTTTTCATTTTCGGATTCCGTTTCTGCATCTCGCACAGATCGGTGATCCAAGGGATATTCGTTTTCGTTTTAAAATCGTCTTCGACCGCCGGAAGCGCGTCGCGCACGCCTTTAAATCCGGCGTGATAAATGAGGAAATTCATATCGGGAAAATCCTTCGCCGCCTTTTCGACATCCTTCGGGCTGGAATGTTCAATTTCCCAACCGGGCAAGGGCAAGCCTTTATGAACGCAGATGTTTTTAATGCCGATCTTTTTTGAATATTCGTAAAACGGATACGCCACCCGTTCGTCGTCCATCCACCAGCCGACACTGCCGTCGGCGAGCGGCTGACCGGGATAACCTTTCCACGCTTCGACTTTTAACTGCTCGAATTGTTTGGGCATTTCTTCGAGATTCGCTTTGCCGAGATCGGGCGAAAAAAGTCCGTGCGCTAAGATTCGTTTCGATTTTGCCAGACCGTTTATTTCGGTGCGCGATTCGACGATCTCGCCCGGCGTGAGAACATTTTGCGCGTCGTCGCGCGAAGGAAGTCCCGTGATGACCGCCATCGAAGTATCGCTGTCAAAAAACATTTCCTTGATATAATTGGCGAGATAAAGGTCTTCCCATTTATGCTCTTTGCCGACCAAATCCTTGTTGCCCCAGATGCCGCCGACTTCGCGGTATTGCAGAAGCGGCGGAATTTTTATGATCTTCGGCGCGGCGACATGATGCGTGTGAATGTCGAAGATAAACTGCGGTTTCGGAAATTTTTCATCCGAAGCGAATGGCTCAAAAAGTTCGTTTTCATCAACATCAAAGAATTTTCCGAACACCGAATTCAAGGCGAGAAAAGCCGCCGCCATTCCACCCGAAGTCGCCAGAAATTTCCGTCGTGAAATACCGAGTTTTTTTGAACTTTCTGAAGCGATCTCGACCAAGCGATGCTCGACCTGTTTTTGTTCAATCGTTTGGTCAATCGGCGCAAATTCTTCTGTCGAAATGATCTGCGTCGGAATCGGCAGAAGTTTCTCGTCCACTTCGCATTTCTGGATCCATTTCTTTTTCATATTTTTTATTTCACTTTTCTTGCCGCATACAAGCCCATAAAAATATGCTCGATCTTACCCGAAGCGTTCGGCACGAAAAGCACGCCGCCCTTTTCGTATGAAAATTCATTTTTTCCGGTTTTTTTCAATTCAAAATCCTTTCCGCCATCTTTGATAAACAGTTTGTTATCCTTTGTAAAAATTTCCCACGCTTGCGGCACGTGTTCGTATTTTCCGATAAAATTTTTCATCTCATCCGCGCTCGTTTCCAAAGTTTTCGGCGGCGTATTCGTTTCCGTCTTTAACGGCAAAAGCATTTCCACCGCTTTTTGGCGCGATTTCGGAAGAGTTTGACCGCTCGTATTTGCTAAAACGACGACGGCAATTTTTTGTTCGGGCGCGAAAAAAATCGTCGAACCATAACCGCGCGACGCGCCGCCGTGCGAAATGGTTTTTACGCCGCGATCTTCAAAACCCAAAAGCCCGTAGCCGTAAAATGCTTTATCTTCGCCGGGAAGATAAAACTGTGGTTTTATCAAATTCTCGACGACGAACGGCGCGAGAATTTGTTTGCCGTCAACTTTTCCGCCGTTCAAAATCGCCATCGCAAAACGCGAGAGTTCATTCGCGGAAGAGAACATCGAGCCGCCGGGAAATTTCCCGACATTGTTGTCAATCGGGCGGATCACCGATGCCGTTCCGTTCTGCACATTGTGTCCGAGCGCGAGCGGATAGGTCATCGCCGCCAACGGGCTGATCGTCGAGCGCGTCATTCCGAGCGGCTTGAAAATGATTTCGGCAAGCGCGTCCGTGTAAGATTTACCCGACAATTCTTCCGTCAAAAATCCGGCAAGCCAGTAATTTGCGCTCGAATATGAATAAATTTTATCCGGTTCGGTAAAAAAAACGTCGTCTTTCCACAGGCGAATATTTTGTCCTAAAACCGCGTCGTCATTGCCCGATGCAAGCGGCGCGAAATCGCGCAAGCCGGAAGATTGACTGAGCAGTTGATGCGCCGTAAGTGCGGAAATCTTTGGCGGCAGATTTTTTATATAATTGCCGATCGGCGCATCGAGTTTGAGCTTTCCCTGTTCGGCTAAACTGACGAGCGCAGCGGCGGTGAACATTTTTGTCGTCGAACCCATCCGAAAAAGCGTGTCCGCCGTTACCGCATTTCCATTTTCCGCGCTGGTCGTGCCGAAACCTTTGGCGAAAATAATTTTGTCGCCGGAGATGATCGCAAAGGATGCGCCCGGCGTTTTGGTCGCCGCTAATTCTTCGCTGATCGTTTTTTCGAGTTCGGTGAAATCAAACTGCTTAGTTTGCGCGGAGATTGAAATCGAAACGCAAAAAAAAAGTGCCATAAGGAAAGTGAAATAAAGATAGATCGTTGAGTTAGTTTTCATAACGTTTACTTCGCCGGCGGCAAATTCAGTGCCGGCTTGACCTGTCCGCGATGACAAGTTGTGCAGTTGATGGTCGGGCTTTCGCTTTTCAAACCGTTTATATTTTTCAAGAGTTCTCCGTTGATCGTTTTGACCATTACCGCCATCTCGCGGGCGATCTGCTTTGTCGGTTTATCTTCCGATTCGAATTTTTCCGCCACGTGGCAATGCGTGCAATTGACGCCGAGCGAGCGAGCATATCCGAATTCCATGATCGCGAGAAGCCGTCCGGCAGGCGTTCCTTTCATCGACTGAATATTCTTAAAGACCTTTTCGGCGGGTTCGTTTTCCCTTCCTTTGATCTGCTCTTTTAGCTTCGCGATCGTTGCGGCTTGATCAAATTCCGGTGATGGCGACGGAGTCGGAGACGCAACCGTTTGCGCGATCACCGAATTCTCAAATCTTGGTGAGAAAACCAGCATAACGAGAGCAAAAACACCGAAAGCGAAAATCACCAATAAAGCCGAAATTCTCTGCCATTCTGTTTTCATTTCATCCTCCCTATTTTTTCCGCGTGTAAGTAAAATCGAATGTCGTGGTCCAGGTTTTGCCGTCGTCAGTTGAATTTTCGCCGAGTTGGCGCACGTCGCCGTTTGTTAGTTTAGAAAACGTCATTTTTAGCAATGTTTTTGCACCGGCGCTTGTTGTTTCGGCGACGAGAACCATTTTGCCGTCCTTAAATTCACCAATGTAATGCGTTAAAGTTCCTTTGTCATCGACCCACGTCTGATGCCACTTATTATCGTTCGTATTAAAAATGTTGAAGCTTTTCCCGGACGAAACAGGCGTTGACCAATTCTCGAAAATGATGCATTGATTCAAGATCAGCTGAATGCTGCTCGAACCGACCGTAATGCCCTGCACGTTTTTCGCGTCCCATTCGCCGATCCAAAAATCGAACTGACGAAACTCCGGTTTTGCTTTGCACGGATTGACCGCAAGATCGGATTTTTGA
>JBGTFE010000121.1:0-31748 GCA_041747435.1 Pyrinomonadaceae bacterium | reverse complement strand
CATAGAAAAAATTCCTCAATTGGCGGTCTCTGAAGGCATATATTCGATTTCTTCCGAACGAAAAGTTTTAAAGACCTTCAGCAAAATTTCGGGAGAGAAATTTAAAAGGAAGATAACGGCGGACATCTTTAAACGATGTTTGAAAGGCAAACCGAGTTTGACGGCTTTTTTTCTCGCTTCACGAAAAACCTTTACGGCTTCGCTCCAATTGCGCTCGTTAATAAAGAGTCTGCCTTTTGCACGAAGAAGTGCGGCGTGTTCGAGTTCAATATTGCGATTGACGATCAGGTTTTCTTCATCCGTAAAGGGAAGTTTTTTCTGCAAAATCTGCCAGACGATCATACAGCGTTCGATTCTCTGCAAAGAATCGCCCGAACCGCTGCCCGGACGAATGCGAAATTTGAAAAGAATTTTGCGAAGAAAGCCGATGCGCGTTCCCTGAAAGATCATTCGCATCCAAAGATCGAAATCTTCCGTTCGTTTGACTTTGGGATCGAAACCGCCGGATTTTTCAAATTCGCTCTTTTTTATAAGACCTCCCGACGGTAAAATAATGCATTTTCCTTCGATCAACATTCGCCGCGAAACTTCGCCCTGCGGCGGATTGTAATCTAAAAAACTTTCGCCCGCACGATACCCGACACCGAACATTTCCGTGTCGGCGTAAACCATTCCGAAATCGTTTTTAGTTAAAAACGCGAAAAGTTCTTCGAGAAATGTCGGATGCCAAATGTCGTCGGCATCGAGAAAACAAAGAAAATCGCCGCGCGTGTGTTTAACTGTAAAATTTCTCGTTGCCGAAGTTCCGGTGTTTTCAAATTTATCTATAAAAATGATTTTTTCTTTGTAATTTTCTAGGGCTTTTTTGAGTTCTTCCGTGTCGGGCGCGGCATCGTTGATGACGACGATCTCGTAATCGGTAAAAGTCTGCGCGAAAACCGAATCGAGCGTTTCGGCGATAAATTCAGCCGTGCTGTAATTCGGAATAATTATGCTGACGGCGGGTTTTTCCGTTTTCACCATCGCGCCGATTTCTTTAGAGTAAATTTCGGTTTTCTCGGTCATTTGACAAAAGGAATTAACAGGGATGACAGGATGAAAAGGATAAGAAATTTTTCTAATAACAAATTTATCCCTGTTTACCCTGTCATCCCCGTTAATTTTTCCCTTGAAATTATTCTAATCGAACAAAGTCTGATTGTCATTGCGCTTTAATAATTCTTCAAGACCGAAATGCTGGTAAGCAAGCCGCGTTGCGAGTCGTCCACGCGGCGTGCGATTTAGAAAGCCGATCTGGATCAAATACGGCTCGATAATTTCTTCGATCGAATCTTTTTCCTCGTGAATCGAAGCCGAAATTGTTCCCAAACCGACCGGACCGCCGTCAAATTTTTCAATGATCGCGAGCAGCAGTTTTCGGTCGACTTCGTCCAAACCGAAAACGTCGACTTCCATTCTATTAAGCGCGTCCCTTGCGACTTCTTCGTTGATTCGTCCGTCGTAATCGACCTCGGCATAATCACGCACGCGCCGCAATAATCGGTTCGCAATGCGCGGTGTTCCGCGCGAGCGTTTCGCGATTTCATGCGCGCCTGTCTGGTCAATTTCAACTTTAAGAATATCTGCCGAGCGAAGAACTATCGTTTGCAGATCTTCGATCTTGTAAAAATCGAGATTAAATACGATGCCGAAACGACCGCGAAGCGGCGCCGTTACCAAACCCGGACGCGTTGTCGCGCCGATAAGCGTAAATTTTGGAAGTTCAAGTTTTATCGACCGCGCCGCCGTGCCTTGCCCGATCATCAGATCGAGATTGTAATCTTCCATCGCCGGATAAAGAATTTCCTCGATCGCCGGATTCAGCCGATGAATTTCGTCGATAAAAAGCACGTCGCCTTCTTCTAAATTTGTGAGAATCGCCGCGAGATCGCCCGCTTTTTCGATGATCGGTCCGGCGGTCGATTTTATTTCCGCGCCCATTTCGTTTGAAATTACGCCTGCCAGCGTCGTTTTGCCGACGCCCGGCGGACCAAAAAGCAAGACGTGATCGAGCGCTTCGCGTCTGGAAAGCGCGGCTTTCATAAAAATTCGCAAATTTTCCTTTGCCTTGCGCTGCCCGATATATTCGGCAAGCCGCGTCGGGCGCAAAGAAAGCTCGAACAACTTTTCTTCGTCGTTAAAAATCGCTCCGCTTCGCGCGTCGATCGTTTCGAGTGGTTCGTTCATTTCTTTAGGATCACATTAAACAATTTTTCATTCGCCGGACTTTTCAAACTTCCTTTCCGCGACGCAAAATCGCCCGGAATCTCGGACAACTTTCCTTTTACGTTGACACGAACGCCGATTTTTTCATCGCCGGTTTCGTAAATTTCGTAAACGACGCCCTTATTTTCAAAAGAAAGCGTCGTGCCATCCGCGTTGAGCGTGAACATCGGCTCATCCTGATCGGCGTCAGCCGGATACGCGAACTCGACATTGCCGTTTTTATCGAGAAATGCGTAGTCGAGTTCTTCCTCGCCGGCGAATAAAATTACCTGATGATCATTATTTGTCCTGAATGAAAATAGATACTTGGCTTCGCTTTCGTCAAGGTCGAGTTTTCGCGAAGTAGTTTTTGTTACCCGCGCGCCCTTTCGGATTTCGGTTGAAACCGTGATCACGGGATATTTCTGCGCATCTTCTTCGACAATTTTGACGGCTTTCGGCAGATTGTTTACAACGATAAATTCCGAGTATTGATGCCAACAGCAGCCGCTTTTGGTCATCGTCGAGATCGTCTTTGTCGCCGCATCGACCTGGAACATTCCACAATATTCCTGCGCAAGTCGCGTAAACGCTTTACTTAAAACAAATCGATTTTTGATCTTACCGCCAAGATAAATGCTAAAAGAAGGACCATGATAGCAGCTATTCTGCCCGTCCATGATCGCAAAATCTTTTACGGAATCAAAGTTAAAATCCTCGTAAATGATCACGCTTTGCTCGCCGTAAGGAAGTTCCTTGACGTTCACTTTTATTTCCCCTTCCTCATCAGTATTGCTAACGAGTTCTTCGGAAGTAACTTTTATGAGTTGCCGATTCGTCTTCTTCTCATAGATCGCAACCCAACCCGGGCTAAAAACCTCAGTCGGCTGCTCAATATGAACCTTCCCGTAAAGATCTTTGGAAAAATCCTGAACTTCAAATGTTTTCTGACCAATAACAAAAGCAGACGAAATCAAGATCAGTAAAATGACAAAAGCGTGTTTCATAGTTTTATCGTTGGGGTTATCACTTGCCTCGAAATCACTCATTGAATTTTCTTTTCCAGCCATTCAGAAACAAAAGCGGCGACTTTTTGCCAATCGCGCTCCAACATCATATCGTGCGCCATATCGGGAAAGATCTTGCAGTCGGCGTTGTATGCGCGAGCCGTTTTTTCGATTTTTGACGGCGCTATCAATGCGTCGTGTTCCGCGCCGACGACGAGCATGTTTGTTTTAATTTTTTTCGGATTCGGCAGATTGTAAACCATTTCCAAATTGGCTCGATAAGATTCGCTGCCGAATCGACCGGCGTATTCGGCGATTTTCTCTTCGTCGGCATCGTCAGAAAATAAAAATTTTTTGGCAAGTTCGGGCGTTGAAAACATCAAGGCGTAATCCTGTTTCACAGCAATTTTTGCAAACAGCAAAGGATGCTGAAACAGCAATGGCAAGCCCGTCCAAAACATTCCTTCCGAGGGTGACGGCGCAACTAACACTGCTGCCGGAGAGTCGTGTTTTTCAAGGTATTTTTGCACGATCAAACCGCCAAGCGAATGTCCGGCAATAACCGGCATTTTCGGCAATCCGGAAGCGACTTGAAAAACATCGGCGACATAATCTGAAATTGAAGTCCATTTCAATTTTTCGCGTCCCTCGCTCGCGCCATGTCCGCGGAGACTCACGGCGTGTGCGCTAAAGCCTTTTTCCGCGAAATACGGCAAGAAAAATTCATCCCAACACCAAGCTGCGTGTCCCGTTCCGTGAACAAAGAGAAGCGGCGTTTCAAATCGCTTTTCGCTCGGTTCGCGACTGATGATTTCGAGCTTCATTTGAAAAAAATAAAACGGTAATGGCTTGTCCTCGCCCAATCACCCTCTGGCTAATAACTGCAAACTCCTTCTCAATAACTTCTGCACGCTCATTTCCGTTCCTTCGCCCGCCGCTTGTTTTAACGCTTTTTCCGCCGCGTTTTTTTGATAACCGAGATTCGTTAGCGCCGAAAGCGCGTCGTCATAAACCGCATCGATCGGAACGCTCATTTGCGCTGAAGTCGAACGCGCCGCGGCGGACAAACCATCCAATTTATCGCGCAGCTCGATCACAAGTCTTTCAGCAGTTTTTCTGCCAACGCCGGGAATCGACGTCAGACTCGCGAGGTTATCCGTTCGGATCGCAGCGATAATTTCGTCCGCGCTCATTCCGGAAAGCATCGTGATTCCTGATTTCGCGCCGATGCCCTGAACCGAAATTAGCTTTAAATAAAGCTGCCGCTCGCGCTCGGTCTTAAAACCGAAAAGCTGCAGCGCGTCTTCACGGACGTGCGTGTAAATTCGAAGTGAAATGTCAGAGCCCAGCTCGCCGAGTTCGTAAAATGTTGAAAGTGGGATCGACACTTCATAACCGACGCCGTTTGTTTCGACGATCACCGAATTGACCTGTTTTTCCAGAAGTTTGCCCGAAAGATGCGCAATCATTGTTTCACGCTTGAAACATAAATTGTAATAAATAATCAAATCAAGGGCAACGATGAAAAAGACATCGCACATCCTTAAGCAAGCGAACTTTTTCACAAAATAAAATTTTGGGTTTATAATAGAACTGAAATGAAGGTCGAAAAAATCTCCGAACTTACCACAAATCGTCTTAGTGTTTATTTGCGTTGCCTGAATGAGCTTGCCGCGCAGGGCGCAAAAACTATTTCCTCGGACAAGCTCGCCGCGCAGTTTCATTTAAATTCGGCGCAGATCAGAAAAGACCTTGCGTATTTTGGCGAATTCGGTGTTCGCGGCGTCGGCTATTATGTCGAAAATCTGCGCGATCATCTGACAAAAATTCTTGGGCTGACAAAAGAACATCGCGTTGCGATAATCGGTGCCGGACGACTCGGAACGGCTTTGACCGATTATTACGGTTTTACGCAGTCGAATTTTACGGTTTCGGCTTTGTTTGATTCCGATCCGGAAAAGATCGGGCAAAAAGTCGGCGAGGTCGAAATTTTCGACGTGAAAAACTTTGCGAGCGTCGTGAAAAAAGCTAATATAGATGTAGCTGTTATTGCCGTTCCGGCGCGTTTCGCCCAAGCCGTGTTGGAGCAAATAACAAAAGCGGGCATCAAAGCCGTGATGAATTTTGCACCGGTTCCGCTTCGTGTCGAAGGCGATATCAAATTGAAAACAGTGGACTTAACTATTTCGCTTGAAAGCCTTTCTTACTTTTTGGCATCGCCCGGAAACGCAAATGGAAAAAACACGAAACCGATGCAAACAAAAAAGCGAAATAAAACGTAGAGAAAGTGAACGACTTTTTGCAGAAGATTTTTAAGAGGTAAAGTTATTATGTGTTGCAAAGGATTATTTAAACGCGCTGTTCCGTTTTTTCTTACATTTTTGGTCGGAGTTTTGATCGCCGGAATTTTTGTTCCGCTCACCGGAACGAATTTTCAGTTTAGAAAAAACCGTTGGCAAAAACACCGGCATCATCACGAGCGAATGGATGCTGAAATTCAGCGCCTGCGTGACGAAAATGAGCGTCTGAGACAAAAGTTGTCGGAAACGAAAGAGCAAAATCTTGCGGACGAATTTGATGTTCCGCCGCCGCCGCTTTCGCCACCCGAGCCAAAGATAAAGCGGATCATAGTAAAAGAGCAGGACGTAAGAACCGTCAAAACGCCATAAGGCGAGAAAATTAAGTCCAAACGATCGAACCACGGGCGAACATAAGTGAAGAAATTTCAGACTTATGCTAACCTGTGGTTTAGTTTTAAAGTGAAGAAATTATGAAACAATTTCTGAAAAAAGTTGTTCCGTTTTCGATAGCGTTTCTTTTGGGAATTTTTGTTTCGTCCATTTTTAATTCTTTGGAGATTTCGACCGATGTGAGGCAAGATCCTAAACTTGAGATCGGCAACACGTTTTTTAATCCGCCCGAACCGATGAAGTGCGGTCCGGAACCTCAGGACCGAGCAAGTCAAAAGCTGCGCGAAATAAACGATTGGCTTGACGACAATCCGAATGCGGACAAAAAACAAATTGAAGCCAAATCAAAGGAGCTTGACGAACTGAAAAAGCGAGCTGAAGTAGATAGGCTGGTAGAAGAATTGATGCGGGAAATGCAGCGCGGCGATGATGGAGTTTCAAGCGATCTGCTTTACAAATGCAACGAATCTGGAAAATGGAAGAATCTCAAGCCCGGAAACTAATCGTCGAAATCGGGCGTCTGCTTTACGAACGAAGCTACGTTGTTTCGTCGGACGGCAATGTGAGCATTCGGCTCGATGAAAACCGCGTTTTGGCGACGCCGACGATGACCTGTAAAGGTCGGATGACGGAAGATTGTTTGGCGATCACGGACTTGGACGGCAATTCTTTGAGCGATAAACGAGCTTCGTCCGAGCTTGCGATGCACACTTTGATTTACAAAATGCGTCCTGATATTAAAGCCGTTTGCCACGCGCATCCGCCGCACGGAACTGCATTTGCCGTTGCCGGTTTGGCGATCGATGCGCCGATCCTTTCGGAAGTTATTTTGACTTTGGGCTGCGTTCCTTTGACCGATTACGGAACGCCTTCGACCGACGAATTGACCGAGGCGATGAAGCCTTTTATCGCGCATCACAACGCGCTTTTGATGGCAAATCACGGTGCCGTCGCATACGGCGAAGATCTTTGGCAGGCGTTCGATCGACTTGAAACGCTGGAGCATACGGCGAGGATCGCGATCCTTTCGCGCGCGCTCGGCGGAGCGAACGATCTGCCGAAGGACGCGATCGAAAAACTTGTAAAAATTCGCGAAAAAGCCGGATATTTGACCGAATCGGCGCGCTGCCAGGCTTGCGGTTATCTACACGAGGCAAATATTAAGTGCGGACTTGACGGCGTTTCTGCAAATAATACAAACTCGGATGACAGGAAAATTTCATTTAGTCGTGACGAATTGATTGAGCTTTTATCCCAGGTCGCTCAAAGGTAATTCTTAAAGAATTCAGTCTGATTTTCCAAGAAATTTACGTGAAAGTATTTGAAAAAAATCTCGAAAGTCTCGATGTAAAGTTGTTCGAGAAAATTCACAGTCAAACCTCAGACGATGACAAACGGTCGATTTTAGCTTGTCAAAAAGCGGTCCGCCACCTCGTTCCCGAATATGCCTTTTTAGAGATCGGTTCGTATCGCGGCGGAAGTCTTCAGCCGTTCGCGATGGACCAAAAGTGCAAAAGAATTATTTCCATCGACAAACGCCCGAAAGTTTCGCCCGACGAACGCGGCGTTGACCAGGTTTATCTTGAAAACACGACGGAAAAAATGTTGGAAAATTTGAGAGAAGTTTTTCCTGACGGGATTTCAAAGATCCGCACGATCGACGGCGACGTCAGCGAAATCGATCCAGGCGAAGTTACGGAAAAACCGGAAATGTGTTTTATCGATGGCGAACATACCGACGAAGCAACGTGGCGTGATTTTCTTTTTTGTCATAAAGTGATGGCAAACGACGGTGTCGTGTTGTTTCACGACGCCATGATAATTTACAATGCTATTTCGAGGATTATCGAACGTTTAGCAGAAAACAACGTAAAATTCAGAGCTTACAACCTGCCGAGCGTCATGTTCGTCATCGAGATCGGTGATTTTCCGCTCTATAAATCCAAGGCGATCGGCGAAATGCTCTCGAATAATTACGTCGGATATTTGGAGGCGTTACGCTTTTCCGACCAATACAGGCAGTTTGCAAATCGCCGACTGTTTAGATTTGCCAGAAATTTAAAAGCGAAAATAACGGGAAGTAACATTACAAAATAAATTATTTTTACAAGGAGAAACTTCAATGCAAGAAGCATTAGGAATGGTCGAGTGCAAAGGCTTGGTGGCGATGATCGAAGCGGCGGACGCGATGGTCAAAGCGGCAAATGTTCAGCTTGTCGGTTATGAAAAGATCGGCGCCGGATTCGTAACGGCGATCGTTCGCGGCGATGTTGCGGCGGTAAAAGCCGCGACGGACGCAGGCGCGGCGGCGGCTCGGCGCGTCGGCGAGCTCGTTTCGGTACACGTAATTCCGCGCCCGCACTCGAGCGTGGACGAAACTTTGCCGGTCGTTATGAAATAATTTGTGAATCGTGAATCGTTAATCGAAAATAGTTTTCTCGGTTCACGATTCACTGTTTACGATTCACGATTAAAATGATAATAGCTAGAATTTTAGGCACCGTCGTTTCGACGCAAAAAGACGAACGGCTCCGCGGCAAAAAACTTCTCATCGTAAAACCGATAAATCTTGACGGCACCGATCAGAGCGGTTATCTCGTCGCGGTCGATACGGTCGGCGCCGGTTTTCATGAAAAAGTCTTGGTCGTCGGCGGCTCGTCGGCGCGAATGGCAGATGGCAATAAAGATTGTCCGGTCGATTCGGCGATCGTCGGCGTGATCGATACGATAGATTTTACAAAATCTGAAAAGTGAGGACTTGGAAGAGTTCATTTTTGCGTACTTCCAAGTCTTAACATCTCATTTCTTATTTTATTATGCAGCTTGCACGCGTCATCGGAACGGTTGTCGCGACCGTAAAAAACGAATCGCTTGAAGGGCGAAAGATCTTGATCGTGCAAAATCTCAATGAGGATTTGACGGAAAGAGGCAAGCCCTTAGTAGCGCTCGATTCGGTCGGCGCCGGAGTCGGCGAGCTCGTTTTTTGGTGTCGTGGAAAGGAAGCGGCGTTTCCTTTTAAGAGAGATGAAACACCAACCGACTGCACGATCGTCGGGATCGTCGATTCGGATTTGCACGTTTTTAACGGTAAACGGTAAATGCTAAGTGGTAAGTGCATGAAAAGAATTTAGCACTGACCATTTTTCACCTGACGCTAATTAAATGCTTTTAGCAAAAGTCATCGGCAATATTGTTGCGACGCAGAAAAATCAGCGTTATGAGCAGGCGCGGATAATGCTTTGCCGCGAAATTTCTCCGACCGGGGAAGAAAGCTCGAACACGCTCCTCGCACTTGACGCGGTCGATTCGGGCGAAGGCGATGTCGTTTTGATCGCGCGCGAAGGCTGGTCAGCTTCGACGGCTGCAACCGGAAAACCGGGCGCGGCGATCGATTCGGCGATAATCGGGGTCGTTGATTACGTTGATCTTTTGCCGAGTCAGAATCCGGAGCAGTAGCGACGGGTTGAAGGCTGCGTTTTCTGAATCATCCGGGATAACCGGGCGCTACAGCTCGCTTTTCCGATATAAAAATAATGCCTGACGAAACTCAAAAATTGGCAGAGAAAATCGCTTCAATTGTGCGGGAAAGCGATAAAGACGATTCTCAATTCCTGCGTTCGAGTATCGAAAAAATAAATCAAAGATTGGACAGAATTGAATCGCATTCGGTTTTTCAAGACCCGCTTGCGCCAATTCGCAGCGCGCAAACGCCGCACGCGAGCCAGGAGCGTTTCGCTGTTCTTGAAGCCGTTGCAGACGAAATTCTCGAACACTATCAAAACGAAAAAGCTTGCACGTTCGAACCGACCGCAAAACCTTGCGACCATTGCGCGATGTGCAATTCCCGCGGATTTTAATGAGCAAGGTTTATAAATTTTCGGACTTTATTTTGGATGAAAAGGCGGCTGCATTTTACCGCAAGAATGTTTACATTGCGCTAAGTTCACGCGCTTTCGACATCCTTTTATACCTGATAGAAAGACGCGGCGAAATTGTCGCTAAAGATGAGATATTAGACAGAGTCTGGAAAGACAGTTTTGTCGAAGAAGCGAATTTACCCGTTCATATTTCCGCCTTGCGACGCGTTTTGCTGGAAAAAAAAGGTGAAAGCCGCACTATCAGAACGATCTCCGGACGGGGCTACAGTTTTATCGCCAGCGTCGAAGAGCTTGAACGTTCCGGTCTGAATGCCGCAAAAACTCCTGATCGCATTGATTCAGACGAAAAGAAAGATATTTCGATCGCCGTTTTGCCGTTCACTTTTGAAAAAAGTTCCGAAGACAACGAATATCTGGCAAATGGCGTGACGCAAAGCTTGATCGGCGATCTATCGAGAATTCGCACCTTGCGCGTGCTGCCGCACAGCGCCGTAAATCCGTATAAAAATTCGCAGATGGAAATGCAGGAAATCGGATTTTTGCTTGATGCAGATAAGATCCTGACCGGTAATATTTCCGAATTCCGCGGAAAATGGGAAATTTCAGCCGAACTCGTAAACGTACGTGACAAAAGATGTTTGTGGGCGTCATCGCAAACCTTTCAGGCGGACGACATTTTCGAAGTAAAGAAACAGATCTCCGCCGCAATTGCCGAACGACTCCAACTCAGCCTCGGAAAATCGCTCGAACACAAAGAAATCAACAGCAATGCTCAAAAGCTTTATTACCGCGGAAAATTTATTCTCGAATCACGCGCCGCGAAAGACGATCTAAAGAAACTTTTGCATCAATCGTTAAAATTTTTCAATGAAGCGGTGACACTTGAGCCGAACTACGCCCTTGCCTATGTCGGCATCGGAAGCCTTTATGTTTCGCTTCACAATCACAATTTGCTTGAGCGCGAAACGGCATATGAAGCGGCGTTGAGTGCGTTGAAAAAAGCGCTAGCGGTTGACGACCAACTTTCGGAAGCGTACGTTCTTCAAGGTTCGATAGAAGTAATGTTCGAATTCGGTTTGGAGCGCGCGATCGAATCTTTTGAAAAGGCAATAAAACTAAATCCGAATAATGCTGACGCTTATCATTGGAAAAGTTTATCGCTGCTGACGCTCGGCAATTTCGAAGAAGCTTTTCGATTGGAAAAAAAAGCGGTTGATCTGGACCCGGTTCTGGTCAGATTCAACGAAAGTCTGGTGAGGATATTTTATTTTTCGGGAAGGTATGATGAAGCCATCACGCTTTCGCAAGAACTGCTTGAATTTAACCCGGAAATCGTTTCTTCACATTTTTTTCAGGCGCAATGTTATGCGCAACTGGGTTTTTTCGAACCGGCGTTGGATCACATCGAAAAAGCAATAGAATTGAGAAGTCTTCCAGATATTATTTTGTGTAAGGCGTATATTTTGGGCTTGTTCGGCAAAAAGCGCGAATCTTTGAAGGTCGTCGACCACGTTTTATCTTCGTTTTCGCCCGCTTCAATTGACGCTTCCGATATTGCCGCAATCTATTCCGCCTTAAAGGAAATTGAAAAAGCGTTTGAATATTTGGACTTGGCTGTTGCCGAAAAAAAAGCCGGACTGCTATCTCTGAAAAACGACATCCGATACAAAAATCTCCGAAGCGATCCGCGATTCAACGAAATTCTCAAACACTTAAACTTGATCTAAACATCATTCTCACCGCTTCTTTTTATAATCTTTTAGAAAATTTTTAGAAAACTTTAAGACTTTCGGCGCGCGTCCGTCTTAACCTCAAACTTGTAAAAAAGGAGATGTTAATTTATGAAAGTTCAATTGATAGTTCTATTTATACTGCTGCTGGTTGGTAATACGCCCGGGCAAAACAAATCCGAGCAATTTATCGACTGGCTGATCGGAACCTGGGTTTCAACCGCCTCAGCCGACCACACGATCAGCATCCGGCGCGACGCCGATGCACTTATCGTTACGGAAACTACCATCGAGGAAACGGGCAAACCTTACGTCACGCAATCCAAGATCTACCTTGACGGAAGATCGCAAAAAGACGGGCTCAAACAAGCTGCGACCGAAGCCCGCACCGCGGTCGGAGATTCGGCGCTGACAACGACCTTTTACGGGCTCAAAAATGGAAAGACCAAAGAATTATTTAAGGAACGATTGTCGCTCAAAAACGGCGATCTCATTCTTGCCGCACAGGTTAAGATCGGCATTCCGTTTCTCGCCGCCGGAACTAAACAGGTGTTTCAAAAATCAAAAAACCAATAGGAGAAAATAATGAAAAAGTTTATTGCAGCCGCGCTTTCGATCGGACTCGGGACGGCAGCGGCTTTCGCGCAAAATCAAACCTCGACGGAATACAATAAGAAGGAGTTTTTTGCGGGTTACTCGGAAAATTCGATATTAGATCCGCTTCGCAGCGAGAATTTCGATTCCAGGGAAATAAAAGCCTACCGCGGTTGGAACGTGTCTTTTACTTATAATTTCAAACGGTTTATCGGGGTCAAAGCCGATATGTCAGGATATTATAAAAACTTTAGTTTCGACAATTTTTCGCCGCCGGCGCCAGTAAACGTCAAGTCCTCGATCTACAATTTTCTCGGCGGAGTTCAGATAAAAGACAATAAAAGATCCAAACGCTTTTCGCCTTTTATTCACGCGCTCGGGGGAATTTCAAAGACGGACCTCAAGATCCGGTCGTCGATCTGTGAGATGAATTCCTGCGACGAAAAAAATACCGGTTTTGCTCTGGCTTTGGGCGGTGGAGTCGATCTGAAGGTTAGGAAAAAATTCTCGGTTCGTCTGATCCAGATCGATTATAATCCCGCTTTTTATAACGGCTTTCGGGAAAACCGTTTTCGAGCCGGGTTTGGAATCGTTTTCCACTAAAAGAAAAAAGGCTTGCCGTTTTCCGACAAGCCTTGATAGTGCGCGACGCCTGGAATCGCGCACCTTCTTTTTATTTGCCGTTGCTTTTCATCGATTCGGCATCGATCTTCGGAACTTCCTTCGATCGTTCATCGCCCTGGAAAAAAGGTTCTTCCTTAAATCCCATCATTCCGGCAGTCAAAACCGCGGGAAATGAATTTCGCGTCGTATTGTATGCCGTAACCGCATCATTATAGTCGATGCGAGCCACATTGATGCGATTTTCGATTCCCGCAATTTCGTCCTGAACTTTCAAAAACGACTCGTTCGAGCGCAAAACTGGATAATTTTCAAACGTAACCAAAAGCCGGCTCAGAGTGCTGTTTGCTTCCATTATTTTTTGCTTCTGGTCGGGAGACTTGTCTCCTTCTTCGCCTTGCGGCGCTTCCTGTTTGGCGTCGGTCAATTGTTTCCTTGCGTCCGCGATCTTGCCGAAAACCTCCTGCTCATTGAAACCCGCCGCTTTGGCGACTTCGAAGAGATTCGGAATTCGATCCGCGCGGCTCTGCATCGCACTTTCGACGTTTGCCCATTTCCCCTTTAAAGTCTGCTGCTTCGCCGTCAGTTCGTTATAACTGCAGCCGCTCAAACCAAAAACAAAAACCAAACCAATGATCGTTAAAATTGCTCTTTTCATATTTTTTATTTTACCTCAATCGTTATGATTTAAATACTTTATCTACCGCTTCGATAACTTTTTCGATCTGTTCCAAATAATCCGCAAAAAGCTCGTTGGCGGAAACTTCCGTCAATGTTTTTGCGAAATTATCTTCGCGAATATTAAAGATCTTTTCAAACGGCGCGCCGTCGAGTTTCAAATGATCCACCGTCAGCGCGACGATTTCGCGTTTCGTCATCGGCGGTTCGATCTCATGAAGAAGCAAGACGGCGCGAAAAATCGCCGCGAAACTTCCAAGACTTTCAGACATCAATCGTGTCAAACCGCTGACCGAACTCGACGCCGGAATGTATCTTCGACGTAGCTGTATCAGCTTGCTCCGAAGCTCAAATTCGGTTTGATGGCGCAAATGTTCGTCCGAAATTGTTAGCTTTTCTAAGACGTCTTTTCCAAACAATATTTTTCGCGCTTGTTCCATTTGATGGAACTCGATCGGAAAAACATCGGATGCGGTTTCAAGTTCCGATACCGTAAAATAGACAGGAATCGGATGCCCGAGTTTGCTCCACTCGCGCATGGCGGCATGTGCGGCACGCAGATCCTTCGGCGCGATCTTATGGAGTGCGATCAATAAATTGTAATTCGATCGATGTTTTACAAAATCTCCCGCCGCTGCCGAACCGTATAAAATTACCGACGCCAAATTCTTTCCGTGCGCCGCGCGTAAATCGTCAATAAATGCTTCAAATTCATTTCTCATAACTTTACCAGTCTCCGCCTGCGCCACCGCCGCCAAAATCACCGCCGCCGCCAAAGCCGCCCCAGTCGCTGCCGCCCGATGAGCCGCCCCAATCGCTCGACGACGACGAACTACTTCCGCCGCCGAGAATATTCCCGATAACGGCGCCAGCCGCGCCGGCAGCGAGGTGGGACAAAACGTCGCCGCCGCCGCCGCCAAATCCGCCTCCGCCCCAACGGTCATCATCATTCTTATCACGTCTTGATTTTCCGGCGCGGCTAAAGATGAGGATCATTATAATAAAAAGGATTATCAAACACGGCAGAACACCGCAGAGCGAAATTCCGCCGCGGCTTTTCTGAGCGGTTTTCCCGATCGTCTCAGGTGTCGGCACCGCCTGCCCGCTTTGCTTTGCTTCGATCGCTTTTATATATGCGTCGATCGTGTCTGAAACACCTTTTTCGTAGTCGACCTGCTTAAACGCAGGAACGAGGTATTGCCGGTTTAATTGCCCAGCCAAACCATCCGGCAATTCGTCCTCAAGGTTTCTGCTGATTTGGGTAAAATATTTGCGGTCATCAATTGCGATAAATAAAAGCGCGCCCGGACTATCATCTTCTTTGGAGCCTATTCCCCAACCACGCGCAACCGCGAGCGAAAAGTCGAAGATCGGGCGTTCGCCGGTCGTTTTAACGATCGCAACCGCGAGTTCTACCGCCGGATTCGTCTTCGCTTTGAAATCAGTTATTTTTTTGTTGAGCTGTTGTTTTCCGCTTTCGCTCAGCACGCCGACATAATCGTTAACCGGGGCGGTCGGTGCGGGCAGCGGCGACTCGTTGAGAGAGAAAGGCTTTGATTCCTGCGAAAAAATATTTTGCGAAGCAATGCAGAAAAGCAAAACCGTCAGCAGAGCAATCGATCTCGGGAGTGAGGATATTTTTTTCATCGCGTCTATTAACAATTTTGCCAAATCAGGAATCAATACGAAAGTTAGCCGGCGGATGTTCTACGTTGCCAGGATCGAATGCAAAAGAGAATGCGCGACGAAAAAGAGCAAAACACCCGCGAAAACAGAAAGCGACACGAGCGGATTTTTTCCGCCGTGATGATTTATTTCTGGAATAAGATCGCTCGCCGCCACGTAAAGCGTCACACCTGTTGCTATTGGCAAAGCGTAAGCGACCGAAAAGCCGACGTTTGTTCCGACGAAATAAAACAGCAAAACGCCAAGCAGGGTCGTAAACCCAACAAGCGAAGTTCCGATCAAAACTTCCCGACGACCTTTTCCGGCGGCAAGAATCATTGATGCGATAGTAAATCCTTCAGGAAATTTGTGCAGAAAGATAGCGATAAAAACCAAAATGCCGACTTGGAAATCGACCGCCGCTGCCGCCGCGATCGAAACGCCGTCAAAAAATGTATGGATCAGAAGCCCGCCGATCGCAGTATAGACCGATTTTGGCGAAATCTGCTGATCGGAGTGAACTTCCTCGCCAAGATGAAAATGCGGTGCGATCGTGTGCTCAAAAAACTGCGTCAAAAGATATCCGACAAGGATTAAGATCATCGGATAAATTAGCCTTTCAACGTCAAAAGTGTTTTCCTTACTCTGCCAAAGCCCGACAACTTCCGGCAAAAGGTCTACAAAAACGACTGAAAGCATAAAGCCGGCGCCAAGAGCAAGGAAATATCGGAGAAATTTTTTGAAGTACGAATAGATTCCGGGCGGGAAAAGGATCAGCCCGCCAAACACGTTTGCTGCGCCCGCTAAAATACCGAAACAAAGAAGTTGGATAAAAGAACTTTCCATAACGAAAGCGTTTTTTTCGAACGAAAATTAGAGAAAAACGTTTTCTAAGACTTTAGCGTAAACCCCATCGAAATGAAAACGATCAGCCGCGAAATAACAGGCGTAAACAACTTAATCAAAAATTCTCAAAAAAATTAAGCAGTTGTATAAAAATTCGCTTGACAGATCAAGAATAATAGTTCTAAACTGCTTATACTTATTTGACAAAAGTCTAAAATTTGAATTTGGACGCAAAAAAGGATTTTCCACGAAGAGGTGTTTAAGTTAAGCACTTTTCCATCAAAAGATTCAAAAAAAGATGCCGCGCGGGATGTTATTCGGAAGAATTTAAGAACTGGACGGGTAAAAAAGAATAACTTTCGCGGGAAATCAAAGAAAATAAGGGTTCCAAGCAATATTTGAAGGTTTGACAATCAAACTCTTGCAGTAGATTTGTATCAAAAATCGGGCTCTTGCAGCCAAGATTGCTCTTTGAAGGTGTCGAAAATTAACGTCGAAAACTTACATAGACCTGTTCTGTTGGCTGAATCGCTGGAACTGCTTAAGCCGCGCGGCGATGAATGTTTCGTTGACGCCACATTAGGTTTGGGCGGACACGCGGAAGCGATTTTGTCGCGCTCGAATAAAACAAAAGTAGTCGCGATCGATCAGGATTTGGAAGCGATCGTTTTTGCAAAAGAGCGGCTAAAGAAATTTGGCGAAAGGGTCGTGATCGCTCACTCAAATTTTTCGGAAATAGGAAATGTTCTCGCAAACGAAAGAGTTGAAAAAGTCGACGGCATTTTGGCGGATCTTGGAGTTTCCTCGTTGCAGTTTGACAGCGGGACGCGCGGTTTCAGCTTTCGGTTTGACGCGCCGCTCGATATGCGAATGAACCCGGACGCAGAGTCGGAAACCGCCGCCGACCTGCTTGAAAATTTATCTGAGGAAGAGATCGCCGACATTATATATAGATACGGCGAAGAGAGAGCTTCGCGGCGAATCGCCCGGCGGATCGTTTGGAAAAGGAAAATCGGCGAGCCGATTCGGACGACAAAAGAACTTGCCGAAACGGTTGAAAAAGCGGTTGGGCGCAGCAGGAAAGACAAAATTCATCCGGCGACCAAAACGTTTCAGGCGCTGCGAATTGCCGTCAACGGCGAACTTGAGATTTTAGAGCAGTTTATCCGCGACAGCGCGGGATTGTTGAAAAAAGACGGGCGACTAGTTCTGATAACTTTTCATTCTTTAGAAGACAGAATCGTTAAGCAGACGATGCAAAAACTCGCCGGAAAATGTTTCTGCCCGCCGCGGTTGCCGCGATGCGTTTGCGGCGCAAAGAAAGAAGTTGAAATTTTGACGAAGAAACCGGTCGTGCTGGATGAAAATGAACTGAACGAAAATCCTCGCGCGCGCAGCGCAAAACTTCGCGCCTGTCGAAAACTAAATTAGAGATTGGAGAAAGTTATGAGCCGAAAAAAAAACTCGAAAAACACGTCATATAAAAGAATAGCGCGCGAGCGCGATCCGCTACCGTGGCGATATTGTCTTCTGACGTTTGTTTGCGGCATTGCGCTCGCGGTCGGATTTTTCTTCGCGGCTCGGCAGCATTTTTCTTCGATGGATTACGGGATGAAAAATTCGAAACTTCGCAAACAAAAAGACGAACTCGAAGCGGCGCAGCGCCAACTCCTTTTAAGTAAGGAAATTTCGATGTCGCCGGCAGAAATTAAAAAATCGGCAAAAAAGATGGGCTTTTCGATGATGACCGCAGCGAACATTGAAACTTTTTCTCAAATTCCTGAAAAAAACGAATCGCAGATCGTGCAAAAAATTTCGTATATTAAGCCGTCGAGCGAAAAGTTGGTCGCCGGAACCAAAGTTGAGGAAAAAAAAACTGCGAAAGAATCTGTATTGGCTAGGTTGAACGACACGAAGAATAAAGACACGCGCGAACGGATCGTAAAAACGGAGCGATAAGAAATGGCAAGGCGTCCGAAAAAATACAAAAATCCAATGCAAACGGCGTTTACGCGTTTTATGCTGATCGTCGCATTTTTCGTTTTATGGATCGGCGGCATCGGCGTTCGGCTCGTTCACCTTCAGATAAATCAGCACGAACATTTGCGGACGAAAGCGCTAAAACAGCGCCGCGATACGACCAACGAAAAGCAACTTCGCGGCACGATCTACGACCGCTCGGAACGCGCGCTCGCGATGAGCGTGAGGGTGAAATCGCTTTTTGCCGATCCCTCCGAAGTCGAAAATGTCGAAGCGACGGCAAAAGAAGTAGCGAAAATTCTAAAAGTAAAACTTCACGAAATTCTGAAACCGCTTAAAGAAGCAAAGGAAAATAACAAAAAATTTGTCTGGCTGGCGCGAAAGCTCGACGATGAAACCGCTCAGAAAATTGACGACCTGTTGGGGAAAAAAGTCGTAAAAGGCTTGCGCTGGAGAGAAGAACAGAAACGCAGCTATCCTTATAACAGTCTTGCGGCGCAGGTTATTGGCTTTAGTAATTCGGACGACGCCGGTTTGGCAGGAATTGAATTGTCGCAGGAAGAACATCTTCACGGCGCCGTCGTTAAAGGCTGGCAAGACCGCGATCGTCTCGGCAATGTTTATGACGAAGAAGTTACCGAACAACGCGAGCCGCCGAAAGACGTCGTTCTCACTATAAGCAATTCGATCCAGTATAAAGTCGAGCAAGCGCTCGAAAAAGCCGTTAGATCTTCAAACGCAAAATCCGGAATGGCGGTCGTTTTGGATCCGAAAACCGGAGAAATTCTGGCGCTGGCAAATTATCCGACGTTCGATCTGAACAAATACGGACAATTTGCCGCCGAGAATTACACAAATAAAGCCGTTCAGCATATGTATTCGCCGGGTTCGATCTTTAAACTTGTGGCTTACGGCGCTGCGCTTCAGGAAAAAACCATTCAAGCCGACGGCGAAATAAATTGCGGCAACGGTGTTATTCGACTTCCGGGTCGCGAGATCGTCGATAAACATTGCGGTTCGACGATTTCCTATCAAAAGGCGTTGGCGGTTTCGAGCAATTATGCGGCGATCAAAACCGCGCTCGGACTCGGAAAAGACAGATTTTACGACTATTCGCGCAAGTTCGGATTCGGCAAACCGACCGGCGTCGAGCTTCCCGCCGAAGCTGCCGGACAAATGCGTCCGCCTGAGAGTTGGTACGGCGACAGTCTTGCCTCGATGGCGATTGGATATGAACTGAACGTCACGCTTTTGCAGGCGGCGAGCGCGTACGGCGCAATTGCAAACGACGGCGTTCGCGTCAAACCGCATATTATTAAGGAGATTCGCCAGGACGGAAAGATCGTTTCGACAACTAATCCGGAAAAAACTCAGATCGTGAGTGCGGAAACGGCGAAAAATTTACGTCGTATGCTTCGCGAAGTTGTGCTAAAAGGGACCGCAAAACGCGCGCAGCTTAACGGCTATACTTCTGCGGGAAAAACCGGAACCGCTTGGAAATACAATGCAAAAATCAAAAAATACGATGAAAGCAAATACATTTCGTCATTCGTCGGATTTGCGCCGGCAGAAAATCCATCGGTTGTGATCGCCGTCGTTTTGGATGAGCCGCAAGGCGGCGCGCGCGACGGCGGACAAGTTTCGGCGCCCGCGTTCAAGGAAATTGCGGAAGCGATTTTGCCCGAATTGAATGTTGTGCCGGATGCGGATATTCGCCAGGAAATTTTACGCGACGATGAGATCCCGACCGAGATCGAAGCGCTGACTGCTTCAAAAAAACCGACCGAAAGCGAAACAAAAAGCAAGCAAAAAATGGAGGCTGTAACGACAGAAAAACCGAAAAGCGAACCAAAGAACAAGTCGTCAGGAACGAAAAACAAAACTTGAAGCTCGAGACCGCCATAAAATATATGAACGCTGACGCGTCCGCATTCCAACCCGCTTTGCTTCAAACCGAAGTCCGATCATTCACGATCGATTCGCGAGAAGCCCAGGCGGGCGCAGTCTTTTTTGCGCTTTCGCAACCGGAATATAAAAACAATTGCTTCAACGGTGATTTTGAAGATTCGACGCGTTACGTGCCATCCGCTTTTGAAAACGGCGCGGTCGCCGCAGTCGTCCGACGCGATCGATTTGCAGAACACAAAGCCGATCTCGGAGAATTCACTGATCGTCTGATCTTTTCCGATGACGTGATCGTCGCGCTTCAAAAACTCGCGCACGGCGTTTATGAAGAATGGAATAAACCGGTCGTCGGCATCACAGGAAGCGCCGGAAAAACGACGGCAAAAGAAATGACTGCGTACGTTTTGGAAAGCTCTGGACGCAAAGTTCTGCGCAATATCAAGAATTACAACAACGGTTTGGGTTTGCCGATAACAGTTTTGAATTTGGCGAACGACGGATCTTATGACCTAGCCGTTTTGGAAATGGGAATGTCAACGCCGCATAACGAAATCGCGCGTCTTTGCAAGATTACGCCGCCGGATGTTGCCGTCGAACTTAATGTGTATCCCGTTCACGTTGAGCATCTCGGCTCGATAGAAAATGTGGCGAAAGCCAAAGCTGAACTCGTCGAGGGAATGAAACCCGGCGGAAAAGCAGTTTTGAACGCCGACGATTTTCGTGTTTTTGCGATGCGCGATAAACACGACGGCACGAACGTGACTTACGGAATCGACGTCGAATCGGACGTGATGGCAAAAGAAATTCGGCTCGACGAATCGGGCAAAACGCATTTTCGCCTGGAAACACCGAGCGGTTCCTCGAATGTTGCGTTTCCTCTAAGCGGCAAACATAACATCTCGAACGCGCTTGCCGCCGCCGCGGTCGGGCATATTTTTGGAATGTCTGCGAAGGAGATCGCAGCTTCGCTCGAAACGGTCGAAGCGCCGCCGCAGCGCGGAGAAATTTTACGTTTCGCTGCAGGATTTACGGTGATTAACGATACATACAACTCAAATCCTGACGCGTTAATTTCTATGGTTAAAACACTTGCGGAGATCGGCGCCGGCGCGACACGAAAGATCTTGATCGCCGGTGAAATGCGCGAATTGGGCGACGATGCCGCAAAAATTCATTACGAAACGGGACGAGAGATCGCAGAGATCGGCGTCGATAAAATTTTTGGTGTTGAAGGTTTCGCAAAGAATTTGCTCCAAGGTGCGAAGGACGCGGGCGTCGGCGAGAGCGAGTTTTACGAAAATTCTGAAATTGCAGCCCAAAAATTTGTAAATGAGATCAAGGCAGGTGATTTTGTTTTGATCAAAGGTTCGCGCGGCGTGCGGACCGAGAAAGTAGTTGAAAAATTGTTAGAAAATTTTGAGGTAAGTGAGCAGTAAAGCGGTTTTTGCTTTGAAGTAAAACCCAAAATCGCAAATCCAAAATCAAAAATCGGAAGATGCTTTATTACTTATTATATCAATTAGTTTTTCAGCTCTACGGCAAAGGCAGCGAGTCGTATTTTTTTAAAGGTTTGAACGTTTTTCAGTACGTGACGTTTCGAACCGCGTGGGCTACCATCACCGCGCTTTTGATATCGCTTTTGTTTGGCGGCAAGGTCATCAGAAAGCTCGCCGCGTTGAAATTCGGGCAGGAGATTCGCGAAGAAGGTCCCGCGTCGCATTACGAAAAACGCGGAACGCCGACGATGGGCGGGATTTTGATACTCGTTGCGGTGTTTCTTTCGACAATCCTTTGGGCGCGTCTTGATAGTTTGTATCTTTGGCTCGCGCTTGGCGCGACAATGTCATTCGGCGCGATCGGTTTTCTGGACGATTACATAAAGATCGTCAAAAAGCGCAGTCTCGGTTTGACCGGAAAGCAGAAATTGCTCGGTCAATTGATAACGGCGATCATCGTTTGGGGCTGTCTTTATATGATTGCCAATTATCCGTGGAACATCAGCGTTCCGTTTTTTAAGGCGACCGCCGATCCCAACGGAATAACTTACGTTGGCGCGATAATTTATCTGTTCTTTATCATTTTCGTTTTGCTCGGTTCGTCAAACGCGGTGAATTTGACCGACGGTTTGGACGGTCTGGCGTCGAGCGTGACGTTCATAGCGATGTCGGCATTGACGGCTCTGACATACGTTTCGAGCGACCGCCGCTGGGCGGAATACATCGACATTACCTGGCGTCCGGAAGCAGCGGAGTTGACAGTTTTTTGCGGCGCGATGGTTGGCGCAAGTCTCGGATTTTTGTGGTATAACTCGCCGCCTGCCCAGGTTTTTATGGGCGATGTTGGCAGTTTGGCTATCGGCGGCGCGCTCGGAACGGTCGCAATTTTGACAAAACAAGAATTTCTGCTGCCGTTTATTGGCGGTGTTTTTATTCTCGAAGCCGGCTCGGTAATGCTTCAGGTTGCGGTTTTTAAAATGACGAAACGCGGCGGAAAGCCGGGAACGCGTATTTTCAAAATGACGCCGCTTCATCATCATTTTGAGATGTCCGGCTGGAAGGAGCCGAAAATTGTTTTCCGATTCGTGATCGTTGCGATACTTTTTGCGTTGTTGAGCCTTTCGACTTTGAAACTCAGATGATCTTGGAAGGACGAAAAGCGTTGGTTTTAGGAGCCGGAAAATCCGGAACAGCTTCCGCGAGATTTTTGGCGATGCGCGGAGCAACTGTCGCGCTTCACGATAAAAAAGCGATCGAAAGTTGGTCGGAAGAAGCTCGCTCTTTGAAAGAAAAATACAATGTCGGTTTGATCGACGGAAATCTTCCGTCATGGCTGCTTGATCAGATCGATCTCGTGGTCATTTCGCCCGGCGTTCCGACGAACACGATTCCGGCGCGCTATGTTGAGCGCAAGGACGGCGAAGTTATAGGCGAGGTCGAGCTTGCTTACCGGTTTTTGAAAGGACGGATCGTCGGCATCACCGGCTCAAACGGGAAAACGACGACGACGACCTTGATCGGTGAATTGCTGAAAGATTCGGGAATTGAAACACAAGTCGGCGGAAACATCGGCACGCCTTTGCTTTCCTTAACCGAAACTTCAACCGAAAAAAGTTGGGCGGTTTGTGAGCTTTCGAGTTTTCAGCTTGAAACGATCAAAGATTTTCGCGCGAACGTCGCGCTTTGCCTAAATGTGACGCCGAATCATATGGACAGATATGAACTTTTTTCGGATTACGCCGCCGCGAAACATCGCATTTTTATGAATCAAACGGGCGAAGACACCGCAATTTTGAATGCGGACGACGAGATCACGGCAAGTTGGGCGAGCGGTTTAAAGGCGCACGTTTCGCTTTTTTCCGTAAAAAAAGAATTGGACGAAGGTTTATTTTTGCGCGAACGAGATTTGTTTTGCCGCGCGAACGGAAAGGAAAAAGTTTTGACAACACGCGACGAAATTTTTCTCCGCGGATTGCACAATGTTGAAAATGTTCTGGCGAGTTTTGCCGCCGGACTTGCGTGCGGCGCTTCGCCGGAATCGATGCGTGAAACGGTGCGAAATTTCAAAGGCGTCGAGCACCGAATCGAATTCGTTGTCGAGATCGATGGCGTGAAATTTTACAACGATTCGAAGGCGACTTCGGTAGACGCGACATTGAAGGCGCTCGAAGCTTTGAGCGAAGGCGACGGAAAAACGATCTTGATCCTCGGCGGTCGCGGAAAAAATGCGCCGTATGCGCCGCTCGCGAATTTGATCGAAAGCTCGGTTCGCAAAGTCATGTTGATCGGTGAAGACGCCGACAATATTGAAAAACAGTTGAAGGATCACGCCGAAATTATTCACGCGGATTCGATGAAAGGCGCCGTTATTAAAAGTTTTGAAAACGCCGAAAAAGGCGATTCGGTTTTACTCGCGCCGGCGTGTGCGAGTTTCGATATGTTCAGTTCTTTTGAAGAAAGAGGAAAGGTTTTTAAGGATTCGGTGTTGCGTTTAACTGAAAAAGCAAACCGAAAATCGCAGATCTAAAATGGCGAAAAAGCTCCGTATAGATTGGTTTTTATTTGCGATAACCGCCGGGCTCGCGCTTTTTGGCACAGTGATGGTTTATTCGGCTTCGGCGATGATCTCTTTAAAAGAAACGGCGGAAAATCCGGACGGCGCGAGCCAGTTCGCATACTTTTACAAACAGCTCGGTTTTACGCTCGCCGGTTTATTCGTGATGTACGCAACGAGCAAAGTTCACTACCGTTTTTATCAAAACCGCTGGGTCGTTTATGGAATTTTAGCCGTTGCCGTCGTGCTTTTGTTTGCCGTTTTTGGCTTTCCCGCGATAAACGGCGCGCGTCGGTGGATACGCTTTTCGGGAATGTCGCTGCAGCCTTCGGAGATCGCAAAGATCGCGCTGCCGATTTTTCTCGCGTATTTTCTGACGAAAAAAGAAAAAATGGTCGGCGATCTTCGCGAAACGGTTTTGCCGTGTCTTTTTGTTCTAGGACTTTTGGGCGGACTTGTCATTTTTGAACCGGATCTTGGAACGGCGATCGTTCTTTGCGCGATCTTTACGAGCGTTTATTTTGCCGCCGGCGCCAGAATTTTGCATTTTGCGGCGGTCGGCGTGGGATTGATCGTGATCGGGCTTGGCGCTTTGGTTTTGGCGCCGTGGCGCGTGGCGCGAATAATCGCTTTTCTCGATCCGTGCAGCCCGGAAAACGCCGCCGGCGCAGGTTATCAAGTTTGCCAGTCGCTTTACGCGATCGGCTCGGGCGGCGTGCTCGGCGAAGGTTTTGCGAAAGGTCAGCAAAAGCTTTTTTATCTGCCGTATCCGTATTCGGATTTTATTTTTTCGGTCGTCGGCGAGGAACTCGGACTTGTTGGAACGCTCGGAATCGTTATCGCTTTCGGCTTTTTGCTTTGGCGCGGCGCGCGAGCCGCTTTGAATGCGCCGGATCGTTTCGGTCAGCTTTTGGGCATCGGAATTATCACGGGAATTATCGTCCAGGCGCTTTTTAATATCAGCGTCGTGATCTCGATCCTGCCCGCGAAAGGAATTCCGCTTCCGTTTATTTCCTACGGCGGTTCGTCGATTCTGGTTACGCTTTTTGCCGTTGGAATTTTGCTTAATATTTCGCAGTACGCGGGATTCGTCGAGGTCAGAGACGACGTTGACGAACGACCGCGAAAAAAAATGCGCAAGATCGCGCGAGCCGTTTGAAAATAGAATTGTAACGCCGCCGTCTCGGCGGCTGTCGTGTCGGCATCTTGCCGACGCACATGGTTGGCTGAGAGCAAGATGCTCTCAGGACAGCCGGCTGGAAGCCGGCGGTACGCTATGAAAGTTTTGATCGCCGCCGGCGGAACGGGCGGACATATTTATCCCGGAATCGCCGTCGCGAAAGAGATCATGCGGCGCGATACGGATTCGGAAGTCTTGTTTGTCGGTACGGCGCGCGGACTTGAAACAAAGATCGTTCCCGATAATGGTTTTCAGCTTTCTTTGATAAACAGCGCCGGACTAAAAAACGTCGGTTTGCTCGGTAAGTTGAAAGGTTTGTTGATCTTACCAAAAAGCTTTCTCGAGGCGCGGCGTTTGGTAAGAAGTTTTAAGCCCGAAGTCGTTGTCGGCGCCGGCGGATATGTTTCCGGACCAGTTCTTTTAATGGCGAGTTTGATGCGCGTTCCGACGCTCGTGATGGATTCAAACGCGCTTCCGGGTTTTACAAACCGGCAGCTAGCGAGATTTGTCGACAAAGCCGCACTGACCTTTGAAGAAGCGCTGCCGTTTTTTGGAAAAAAAGGAATTGTGACCGGAAATCCGGTGAGGCAAGAGTTTTTTGAAATTGAGTCGAAAGCGAAAGGCGAAAAAATAAATCTTTTGATTTTTGGCGGTTCGCAAGGCGCGCGGGCAATCAATAACGCGATGGTTGACGCGCTCGAACACCTGCAAAATTTCAAGGAAAAATTGCAGATCACGCATCAGACGGGCGAATTTGACTTTGAAAAGATCGTCGAAATTTACCGGAGAGCCGAAATGGAAACGGCTGATATTCGACCTTACATTTCAAATATGGTCGAGGAATTTGCAAAGACGGATTTGATAATTTGCCGCGCGGGCGCAACGACGTGTGCCGAAATCGCAGCGGCGGGACGCGCAGCGATAATGATCCCGCTTCCGACCGCGGCGGACGATCACCAGCGCAAAAACGCCGAAGCGATGCAACATGCCGGCGCCGCACGAATGCTTTTGCAGCGCGATTTGAACGGAGAAACGTTAGCACAGGAAATTATTGGTTTGATAAGCGAAAGGGAAAAAATTTCCGCGATGGAAGCTGCGGCGAAGAAATTGGCGCGAAAAGATGCGGCGGAAGCGACAGTAAATATTATCGAAGATTTGGCGAAGAAAAATTAATAATGTTCAGACACTTCAAAAACATACATTTTATCGGCATCGGCGGCATCGGGATGAGCGGCATTGCCGAAGTTCTTTGCAATCTCGGCTTTCAGGTTTCAGGTTCCGATCTTAAAAAATCGAAAAATACCGACCGGCTCGAAACGCTTCATGACGTCAAAATCTTTGAAGGACATTTTCCAGAAAATGTCGGCGAGGCGGAGGTGGTCGTCTATTCATCCGCCGTCAAGGAAGACAATCCGGAAGTTGTTGCCGCGAAACAAAAGGGAATTCCGGTAATTCCGCGCGCGGAAATGCTTGCGGAGTTGATGACGCTCAAACCGTATGCGGTCGCGATCGCCGGAACGCACGGAAAAACATCGACAACTTCGATGGTCGCGACGATTCTCGGACACGCGGGACTCGATCCGACGACGGTTGTCGGCGGTGTTGTCGATACGCTGGGCTCGAACGCGAAGCTCGGCAAAAGCGATTGGTTTGTCACCGAAGCTGACGAAAGCGACCGATCGTTTTTGATGCTTTACCCAACGGTTGCGGTCGTTACAAATATCGACAAGGAGCATATGGAATCGTACAAAGGAATGGACGACGTCGTCCAATGTTTCACGGATTTTGTCAACAAAGTTCCGTTTTACGGCGCGACGATTCTTTGTCTCGACGACCCAAATGTTCAGCTCATCATTCCGAAGATAAAACGCCGCCGCGTGACTTACGGATTGACTGCTCAAGCCGATATTTCCGCTCACGACATTCGCTATACGGATAATTTCGGCGCGCAGTTTACCGTTTGGAAGGGAACTGAGGTTTTGGGCGAGATAAAACTACCCGTACCCGGAAAACATAATATTTACAATGCTTTAGCTGCGACTTCGGTTGCGCTTGAGCTCGACATTTCGTTTGGACAAATTGCTGAGGCATTTATCAAATTTAAAAATGCGAACCGCCGTTTTCAATTTAAGGGCGAGGCGAACGGAATCGCCGTCGTCGACGATTATGCGCATCATCCGACTGAAATTTTGGCGACGCTTTCGGCGGCAAAAACCGGCTCGGGCGGACGCCGCACCGTCGTCGTTTTTCAGCCGCATAGATTTTCTCGAACAAACGAGTTGATGAATGAATTCGCGCTCGCGTTCAACAATGCTGATGTACTTTTTGTTCTTGATATCTACGCCGCATCCGAAGCGCCGATCGAAGGCATCACGGCGGAGGTTTTGACCGAAAACATAAAAAAATACGGACATAAAAACGCGCATTATATCGGCGATATCGATGGCGCGACTGAAAAGGTCGTGCCGGTTTTACAGGCAAATGATTTGGTAGTTACTTTGGGCGCGGGAAGCATTACTCGGCTTTCCGATGAGATTTTGGAGAAATTGCGGGGATAAATTTCAAAAATATGGCAAGACGAAAAAGAAGAATAATCACAAACAATACTCAGCCGGTTAGAAGACGGCGAAACACCGCAGTGCGGCGGAAAAAAAGCGCCGGAACTTTTACGAATTTCGTCATTCCGCTTTTTTTGATGGGCGGAATATTATTCGCGCTCGGATTTTTGCTTTTTATGGGTTACCGAACGGCGACAGCGTCTTCGTTTTTTGACGTAAAAGCGATCGAGATAAACGGCGTTCAGCGGGTGTCGAAGGACGAGATTGAGCGAATAGTCCGCAGCCGTACAGAGCGTTCGGGCGCGTGGAACGCCGATCTGAAAGACATAAAGTTTGATATTGAAAAGCTGACGCTCGTAAAATCTGCTGTCGTTTCGCGCGTGCTGCCGGACGGAATTCGCGTCAACGTCATCGAGCGCGGGCGCGATGCGATCGTGCGGACAAATACGGGCGAGTTTTGGGCGGATGAAGACGGCATCCTGCTTGGCTCGGTTTCAAAAGACGATGCCCGGCTGCCATTTGTAATTCGCGGCTGGGACGAGGCGAAGAATGAAAAAGCCGAAAAGGAAAATCGCGAGCGCGTGCGCGTTTATCAAAAAATGCTGAATGAATGGAAAGAATTTGAGCTTGCAAAACGGGTTTCGGCGGTCGATCTCTCTGATTTACAAGCTCCGCAGGCAATAATTCCTGATTCCGGCGAAGCAGTAACCGTGATATTGACAAAAGAAAATCTCGCGAAGCGTTTGCAGCGTGGGCTTGAAATTATTGCAAAAAAAGGAAAGGAAATTAAGTCGGTAGACTTAAGCAATTCAAAAGAAATCATTGGATTTCGGGAAAATTAATTAAAAATATGATGAATCGTGAAATACAAGCAGTCGGGTTAGATATCGGAACGGGAACAGTGAAATGCTTAATCGGCGAGGCGTCGGACAACGGCGTGATGAGCATCGTTGGATTTGGGCAGGCGGAATCGCGGGGTTTGCGGCGCGGAATTGTGACAACGACGGATTCGGTTGTCGAATCGTTAAAAAAAGCCATCGATGACGCGGAACGGATGAGCGGGCTCGAAGTTCAAATGGCGACCGTCAATCTTTCGGGCGAGCACCTCCGCGGCGAGAACAAAAGCGGCGTTGTTGCTGTCGCCGGCGCCGGGCGCGATATTACGAACGACGATATTGACCGTGCGGTCGAATCTGCGAGCGCTATGCAGCTTCCCGCCGGTTGGGAAATCGTCGATCGCCTGCCGCAGGAGTTTATCATCGATGGACAAGACGGGATTGTCGAACCAATTGGAATGCGCGGCGCGCGGCTAGAGAGCCGGATTCACGTCGTGACGAGTCCGAGCGCGGGAAAACAAAATATCGTCAAAGCCATTCATCGTGCGGGACTCGAAGTCGAAAATATGATGCTCGAACCACTCGCCGCAGCGGAGAGCACCTTGACCGGTGACGACAAAGAATACGGCTGCGCGCTTGTAAACATGGGCGCGGAAGTTACAAGTTTAATGGTTTTCGGGCGCGGCGCAGTGCAGCATACGGCGGTTTTTCCGTTCGGCGGAATGCATTTTACAAAAGACATCGCGATGGGTTTGCGCGTTTCAATCCCCGAAGCCACGAAAATAAAACATCATTACGGCTGCGTCGCCGGATTCTTGATGAATGACGACGAGCGGCAGGAAGTTATCGAGATCACGCCAGTTGGGCGGCAGGAAACGCGAGTGCTTTCGAAAGAAATTCTTTGCGATATTATGCAGCCGCGTGCCGTCGAACTTTTGCAGCACATTGCGCTCGAAGTTATGAATAGCGGCGCGCAAATTTCGAGCGGCGTTGTTTTGACCGGTGGTGGTACTTTAAATCGCGGAATGGTCGAGATCGCCGAACAGGTTTTTGATGCACCAACGCGGCTCGGGTTTTTGGATGCGGACAATTTTGGCGGGCTGCTTGACGAAGTAAACAGCCCGGAATGGGCAGTTGCTTCCGGACTCGCTTTGTCGTCAATGCGCAGCCAGATTCGCGAAAATACACTCGGCGGACGCTCGGCGACACGCAAAGTTGCCGAGTGGTTTGAAAATTTTCGTGAAAAATTCAGATAAAGCACACGTCTCGGCTGGATTTTTTACCCCAAATTATTGTATGCTTTTTCGCCATAGGCACAATATATTGTCCAAAGTTGTTTTTCTCGCGAACAAGCATCACGCAAAATTTTAGAAATTCTAAATCTTGAAAAGGAACAATACGATAATGATTACAGACGGTCTTCAAATGACAAATAACAGATTAAACATAACTTTTGCCGAAGAAGTGATCACGGGTGCTCGGATCAAGGTCATCGGCGTCGGCGGCGGCGGCGGAAACGCGGTGAACCGGATGATCGAAGCCGGAATCAAAGGCGTCGAGTTCATTGTCGCCAACACCGATCTGCAGGCTCTGAACGCCTCGAACGCGCCGATCAAAATTCAGCTCGGAAGCCAATTGACGCGTGGGCTTGGCGCGGGTTCGGATCCGAATATCGGGCGGCAGTCGGCGATCGAAGACACCGACAAGATCATGGACATTTTGGACGGAGCCGACATGGTTTTTGTCACGACGGGCTTAGGCGGCGGAACCGGAACAGGCGCCGCGCCCGTGATCGCAGCGCTCGCGATTGAAATGAAGGCGTTGACGGTTGCCGTGGTGACAAAGCCGTTTGCCGTGGAAGGAAAAAAGAGAATGCAGCAAGCCGAAGAAGGTTTGGCGGAACTCCGCGGCTGCGTCGATACGATCATTACGATCCCGAATTCGAAACTCAAAGAGGTTGAGGAAAAGATCAGCATTATTGAGGCTTTTCGGCGTGCGGACGATATTCTTCTTCAGGCGGTTCAGGGAATCAGCGATCTGATTCTGGTTCCGGGCGTGATTAATTTGGATTTTGCCGACGTAAAATCCGTGATGCAGGGAATGGGCGTTGCTCTGATGGGAATCGGACGCGCAACCGGCGATGGCGCCGCGGTAAACGCGATGAAGGCGGCGATCGATTCCAAACTACTTGAGGAAAATTCGATCAAAGGCGCGAAAGGCGCGCTGATAAATATCACCGGCTCGAAAAATATGCCGCTCGACGAGATCGAAGAATCCATCGAGTTGATCCACAGCGAGGCGGACGAAGACGCTAACATCATTTTTGGAACCGTTTTTGACGAAGAGATGAAGGACGAAGTCAAGATCACCGTCATTGCAACCGGATTTGATAGCAAGATACATGTTTCAAAACCGGCTCCGACATTCGTCGAAACGACTCAAGCCGTCGCGCAGCCCGGCGGTGTTCCGGTTTACAAACCTGAGCCGAAAAAGGATGAAGACATAAATGTTCCGACTTTCATCCGGCGTCAGGCGGATTAACAAAATATTATTTGCCTCACCGAACTATCTAAATTTATGGGAGATGCAAAATATGAATAAATTCGGGCGTCAGCCGAATGCCGATTTTTATGAATCGCGGAAAAAATCTCCTCCGCCGGTCGAAACAAACGCCGAGATTTTTTATTATAAAAAGCAGATCGATTCGCGAACGCCGATGGTCGTTGTTTTGCACGACGGCGAGCAAATCGAAGGCACGATCGAATGGTATGACATCGACGCGCTGAAAATTAACCGCAAAGACGCGCCAAATCTGCTGCTGATGAAACAACATATAAAATATATGTATAAGGCGACAGACAAAAAACAGGAAAGCAGTGAGTGAAAACCCAAATGAAGTCGGCACTTTAACATCAAATTCTGAAAAACCGCGCATCGGCATCACGATGGGCGACGCCGCCGGAATCGGCGCGGAAATCACACTCAAAGCGCTAGTTGACAAAGAAATCCAAAAAATCTGTTTCCCAATAATCATCGCCGATGCCGATTTTTTATTGCGAACAGCGCGGAATTTGGATCTAGACATCGATTTTGAGAACGTTGCGATCTTCGACGTAAAAAATCTTCGCGACGAAGTAGTTTACGGCAAAGACGCGGCTCACACAGGAAAGGCAGCAGCCCAATGTATTGAAACCGCCGTCGAACTTTGGCGCAGCGGCAGAATCGACGCAATCGCCACCGCACCGATCAGCAAAAAAGCACTCGCGCTCGGCGGCTATGATTTTCC
>JBGTFE010000120.1:0-19432 GCA_041747435.1 Pyrinomonadaceae bacterium | reverse complement strand
AATCGTATCGTGCTTTACCTTAAAACCTATGCCGGGTTTTTCGGGCACGATTATTGTACCTTTTTCCGTGATAGAAACTTCCGGTTCGATGATGTCTTCCGCCCAATATCTTTTCGAGGCGGAAACGTCGCCGGGCATCGTATAGCCCGCGAGCGTTGACATCGCAATGTTGTGCGCGCGTCCGATTCCCGATTCGAGCATTCCGCCGCACCAGACGGGAATCGAGTTTTCGCGGCAGATTTTTTCGATGCGTTTCGATTCGGAATGTCCGCCGACGCGACCGTTTTTTAAATTTATTATTTTGCCGGATTCGAGTTCAATCGCTTTCCGTGCGTCGTCAGGCGATTTGATCGGCTCGTCAAGACAAATCGGTGTTTTGATTTCGCGCTGTAATTTCGCGTGGTCAATAATGTCGTCAAACGGAAGCGGCTGTTCGAGCATCATCAGATCGAATTCGTCGAAACTTTTTAATTTGTCAATATCATCCAAAGTATAAGCCGAATTCGCATCGCCCATCAGCGGAATATCGCCGAATGTTTCGCGCACTTTTTTAATGACTTCGTAATCCCAATGCGGCGCGATTTTTATTTTTATGCGCTGATAACCCGCGTCGAGTTCGATCTGAATTTTTTCGAGAAGCTGTTCGACCGAATCTTGTATGCCGATGGAAACGCCGCATTGAATTTCCTGATTCACACCGCCGAGATGTTTCCACAAAGGCACATTTAGTTTCTTTGCTTCCAGATCCCAAACCGCCGTTTCGATTGCCGCTTTCGCCATCCGATTGCCGCGCACTTTTGTCATTAAATCCCAGACATTTGCGGCGCGTTCAAATTCTTTTCCGATCACCATCGGCGCGAGAATCTCGTTCATCACCGCCCAACAGCTTTCCGTCCATTCTTCCGAATAAGAAGGCGTTTCGCCCGCCGTGCATTCGCCCCAGCCTTCGGCGCCGTCGCTGTCTTCCACGCGCGTCAAAATAATTCTGCGCTCATAAGTTCTGCCAAAACTCGTTTCAAAAAACGCCACGAGCGGAAGATTTATTTCGATAAGCTCGATCGATCTTATTTTCATAAAACATTAACAGGGATGCACGGGATATACTGGATAATTTTCTTTCATCCCTGTCCATCCTGTCTATCCCTGTTCGAATTTTTCTCTTATTCGGTTGAAACCAAATCTTCATTGTTGAGCGCGGCATGAAGCGTGTGCCACGAAAGCGAGGCGCATTTGACGCGCGCGGGAAATTCCAAAACGCCGGCGAAGATCTTGAGCTTTCCAAGACGATTTTCGTCCGTCTCGATATCAAGCTTGCCGGTCACCATTCGATGAAATTCGTCAAACAAAATTTCGGCTTCTTCGCGCGTTTTTCCTTTTACGACCTGCGTCATCATCGACGCTGAAGCCTTCGAAATAGCGCAGCCCGAGCCCTGAAAAGCGACGTCTGCAACGCGATCATTGTCCATCGAAAGATAAAGGTCGAGCTTGTCGCCGCAAAGTGGATTATGTCCTTCGGCGTATTTATCCGCGTTTTCGATCGCGCGAAAATTTCGCGGATTTTTGTTGTGATCAAGGATAACCTCCTGATAGAGATCGCTTAATTCGGACATTTTACGCAAACACCTCGATAACCTTTTGAACAGCGTCTGCAAGCGCGTCAACTTCTTCCTTCGTATTGTAAAAAGCGAACGAAGCACGAGCGGTCGCGGGAACTTGAAAAAACTGCATAACGGGCTGCGCGCAATGATGTCCGGCGCGAACGGCGATTCCCTGCTGGTCGAGAATTGTGCCGATGTCGTGCGGGTGAACGCCTTCGATCGTGAACGATAAAACCGAAGCTTTTTCTTTTGCCGTGCCGATGATCTTTACGCCTTCGATTGCCGAGAGTTTTTCGGTCGCGTATTCAAGAATTTCGTTTTCGTGCGCAAAAGCCGCGTCGAGATCGATCGAATTCAGATAATCGATCGAAGCGCCAAGTCCGATGCTGGCGGCGATCGCGGGCGTTCCGGCTTCGAATTTTTCGGGAATTCCGGCATAGGTCGTTTTTTCAAAAGTCACCGTGCGGATCATCGAGCCGCCGCCTTGAAACGGGTTCATTTTCTCCAGCAATTCCTTTTTGCCGTAAACAACGCCGCTGCCCGTCGGCGCAAACATTTTGTGACCGGAAAACGTGTAAAAGTCGGCGTTCAAGTCCTGCACGTCAACGCGAAAATGCGGAACAGCCTGCGCGCCGTCAACCAAAACCGGAACGCCGAATTTATGCGCCGTGGCGATCATTTCCTTTACCCGATTGACCGTTCCGAGAGCGTTTGAAACATGCGCGACGGCGACGATCTTTGTTCGCTCGTTAAAAAGATTGTCGTATTCATCGATGATAAGCTCGCCTTTTTCGTTCAACGGAATTACGCGCAGTTTCGCGTTTTTTTCTTCGGCAAGCATCTGCCACGGCACGATATTCGAATGATGCTCCATTCCGCTAACGATAATTTCGTCGCCCGCGCCGACAAATTTCCTACCGTAGCCGTGCATCACGAGATTGACGCCTTCGGTCGTCCCGCGCACAAAAATACATTCCTTCGCCTCGCCCGCGTTGATAAATCTTTTTACCTTTTCACGCGCCGCTTCATAAGCGCTTGTCGCCTTTTGCGAAAGATAATGCACGCCGCGATGAACATTCGAATGTTCTTCCTGCAAATACTTTGAGCCGCGCTCGATAACGAGATTTGGCACTTGCGACGAAGCCGCGTTGTCCAAATAACGTAAAGGCTTTCCGTTCACAGTGCTTTGCAAAACCGGAAAATCCCCGCGAATTTTTTCAACCTCAAAATTGCTCATTTCCTTTACTGCCGTCATCAGTTTCTATGAATATCCTCCCCTTCCAAATACAAAGTTTCTGGGCTGATGTCTTGCTCGTCCATCCATTGCACGGTGCCGAAGGCGATCTTTATGCGCTTAAAGTAATTCAAATCTTTTAACGGTTTGAAGACTTCATAGTCGAGATATGGCTTTGCGTCAAAACGCTTGACTTTTCCGTCGTTAAATTCAAGAAGCAGCGAAAAATCATTTTCAGCTTTAGCGTTGATAACCTTTTTCATAATTATTTCAATGGTTCGATTTTGAAAATCGGCTGACCGTTTGCCGCTAAATTCCAATCCGCCATTAACTCTTCCTGATGAATTTCCATCCACGCCAGCACTAGTTTCAATTTATTTGTCCTTATCGAACCTTCAAGCACATTGCCCTCCGGAATTGAAATGACCGCTTCTTCTTCGCCATATTGAACGTGAATGTGCGGCTCGTGATGTCTTCGATTATCGAAGTAATACATCATTACGATCACGCCGTAGAACATCGAAATAACAGGCATTTTTACGCCTCCACATTCAAAGATACGAATCGCACGCGCCTATCTTCTTCGCCCGGCGACTTTTTTGTCTGAAATTTCTTCTTCAACAACTTTCGGTGCTTTCTTTTCTTCGCGTGCGATAAATTCCAGCAAAGCCTTTTCGATCGTTGCCGCGCGTTTTATCCGTTCGCCGGCGAGCGCGTCGATCTTTGCCAATATACTTTCTTCGATAATTATGTTTGTTCTGACTCTCATTTATTATTACGCCTCCAAATTCGCGTTCAGACGACTCAAAACCGCTTCGTCCAGATGTTTTTTGATCGATTCTATGCCGATCTTATTGATAATTTCCTCGGCAAATCCATAAGTTAAAAGATTTCGCGCGAGGCTTTCGTGCAAGCCGCGGCTCAAAAGATAAAACAGCTCTTCTTCTTCCAATTGCCCGACGGTTGCGCCGTGAGCGCACTTTACGTCGTCGTTATAGATCTCGAGCTGCGGTTTTGTGTCTACGCGCGCATCGTTAGATAATAGCAGGTTTTTGTTAGATTGCTGCGCGTCCGTGCCGTGCGCGTTTTCGCGAACGAAGACTTTCCCGTTAAAAACCGCGCGCGCTTTTCCGTCCACAATACCTTTATACGCTTGATGCGACGTACAGTTCGGAACCGTATGGTCGATCACCGAATGCGTGTCGTGGTGCTGCTGCTCGCCGAGCATATAAAGCCCGTCAACAAAAGCTTCGCCGCCTTCCGCCGCAAATTTCAGATCGATATCGTGGCGCGAAAGCTTTGCGCCAAGATTGATATTTGTCGAATTGTAAAAGCTTCCGCGATTCAATGTGACTTCAGTCGTACCGATATGAAACGCTTCGCTGGCTTCCTTTTGCACGCGATAATGAGTTAGATTTGCATTGTCTTCGACAAAGATCTGGATCGCCGAATTTGTAAAGCTCACGCCGCCGGATTCGTAATTTTCAATGATCGTCGCTTTGCTTCCCGCTTCTGCAACAACGATCATATGCGGAAAATTCGCCGTATTTTCATCCGCGGTGAAATTAAATTCAAACGGTTTTTCGACGCTTGTTTCTTTCGGAATTTTCAGAAAAACAACGTCGGCGAAAGCCATATTCAGCGCAGTAAACCCGCTTCTTTTGTAATTAAATTCGCTTAAAAGCTCGCTCGTCTGACCTTTATTTTTGGAATCTGGAATCTGGAATTTGAAATTTGCAAGCTCCGCGACATTCGTATATTTCCACTCTTCGTTTTTTACCGTCGGAAAGCCAGTTTCCGTGAAAGATCGAAAAGCCCGCTCGCGCAAAGACTTCAGCCATTCGGGCTCATTTGAATTCTCCGTCCGTTGCCGAAAGTCTTTTGTATAAATTGTTTCTTTTGCTAATTCCGTCGTCATTTTTTTATTTCGTTGCCGCTTTTACCCAATCGTAACCTTTTTCTTCAAGCTCAACGGCGAGTTCCTTCCCGCCTTCCTTGACGATCTTTCCGTCCGCTAGGACATGGACAAAATCCGGCGTGATGTAATTCAAAAGACGCTGGTAATGCGTAACAAGAATTATCGCCTTATCGGCGCTTCGGAGTTTATTTACGCCTTCGGCAACGATGCGAAGCGCGTCGATGTCCAAACCCGAATCGGTTTCGTCAAGAACGGCGAGTTTCGGTTCGAGCACCGCCATCTGCAAGATTTCGTTGCGCTTTTTCTCGCCGCCGGAAAAACCTTCGTTTACCGAGCGATTGAAAAACGATTTGTCCATCTCGACGACTTTCGCCGCTTCCTTCAAATAATCGTTAAATTCGAGCGGATCGAGCTCTTCTTCGCCGATATGCTTCATTTTTTCGTTGTAAGCAAGCCGCAAAAACTGCGCGTTCGATACGCCCGGAACTTCGACCGGATATTGAAACGCCATAAATACGCCTTCCTTCGCGCGTTCGTCGGGTTCGAGTTCCAGCAAATTTTTGCCCTCGTAAAGAACTTCGCCTTTTGTAACTTCATAGCTCGGGTGACCGGCGAGAACTTTCGCCAATGTCGATTTTCCCGAACCGTTCGGTCCCATGATCGCGTGAACTTCGCCGGTTTCGATCTGTAAATTCAAACCTTTGAGAATAGTTTTGCCGTCAATTCCGGCATGTAAGTTTTTGATTTCAAGTAACATTTTCTAAATTCTTCCTTTAAATAAAAATCTCGCCTTTCAAATAAAGCGCCGCATTTCCGCCGATCTTTACCCGATCGTTTGCGAGCGCGCAAAATAATTCGCCGCCGCGCTTTGAAATTTGCCGCGCGTAAAGCGTTTCTTTTCCTAATCTTTCCGCCCAAAACGGAATCAAACTGCAATGGATCGCTCCGGTAACGGGATCTTCGGGAATTCCGAGGCGCGGCGCAAACATCCGCGAAACAAAATCTGCCGAATCGCCTTTCGCAGTAACGATAATCCCGTCAAATTCGATATTGCTCAGAGCCGAGAAATCCGGCTTAATTCCAGCGACATCGCTCTCATTTTCAAAAAGCATCATCACCATATTCCCTTGCGTTTCCCACGTTTGCAAAGGTTTTTTGCCGACGGCTGCAACCAGGTTTTTATCAATTTCGATCTCGTTAACGCCGTAGCGCGGAAAATCCAAAACCAAAACATCGCCTTGTTTTTCGACGGCAAGCTCTCCACTTCGCGGCGAAACAAACCTGATAAATTGATCTTCTAAATGAAGGCAATTGAAGATCACAAATGCCGAGCCAAGCGTCGCGTGCCCGCAAAGATTCACTTCGGCGACAGGCGTAAACCAGCGAATTTCATAATGATCGTCTTTCGGAACAAAAAACGCCGTTTCTGCCAGATTATTTTCTGCCGCGATCTTTTGCATGGTTTCGTCGTCAAGCCATTCTTTCAAAGGGCAAACCGCTGCCGGATTTCCCGCAAACGTCGCTTTTGTAAAAGCATCAACCTGAAAAATTTGAAGATTCATAAATTGTGCTCAATAGTTTAGAGTTCAAACTTTAGTTTGTCTTTCGCTAAACAAAGGCACGCTAAAGCGTGAACTCTAAACGCCGTTTTTCACCGTCGCGATCGCCTGAATTTCAATCTTTGTATCAAAATGCAAATCCTTTACCGGAACGATCGCACGCGCCGGTTTGTGTTCGCCCAAGATTCGCGCGTATGTTTCGTTAACTTTTCCCCAAAGCTCTATGTCCGAAACGTAGATCGTAAACTGCAAAACATGCTGTAGATCGCTGCCGGCGGCAAACAAAACTTGCTCGACGTTTCTGAGCGCGAGTTCGGTCTGCGCTTCGATCGCGCCGTTTTCGATTTCGCCTGTAACCGCATCGCGCGGCAATTGTCCCGACACAAAAATTAAGCCGTTATGCTCAACGGCTGAAGAATAATGCCCGACCGGTTCAGGCGCGTTCGGCAAATTGATTTTTTTCAACTTAGCTTCTCCAACATTTGTTCGACTTCGGTTTGCAGTCGGGACAAATCGTTTTGCGTAATATCCCAAACGATCTCAAGATTTATCGTAAAATAACCGTGCGCGATGCGATTCCGCACCGCCGTTAGTTTTTCCCACGGGATCTGCGGATTTTTATCACGCAGTTCGGTGGTTAAATTCGTCGATGCCTCACCGATGATTTCAAGCTGTCGAATAATTGCATCCTGCGTTCTTTCGTCTGAGCGAAAATTCGCTTCATCGAAGTTCTCCAGATAACGTTCGATTTTTGCAATTGCATCAAGAATATGACGCAACCGGAGCGAATTGCTTATCTTCATAAATTACCTGTAAATTGGACATCACGTTGTCACGGATGTAGGAACTCAAACATCCTTCGGTCGCTAAGTCGACTTTTCGTCCCAATGCCTCTTCTAGCTCTAATTGAATTCCGAAAAATTCAAAACCCATTCTTCTCGAAAGCCGAACTAACAAATCAACATCGCTTTTGCTATTGCCTTCGCCGCGAGCAAACGAACCGAAAACCGCGCAATAGGAAATATCATTGCGCTTGCAAATTTCGATGATTTTTTGTTTGTCCGATTCGCTTAAATACATTTTTTTAATTCTTGTTTTCTAAGCGGTCGATCACGCGCAAAGCCAGAGTTTTTACTTTCCGAATCGCATCTTCACGCGTTTCGTCACAAACCAAAACGCCGTTCAGCGCGTCAATTTCCGCAATCCAGCGTCCGTCATCTTCTTGTTCAAGTTCAATTGCCAAATTCATATTTCTTCTCTCAACGTAGGAAAATCACTTTCAAAACCTTCGGCAAATTTTTCACGCGCTTGTTTCAGAATTTCACCATAATTTTTGTTAAACATTGCTGGAGTGCTTTTATCTATTTGCGCGGAAATTTTCATCAATGAAATGTATTCGGACGGATGAACAAAATATAGTTCTTCTTTTTCCTCAAATCTTTCAAAAAATTCAAACAACACGATTGCGTCATCTTGCGAAATTTCAATGTTGATTTTACTCATTGTAAAGTTCGGGCGAGGACAAACCGTCGCCCCTACAAATTATTTATTAACCAACGCTGCCTTCCAATTTCAATCCCAAAAGTTTTGTTGCTTCCACCGCATATTCCATCGGCAGCTCGCGGAAAACTTCTTTGCAGAAACCGTTGATGATGAGCGAAACCGCGTCTTCCTGCGAGATGCCGCGTTGTTGGAGATAAAACAATTGCTCTTCGCTGATCTTGGAAGTCGTCGCTTCGTGTTCGACACGGGCAGTGTTGTTCATCACCTCGATATACGGAAAAGTGTTCGCCTCGCTCTTGCCGCCGATCAACATCGAATCGCATTGCGTGTAGTTTCTCGCGCCCGCCGCTTTCGGCATTATTTTGACCAAGCCGCGATACGAATTGTTCGAACGTCCGGCGGAAATTCCTTTCGAGATAATCGTGCTGCGCGTGTTTTTGCCGAGATGAATCATTTTCGTTCCCGTGTCGGCAACCTGTTTGTTATTCGTCAACGCGACCGAATAAAATTCGCCGATGGAATTGTCGCCTTGCAAAATCACCGACGGATATTTCCACGTTATCGCACTTCCGGTTTCAACCTGCGTCCACGAAATTTTTGAATTTTTCCCGCGACACGCACCGCGTTTGGTCACAAAATTATAAATTCCACCTTTGCCGTTTTCGTCACCTGCATACCAATTCTGGACGGTCGAATATTTAATTTCCGCATCGTCCAGAGCGACGAGTTCGACAACCGCCGCGTGCAGTTGATTCGTGTCGAACTGTGGGGCAGTACAACCTTCATTGTATGCGACGTAACCGTCTTCTTCGGCGACGATCAATGTGCGTTCAAATTGTCCCGAATCCTGTGTGTTGATGCGAAAATAAGTCGAAAGTTCCATCGGACAGCGCACGCCTTTCGGGATAAAAACGAACGAACCGTCCGAAAAAACCGCCGAATTCAGAGCCGCGTAATAGTTATCCGAAGTCGGCACGACCGAACCGAGATATTTCTGGATCAATTCAGGATAATCGGCGACCGCTTCGGTAAAAGAACAAAAGATCACGCCCGCTTTTTTGAGCTTTGCTTTGTAAGTCGTGGCGACAGAAACCGAATCGAAAACCGCGTCAACCGCGACGTTTGCAAGCATTTTTTGTTCGGTCAGCGGGATTCCGAGCTTCTCAAACGTTCTCAACAATTCCGGATCGACCTCATCCAAACTTTGCTTTTTCGCTTTTTGTTTCGGCGCGGAATAATACGAAATGTTTTGAAAATCAATGCGCGGATAATCAAAATTCGCCCAATAATCCGGCTCTTTCATCGTCAGCCAATGCCGATAAGCTTTCAGACGAAACTGCAGAAGCCATTCGGGTTCGTTTTTCTTCTCGGAAATAAGCCGAACGGTATCTTCGGACAAGCCTTTGGCGATCGTGTCGGTCTCGATGTCGGTCGTGAAACCGTATTTATATTCCCTGTTTGTTAGTAATTCTGCTGCTGTTGACATAATTTAATTAACCACCTGCGGCTCTATTGTGCGGTGAATTCCCTGTATGCGGTGAAATCGTTCATCTACCTTTGCTTCCGTGCCGACAAGTTGCGATAACGTGATTTGCGATAACGCGTTTTCGACAATTTCGTGAAGCCCGACGATCACCGGGCGAATTCCGCAGTCGCCTTTGTGAATACACGAATCAAGCACGCCGGTGTAGCTTTCGCAATGCGCGCTGATCTCGTCCGCGTCCAGAACTTTGATGACTTCGTTTAAATAAACTTCGCTTGCCGGACGCGCCAAACTGTAACCGCCTTTTGTGCCGCGCGTTGCGTTCACAAATCCGGCTTTATTCAAAAGCCACATCAATTTTCCGGCGTTCGCCGCCGAAATTCCTTCGCGCTCGGCGATCTGCGGCAGCGTCAAACTCTCGCTTTCCTGCAAGTTCGCGAGCTGCAACAAACAACGCAATCCGTATTCTTCCTGTGCCGATATTTTCATTGTTTTCACCCGGTTAGAAAAAATTTTCACTCGATCCGTCATTTAGACTACCAATTCTTTACTTTTTTATCAAGATTCGCGAGGCGATTCCGGGTCTGCCGAGTGGATGTAAATTCGCTTAGAAATTTGGCAGCCACGAACCATTTCGTAAAATTGCCGATTTTATTCAATTTGCGAATTCTAAGATCGTTTCGCTGAAGCGCACGAGATTGTTTTTTTATTTGAAAACAAAGAAATGATATCTCTGGTGTCGTTCTGGGACGTTTCTGGTATGAATGCCTAAATATTTTTGTTGCAAAAGTTCAAAAAAAGCGTAATATGAATTTCCAAAATAAAATTAGTTAGACATTCAGAAATCAGATAACCGGGAAGTATTCTAGTTTTATCTGCCGTGCGCTTTTGTTGAAAATTAGGGGATCGGGAAATGCGCATTGGAGGAATCAAAATGAACGGAAATCCGACACCAAAAGTTCTTTGTACTTACGGGAAAATGTTTGACGCCCTAAATGCGTTCGAACCTACTGATGAACAACTAATTTCGCTGGGAATGAGCATGCACATTGACGCAAACGATAAACCGTCAACACTGCCGGCGGGTTATACTTTTCTCGGTCAATTTATCGATCATGATATGGCTCGCGATCCGCAGGGTGCCACTTTTCCTTGTGGGAAAACAGACCCGAATACGCTTGAAAATCATCGAAACCCGGTTTTCGATCTCGATGTTCTTTACGGGGATGGTCCGACCGGTGAAAGTTCGCGTTTGTATAAAAGCGCGGACAGCATATTGCTAAGATTAGGCGACACTACTCCGGGAGTATTCGTGCCGAATGCCTTTCCCAATGATCTGCTAAGAAACGCACAATTCTCTGCCACGCCTCCGCCGACGAAAGAAAGACAATTCGCCCTGATTCAGGATCCGCGTCAAGATGAAAATTTGGCGATCGCGCAAACTCATGTAGCATTCATAAAATTTCATAATGCCGTCGTTAAAAGAGAATTCAAGGGTGATGACCGCGTCACGAATCTCGAACCGGTACAAGAAGTCGTCATCCGACATTTCCAATGGATCGTTCTTAAAGATTTTTTACCCAGAGTGGTTATACCGGAAATTTTACAGGAAGTAATTAATGCCGTTCAAACCGGCGCGCAAAGGGATTACAATCCCGATCCAGAGAGACCGTTCATGCCGGTCGAATTTTCGGTCGCGGCGTTTCGGATGGGGCACAGCATGGTTTCAAGAAATTTCAACTGGAACCGCGAATTCCCAAAGGGATCGATTAAAGACCTTAGCGACTTTACGGCGCGAGGCAAGATGCAAAATGCATTTTTGTGGGACGACGACGCGAATTTCTTCTTGCCAATCCCGTCAATACCGAGCCGCTGGATAATAGATTGGACACGATTTTACGATTTTAAGGGGATCAACGATTCATATAAATTGTTAAATTTTGCTTCCAAGATCGACACCACAATCATCGAACAATTTAAAAAGTTGATGCCTGACGAGACGGGCAGTTTGGAGACTTATAAATCCTCCTTGCCTGTTCGCAATCTGTTTCGCGGACGAATGTTAGGACTTCCGACCGGTCAGGCAGTCGCTGAAAAGTTGTACGGAGTTGGTGCCGCTATCAGTCCGAATGAAATCTCTAAAAACATGGACGCATCGCTCAAACCGATATTCGGCGAAAAAACACCGCTTTGGTATTACATTCTAAAAGAGGCGGAGCTTACACCTAACGAAGATCCGGGTACAGACCGGCTCGGTCCTGTCGGCAGCCGGATCGTCGCTGAAACTATGGTTGGACTGATGAAAATCAGCCCATACTCGATACTTGATGCGCCCGAGTGGCGTCCCTATCTCTACGGTGGACAAAAGCGGGACAAATACGAGATGGCTGACCTTTTAAATTTTGTCGGCGACTTAAACCCGATTGGCTGAAGCCGCGCGGGATTTACAGATTTTGGGCAGAACGGGCAATCCGTTTTCTTTCGAATAAAAAAAAACAAAAAAAGGAGAAAATGAAATGGCACAAAAAACAATAATAGAGACATTACGGGCAAGAAGAGCAAAGTTCATGACAAACCCCACAGGCACGCGGCAGGAGCAAATAGACCTTGCCGAACTGGCTACCGCCGCAGTTTTGGGCGGAATCGAGTCTGATGCATGGCGCGATTATATGAAAGAATTCGCCGTCAATAACAAGCAATTGCGGCGTCTTCGGGGTCGTGACGGAATGTTCGGCGAGACGTGGGGACCTAGAGCGCTGGCATACATGGGCAGCGGCGGAATCTGTTCGATAGATTCCGTCGGCGGCGCAACCGATGGATATATGATGAATGATGACGATGATTTAGTTAAAGGTCTGGTCGGGGATGGCGGAGATTTTGCTTTTAACGAAGTCGATCCTGATTTTCCCGCGAATGCGGACGCCTAAATAGTCGCACGGTAGCTATTCAGCCAAAACTCTGTCTAAACGGGCGGAGTTTTGGCAGGATCGTTCTGTTTATTTTAGAGATTTCGCTTCTCATTATTTTTAATCTGTGGATCGTAAACCTAAACAGGTATTTCGGCAGTATCGGAATAACCAAAAAAATACGCGTGATTTTGAGCTTCGTTGGCGAACGCTCTGCGAGCATTTTTTGCCCGTTTCGGCTGATAATCCGGTTTGGCGTCTAAATCGCGTTCAGACTGCGAACGATCCAAAACAAGGTTGGAAGCTTCACGTCCCGGCAACGATACTCAACGCTTGCGACGTTTTGGAAAAATGCGCGCCTTTCCTGGTTTCGCGCAACACTTTATTCAAAGCTCCCGTCTCTTTATCCGAACTTGAAAAGATCAATACCGGCTTGACTTACGATTATGCGCAGATCGGAAAATTTCTGACCGTGTATCCGCAATCTATTGAAGATGCCGTGTTTTTAGCCGACAAACTGCATCGGTTTACGCTCGGAATGCAAGCCCCGGCGGTTCCTTACGATCTGCAGTATCGAGCGGACAGCTGTGTTTATTACCGCTACGGAGCCTATGTCGAGCGAAAACTAAAAAGTTCAAACGGAAAGTCCGTCCAGGCGATTCGCGACTCCAAAGGAAATTTGGTTCCGGATGATCGCGAAGAACCCAAACCCGAATGGATTTTTGAGGATCCATTCCAGCCCAAACATACAAGCGGGGAACCGGCAGCGGGATCAATCGAGAATCCACTGGAAACCACTTATCGGATATTTCGAGCATTAAGACAAAGAGGTAAAGGCGGCGTTTACCAAGCGATTGATTTGTCCGGTGATGCGCCGCGTTTTTGCATAATTAAGGAAGGGCGGCGGCACGGCGAAGTGGATTGGGAAGGATGTGACGGTTTTTGGCGCGTCAGGCTCGAGGCGAAGATATTGGGCGCACTGCAATTGACCGATATTCGCGCGCCTCGGCTTTACGATACTTTCGAATTAGAAGACAGCTTTTTTCTGGCTATGGAATTTATCGACGGGAAAAATCTTCACGAATTGCTCGAAACAAAACAACGACGCCTTCCCGTAAAACAAGCTTTGAAATACGCGGCGCAAATTGCGAAACTGATCGCGCGAATTAACGCCGCCGGATGGGTGTGGCGCGATTGTAAACCGGCAAATATCATAGTCACCGCAGACGGATCGCTCCGACCGCTGGATTTTGAAGCCAGCTCGCAGATAGACAAACCGAACATTATTTCGTGGCGAACGGCGCCTTTTTCTCCGCCATTTAACGAAGAATTTTTCACAGGTGAAACCGGCGAAACTGAAGATCTATATGCTTTAGGCGCCGTTGTTTATTACCTTTTGACGGGGAAATTCTTTAAATCGGATTCTCCGATACCGCTCGGACAATTGAGACGGAATCTCCCGGAAAAAGCAGCGGAAACAGTAACGAAGCTTCTTTCGAAAGATCCGCGGGGGCGTCCTACAGCGACCGAAGCGGCGGCAATTTTTAATTCGGCAATAAGTTGACGCACCGGAGAAGCTCGGCGAATCGCGCATCAGTGCGAAGCGGGTCCGTCAGCGGATCGTGCGCCAGCAATTGCGGAAGCGCGGCATATCGTTCATTACATGCGCGGGTCAGATGTTCAAATGCCGTGTCAATTTCGTTCAATCCGATATAAACGATCGCTTTTTCCTGCGCGGAAACCGGCTTTTCTTTCGAAACGCGGTCGAGTTCGCCGATGATCCGGCGCGCGTCATTCGATCTTCCCGATCGCGCGTATGCGTAACCCAAACCGGCTAAACCGTAATCGCCGCGGCGAATCTTTTCGAAAATCGCGATCGCCTCCTTTGTCCGGTCCGTTTGCAAATAAAGCCAGGCTAGATCGTTTTGAACCTTTGCGCTGCCGGGATTTCTACTGAAAACGTCTGTGTAGAGCGGCTCTGCGAGGTCAAAATTCCGCGAATAAAAATAAATATGAGCCTTGTTCAGCTGCGACGTGACCGAAAAAGGCTCGAGTTCGCGGGCTTTGTCCGCATATGCCAAAGCTTCGTCATATCGACCCGTCAACGCTAACAATCGCGAATACCAAAAATAGGCGGGCGCGTATTCCGGATCGAGGCTGATAGACTTCTTAAAATCGTTTTCCGCGCCGAGCCAATCCCAATCGTAGCGCGATTTGATGATTCCGAGCGAAACATGCGGCGGCGCCAGATTCGAATCTATTTTAATGGCTTCCTTGGCTGCGGCTTTCGCGTTCCTCGCAGCGTCCGTCGCGGTCATCACTCTTTCAAACGAAGAGGTGTTTGACAAAGCGTAGGAATCCGCCAATCCTGCCCATGCCAACGCATAAGCCGGATCGGCTTCGGTCGCTTTTGTAAAAAAATCGATTGCTTTTTCCATGTTTTTGGGATCGTCCCGACGATTCCACCAATATCTTCCGGTCAAATAAAGCGCGTACGCCTCGGGATCGTTCGTCTGCCGTTTTTCGAGACGTTTTTTTTCGTCTTCGCTCAACGAAGGTGTCAATTCAGCGATGATCTGCGATGCAAGATTTTGATGGATCTCGATCAGGCGGGCTTCATCGACCGCATATTCTTTTGTAAAAAGGGCGGTTCCGTCCGCGGCGCTAAGCAAATCCACCTGCAGCGCCAAACCGCTTTCCTTTTGAATTATTTTGCCCAAAAGCAACACATCGACATCGAGCTCGGCGCCAACGCTTCGCGGGTCAACGGGCTGCGATTTGTATTGCGAGACGATCGGCTGCGCGATCACTTTTAGTCCTGACAAATGTGAAAATTTTTCGATCAGGCTCGCCGTAAGTCCTTCGCTTATATAGTCTTTATCGGTTTGCCTGCTTTCATTTGCAATCGGTAAAACCGCAAGTCGCGGGATCTTGCCGCTTCGAAGATACAAAAATAACGCAGCTCCCAATGCTAAGACAAATAAAAGAATAAACGCCGCATAACGATAAATTCGCGCGACACTATTCGAAGCGGACGCTACGGTAACGCCGTCTCTTAAATTCTCGATCTCGAGCTGAAGCTCTGCCGCGGAATCAAATCTTTTGTCTTTGCTTTTGTTTAGACATTTGCGCACCGTTGCGTCGACGGTATCGGGAATCCCGTTTTCGGTTTCCGCCGGTAATTCGTCGCTCAATATTGCGGCGATCGTTTCCGCCTGGCTTGAACGCCGAAACGGATTTTTTCCCTCCAGCATTTCGCGGAAAACGATCCCGACACTGAAAATATCGCTTCGGTAATCTAATCTTTCGCCGCGCAGCTGCTCCGGCGACATATAAGCAACCGTGCCGAAAATCAGCCCGTTTTGCGAGAATTGGCTAATATTCTCGTCCGCGCGCTTTTGCTGCTGCTCGACGACCTTCGCGAGCCCGAAATCGAGAACTTTCACCAAACCTTCGGACGTGATCATAATATTTCCGGGTTTGATATCGCGGTGAATTATCCCATGAGAATGAGCAACGGCAACTGCGCTGACGATCTGATGCGCTACGGAAAGCGCCGTTTCGAGCGGCAATCGTTTTTCGGCAACGACCTGCGCGAGAGTTTTGCCTTCGATATATTGCATCGCGATAAAATTATGCCCGCCAACCTCTTCGATGCTGTGGACCGCGCAGATATTCGGATGTTCGAGCATCGCGGCGGCTTGCGCTTCCTTCATAAATTGCCGCTTCGCCCATTTGTCGCCGGTAAACGTCTTTTTGAGAAATTTGAGCGCGACTCTGCGATTCAAACGCGTGTCTTCGGCAAGATAAACGTCGCCCATTCCGCCGCCGCCGAGTTTTTCTTTTATCTCGTAGAAGCCGATCTTTTCGCCGGTGAGATCTTGCTCGGATTCTTCGGCGAGCAGATTCATACCGAGGTCAAACGCCGGATCTTCTAAAAAACCGGAACCGCTTTCAAACGCGGAAAGCAGCGATTCGACCTCGGAAAGCAGCGCCGAATCACCCGAACATTTTTCCGTCAGAAAGGAAATCCGCTCGCTGCCGCCCAATGCCAGCGCGGCATGAAATATCGATTCTACTTGGTGTCGGTTTTTATTTCGCATTGCCGATCTGACGCGCGAGCCACGCCTTTGCAAATTTCCAGTCGCGCATTACCGTTATCTCGGAAACTTTCAAAACCGCCGCCGTTTCTTCGACGCTCAATCCGCCAAAATATCTCATTTCGACGACGCGGCTTTTTCGCTCGTGCAATTTCTCGAAATTTTTTAATGCGTCATCGAGCAATATCAAGTCGTCTGATCTCTTCGCCAAAACAAGCGCGGCTTCCGTCAGCAAAACTTTACGCGCTCCGCCGCCGCGTTTTTGCCTTCGTCCGCGGCGCGCATATTGCAGCAGAATTCGGCGCATAATTCGCGCGGAAATCGCAAAAAAATGAGCGCGATTTTGCCACTGAACACGATTTTGATCGACCAATTTTATATACGTTTCATTTATCAAAGCGGTCGTTTGCAGCGTATTATCCGGATGTGCATTCCGCACGAAATAATGCGCCAGGCGATGCAGCTCTTTCTCGATCAACGGAAATAGTCGATCAAGCGCTTCCTTATCGCCATTGCTCCAATCGATCAGCAGTTCGGTTATTTCTGAAGTCGGCTGCATGGTTTCTTATCGAAAAATGAAATGTTTGAAAAAAAATGCTAGTTTACGCCGCAAAAAGGTACGTTTTTAACTAAACACGCAAAACATTCCGATTCCAAATATCGGAATGAAAACAAAGTTTTTTTCACGGAGAACGATTCGATAAAGCCTTCCAAAATAGTTTCGGTGAATGTATTTATAGCTTATAAATTGTGTAAATTGCAAGATTTTTTTTGGTTTTCGGGTTTGTGAACGAAGCGTTTTTCAGCAAGGGGAAATTTTTGATGAAGAAGACCTACACTAAAACCGCCTCACGCCGACAAAATCTCGCCGAAATTTTAAGAAGCTGGACGCTCCTCGTTTTGTCTTTACTCTTTGTGCTTCTTTACGCCGCGGCACTTTTCGGCTGGCTCAGACCGCTTGCGGACACAACGCTGCTCAGCCGTCTCGAACCGATCATTTTTCTCGTTTTCGGTTATTATTTCGGCAGATCGCCGTCACGGCAAAGCGAAAAAATATTCGCTGCGGAAATCCGGCGTCAAAAGCAAACCGCCGAAGCCGCGCAACATTCAAAAGAGCGCGCCCAACTCAGACAAGAAATTATTGAGGAAAAGCTCAAAAACGCGAAAACGGCGCTGCGCTCGGATTCGAGCGAAATTTTGCGCAGCGTTCTTCCGGAAAACGGCGGTCACATGCGCATGCTCGCAAACGGCGCTTCAAACCGGAGCGCGATCGGAACGGCGCTGAAAATTCTGGATTCGTGAAACGGCTTTTTTAGTGTTGCTTCGCGTTATTTCGTGGTTTAATTCCTACTTCGAAATTTTACCTTTAATTCGAACCGCGCGTTCGAGATTGTCGGAGTTTTCTAAAATTTTCAAGCGAAGATCTTTGTCTAGATTCGGATTTTTTTCGAGAAAACCGTTGACGATATTCAGCGCTTCTTCGCTTTTCTGACCGCCGATAAACGCCGCGAGCCAGCCGTTGACGAAAAAGATTTTGCGGTTTCGTTTCAAATTGGGCAATTCGGCTAAGGCTTTTTCGAGATACGGCAAAGTCAGCGCGGAGTGTCTTGGCGAATTCCAAACGACGAATGCCGTTTCGATCCAACTTTCGCTCAATTCTTTGTTGCCCGTAAAATCGTTCCAGTATTTCGCTTTATTTTCGGCGCTCGGAATTCCGGCTCGTGCGGCGTAAGCGTAGCGTTTTGCCGCGTCGTCTGTTTCGGTTTTTTCGAGTTCTGCGAGCAGTTTCAAACCGTCCGCGTCGCCCAATGTGATAAGGCGCGTAACGATGTCGAATTTGTCTTTCACACGGAGCGCGGGCAGCTTGCCCGCAGCAGCCGCTTGCGGCTGAACACTTTTCGCGCTGTCGCGCTCATTGCCGGCAGAGATGCCGGCGCTCCGTAAGAGTTCCTTCAAAACATTTCGCGCATTTTCCGAATTTGCCAGCGAAACAAACGCCCGGTAATAAGTGATTCTCTGCCCGAGCGTCGGCGCATTTTGCATTTTTTCGATCAGAAGTTTTTCAAGCTGCGCGGCGAGTTCGGCTTTGTCAGTACCATCTGCGTTAGCGGATGGGTTTTGTTTAGCTTTTTGATTGTTTGAGCCTAACCCGCCCGCTGACGCAGGCGGTTCTGACAGGTAATAGTTCATCGCCGTCGAAACTCTATTCAAAAGCGCGGCGATCGTGCTTTCGTCCGTTTCGACATTGATGTTTTTGATGACGAGTTTTACATAATCTTCGGGCGCGAGTTCGTAAAATCTAACCGAATCCCACAAACTTCCCCACATCATCGAGCGCAGAAAATCGTCTTTTTCGTTTTGGATATTTTCCAGAACGTAAGCGCGGCTTTTATCGTCAAGCAGAAAGATGCCGTAGCCGTAATCTTGGTAGTTTGGGAAAACAAATTCAGGTTTCTCCTTAAATGAGAGAATGTCAAAATTTGGCGGTTGCTGTTTGTAAATGTCAATTTCACGAGTTCCGTTTTGAGAAACACTTAAAACTTTGAACTTTGTAACTAACCTGCCATTTAGCCCTAAATTATTTTCATCATTAATTACAGCTATAAATTTATAATCCGAATAAATTGTCGTTAAGTTGTTTAAACCAATACTTGTGCGAAATTTAAATATTCCTTTCTGTTTCACCCAAACATTCGCCCAATCTTGCAGATCCTGCTTACTCGCCGTTTCAAATTCCTTGACCAAATCCGTCCATTCCGCATTTGCGAATTCGTGTTTTTTCAAAAATGCGCGGACGGCGGTTTGAAATTCTTTTTCGCCCAAATAAAACTCGGCTTGGCGCAGAAACGACGGGGCTTTGCGATAGACGATGTTGCCGTAAGCCGATTTTGCCTGGCTCAAGTTCGGGATTTCCTGATAAATCGGCGTTGTGCCTTTGGTCGAATCGGTCAGATAGGCGAGCGGTTTGTTGCGCTCGTAAAAGGCTTTCCAGGCGTTGTATTCGGGCAGCACTTTTTCCAGCGTTTTATACGCCATAAACTCGGCGAAGCCTTCCTTGAGCCACAAATCGTCAAACCATTTCATCGTCACCGTGTCGCCGAACCATTGATGCGCGGCTTCGTGAAAAATCA
>JBGTFE010000119.1:0-6472 GCA_041747435.1 Pyrinomonadaceae bacterium | reverse complement strand
GTTACCGCTCCGAAATCCGAGGCGCCCCAACTTGAACTCCTTACGACATAATTGCCGTTCGTCAGCACCGTTATACTTCCGTAGCTGCCTACCAAATCATTGGCAGTGCTTCCCGTCAGCGTGCTGATAAGCATCTGTGTCGAGCCGCTATACAAATACACCGCGCCGACATTTGAAATCGGTCCCGGAGCATCATACATCGGATCAGTTACGATGAAATTTCCGTTGGGCAGCACAAACACTTCTTGCCCGAAACGCTCGCTGCCGACCGGTCCGATAATGTCAATCTGCGAAGCCGAAACTTGCAGGATGCCGCACACAAAAATAAAAAGTATTAAAATTAACAATGATGATTTTTTCATTTTTTTCCTCGTCTGTTTTGAGTTCCGCCTTCAGCCGGACTCAGAACCATTAACCGTTCGCAGGCGGTTCTGACAATGTTTCGGTCAAAGATTTCACGCAAATTAAAACTCTATCGGTTTCGACAAAGTGAACTTTTCCCGTTTCGATGAGGCGATAAATCTCGCGCTCGTTTGAATGGGTCAAAATCGCGGCGACTTGCGGCACAGCCATTTCGACCAGCGATTTGCATAGGTGGCAAAACGCTTCAAACTTGTCCTGACGTTTGCTGTAAGCGACGGTTTCGCTGAGTTCGAATTCGATTTCCGTTTTTTGTTTCATCGGTTTTCTTGTTTTCAACGCCGTTCGGCGTTACAATTCACTTGTCACTTCTTAACTAAATTTTTTTGCAGCATCATCTTCTCCCTAATCTGCCAAAAGAGTCTTGGATTTTTTCAGACAAAGTTCTGACATTTTTTGGACAATGAATAACGAGACCGAAAACAAAGGAGTTATCTACGAATTTGGCAAGTTCGTTCTTAATCCGCAGGAGCGCGTTTTGCTTGCGGACGGGAAAGCCGTGCATCTGACCGATAAGATTTTTGACACGCTTTTGCTTTTGATTCAGCATAACGGGCGGCTTTTGACGAAGGACGAAATGATGACGACTCTTTGGGAAGAATCGTTTGTAGAAGAAAGCAATCTGGCGAAAAACATTTCCCGCCTGCGCAAAATTTTGAATGCGGACGGCAACGAGCTTATCGAAACATTGCCGAAACGCGGTTATCGTTTGTCTAGTGACGTGAAGGAAATTGACGGCTCGACAAGTTTGCTCGTTCGCCGTAATCTGCGCGTCAAAATTACCCGCACCATCGAAGACGAGCCGTTCGATCTGCCGCGCGAGAAAAAGAAAATTCCGCAATTGGCAGCGCATAAGCCGCGCTCAAAAAGATTTTTGATTCCGCTCGTTGTATTGCCCGTGGTGATATTTTCGGCGCTGGGATTTTATTTTTGGAAACGCGGGGAATCGGTTGTTAATGCTGAGGTCGGCGCAATTCGCCTGACAGATAATACGAATCAAGACTCGCATCCGCGCTGGACAAAAGACGGACGAATTCGCTTTCTGCGCACCGGAGGCGACAAGCAGGTGGAATCCGTCGTTATGAATGCGGACGGCGCGAATCAAACCGCGGTCAAAGATTTTAATAATTTGGATTACGGCTTTTGGTCGCCCGATGAAACGAAGGTGATTTTTGTAAAGCGAGGCGACAAAACCGCTTTGTATCTTGCGAATGCCGACGGATCAAATGAAGTCTCGCTGCCGTTTTTCGGCGGCAATGTCGATTGGTCACCCGACAGCAAAACGATCGTGTATCAAAAAAATGTCAGCGCTGGAGACCCGGATATTTTCGTTTATTCGCTCGAAACCGCGGAAAGCAAAAATGTCACAAACAATCCCGCGTTTGACGCGGATCCTTCGTTCTCGCCTGACGGCAAACAGATCGTTTTTGCGAGTCTGCGCGACGGAAATGCCGAAATTTATTTGATGAACTCGGACGGAAGCGACGTCCGGCGGCTGACGAATCATCCGGCTTGGGACAGCCATCCGGTTTTTTCGCCGGACGGCACGACCATCGCTTTTCCGTCAAACCGCGACAACGAAAGCTCCGACGTTTATTTGATGAACGCGGATGGAAGCGGTATTCGGCGCCTGACCGATTGGCAGGCAAACGAATCCGTCGAGCCCGGATGCTGGTCGCCCGACGGCACAAAGATCGCTTTTGTTTCCGACCGCGACGGCAGCGACGATATTTTTGTCATCAGCGCGGAAATTTATCGCCCGCGCCTCGTTTTGGGGGATGCAAAAAGCGATCTTCAATTTGCGTCCGCTTCGCCCGGCGGCAAACAAATTGTCTTTCAAGCCGAAACCGACGAAAAAAAAGGCGAGATCCGCATTTTCGACACGGAAAGCAAACAAACCCGCGTTGTTCTAAAAACCGAAAACGCCGATATCGCGCCCGTGCTTTCGCCGGATGGAACGCTGATCGCGTTTCAGAATCGAATCGAAGCGAATACGGAAATTTGTTTGATAAAAACGGACGGAAGCGGTTTTACGAATTTAACGAACAATGCCGCGCGCGATGTCAGTCCGGCATTTTCACCTGACGGAAAGCAGATCGCTTTTGCCAGCAATCGCGACGGAAATTTCGGCGTATTTCAGCTTTACGTGATGAATTCGGACGGCAGTAACCAGCGCCGCATATATTCCGGCAAGCAAATGAGTCTTGCGCCGGCGTGGTCGCCCGACGGAAAACAGATCATTTTCATGAACGACAAGGAAGACGGAGGAATCGGTAATTTCGAGATCTTCAGTATCGATCTCGACAACGCCGAATCTGAAAAGCGTCTGACGTTTCGCCGCCGTCTCGATTCGCAGCCGGCGTTCTCGCCCGACGGAAATTTTATCGCCTTCATCAGCGAGGCGGACGGAAACGCCGAGGTCTATTTGATGAATGCCGACGGAAGGAATTTAATACGTCTAACGCGAAATACGGCTGAAGACGTCACCCCGCAGTTTTCCAAAGACGGGAAACGAATAATTTTCAGCAGCAACCGCAAAGGCAAATTTGCGATCTACGAGCTGGAACTTTGACCGCAAAATTGAACCTTGGTTCACGCTTGTTGCATGGGAACGGGAACAAATACGCCGCCTTCATTTCCGCCGGCACCACTCGCGCTTACGGTCCAAAAACGCCAGACTGACGACGGGTTTGTAGCCGTTCAACCCGTAAAATTACCGGTTTCAAAGCCGCCGTTCGTTACTAATTCAGCCGCCGAAATGGTTCGCGCAGAAAGGGAAAAGAAAGCCATAAGTGTAAATATGAGAGCGTATAAGCCGTGTTTTTTCATAGTTTTTCTCCTAAGTTTTTTTAGGTCAGGGAAATTTTTTTCCGCTTGGAGCCTCAAAATACAGCCCTCATTAAGCGGTAAAAACTTTCGTATTGCATATAACGTCCCTTGCTCGCACGGAAAAACTATCATCTATTTGTCAAAAATTTTCGATTTTTCCTTTTTCGGACAAATCGGATAACATGAACTCTTATGATTGATCCCGTTGACAGCTTTACCGAAAACCTCGAACCCGTCACCGATGAAGTGCAAATGCAGATTCCCGGCGAGCTTCCCGTGCTGCCGCTGCGCGATATCGTTATCTATCCTTTTATGATCGTTCCGCTGTTTGTCTCGCGCGATAAATCCATCCGCGCGGTAGACGATGCGCTCGGCGGAAACCGGATGATAATGCTCGTTTCGCAAAAAGACGTGGACAAGGAAGAACCAGTCCAGGAAGACCTTTTCAAGGTCGGAACGGTCGCCGTAATTATGCGGATGCTCAAGCTGCCTGACGGGCGGATACGAATTTTGATACAGGGACTTTCGCGCGCGCGGCTCGACGCCGTGATACCGGAAGGTGATTTTGTAAAAGCGGCGATATCGCCGATCTCGGAACCGATCGCGACGGAAAATACGCTGCCCGTTGAAGCGCTCGTGCGCAACGTACGCGGCTCGATGGAACGCGCCGCAAACCTCGGAAAAAACATCTCGCCCGAGGTGCTGGCTATCATCGCAAATCTTGACGACGCCGGTCGGCTCGCTGATCTTTCGGCTTCGAATCTCGAACTTAAGGTTGAAGACGGGCAAAGCGTGCTCGATATTTTTGATCCGGTCGCGCGGCTTCGTCGGGTGCACGAGCTTTTGAGCAAAGAGATCGAAGTTTTGACCGTTCAGCAGGAGATCAATACGCAGGCGCGCGCCGATATCGATCGCTCGCAGCGCGAATATTTCCTCCGCCAGCAGCTCAAAGCGATCCAATCCGAACTTGGCGAGGGCAACGAGCTTTTTGAAGAGATCGAGCAGTATCGCGACAAAATTCTAAAGGTGAAAATGCCGGAGAATATCGAAGAAGAAGCGCTTCGACAGCTCAAAAAGCTCGAACGAATGCATCCGGATACAGCCGAAACCGCTACGCTGCGCAATTGGCTTGACGTTATGACCGAGCTTCCGTGGTCAAACGCTTCAAAGGACAATCTCAACCTCAAAAAAGCGGAAAAGATCTTGGACGAAGATCATTACGGGCTTGAAAGAGTTAAGGAAAGGATCGTCGAGGCGCTTGCCGTACGCAAATTGAAGGAAAAACCGAAAGGCTCGATCCTCTGCCTCGTCGGTCCGCCGGGCGTGGGCAAAACCTCGCTCGGAAGAAGTGTTGCGCGTGCGCTGAACCGCAAATTTATGCGGCTTTCGCTTGGCGGTTTGCACGATGAAGCCGAAATTCGCGGTCATCGGCGAACTTACGTCGGCGCAATGCCGGGCAGAATTATTCAGGCGATTCAGCAAGCCGGCACGAATAATCCGCTGATCATGCTTGACGAGATCGACAAGGTCGGCGCCGATTTTCGCGGCGATCCGTCATCGGCTCTATTGGAAGTCTTGGACCCGGAACAAAATTTTGCGTTTCGCGATAACTATCTCGGCGTCGTGTTCGATCTTTCGAACGCGATGTTTATGACGACCGCAAACGTGCTCGATACGATCCAGCCCGCGCTCCGCGACCGCATGGAGATCATCCATCTTTCGGGTTACACCGAGGAAGAAAAGCTGGAGATCGCCAAACGCCATCTTTTGCCGAAACAGATCGAAGAAAACGGGCTCGAAAATTCCGATGTGAAATTCGATCGTAAGGCGCTGGCGAAAATTATTGGCGAATATACGCAGGAAGCCGGTTTGAGACATCTCGAACGCGAGATCGGAAAGGTCTGTCGGAAAGTTGCGCGGCGTAAGGCGGAAGAGAACGGTAAGTTCGAGACCATTCGCGTGACGACCGAAAACCTGAAGGGATTTTTGCGCGCGCCGAAAATTTTCCCGGAAACCGCGCTGAAAAAAGACGCGATCGGAACCGTTACCGGTCTTGCGTGGACAGCGAGCGGCGGCGATATTTTGTTTATCGAAGCGCTTAAAACTAAGGGAAAAGGCAAATTGCAGCTTACCGGTCAGCTCGGCGAAGTTATGCAGGAATCGGCGCAGGCAGCGTATTCTTACGCAAAGGCGCGCGCCAAGGAGCTCGACATCAACGAGGAAGACTTCGAAAATTTCGATATTCACGTTCATATTCCCGAAGGCGCGATCCCGAAAGACGGACCGAGCGCCGGAATTACGATGGCGACGGCGATCGTTTCGGTACTTTCGCAGCGTCCGGTCGCAAAAGATACCGCGATGACCGGCGAGATCACTTTGCGAGGCAACGTGCTTCCGATCGGCGGAGTCAAAGAAAAGATCCTCGCAGCCAGACGCGCGCACATAAAAAAAGTGATCATTCCCGAACCGAATAAACGCGATTTGGAAGATTTGCCTCAGGAAGTTGTCGAGGATTTGACATTTATATTCGTTGAGAATGTGCGGCAGGTTTTCCGCGAAGTGCTTCGGGAAAAGGTCTTGCCGGTTGAAAAACCGAAACGTCGGTCGGCTTAGAAAGTAACGCCGCCATCTTGGCGGCAGTCGTGAAAGGCGTCCCGCTTTCGCCGTCGACTGGAAGCCGACGATACAGCCGGCAAGATGCCGGCGCTACGTTAGAAGCCAGATTTTATCGGCATCATATTGATTGACATCGCTTTTTTGGTATGTTACTTTGTATAGGTTTTGAGTTTCAGGACAAATCACTTAAAAAGGAACTTTTTTATATTTACCGCGTTAAAAATTTGACGCAGATCAATGTCACTTAGGTCGTTTTACGATTCGCCCTAACCCCGAAAAATTTTTATAAGGAGTATAGACGAACTTGATGAAAACACACCTTTCCAAGGTTTTAAGTTTTACCGCAATTTTAACATTCATATTTAATACATTCGTTTTCGCGCAAACGCAGCAAAACAGGGACGCCGAGGTTTTGATAAATTCGGTGACCGAAAAAGCCGGCGCAAATTTTAAGGAAGGCTTGCTAGCTTTGCAGGATAATCTTCGCCCCCAGGCGCGTGAGAAATTTGATAGAGCGCTCGAAGTTTTCCTGATGTCCACGCTGAACGTTCAAAGAAATCCGAAGCTGCAGGACTGTTACAATCAGCTGGTTGATACGATCTATCTG
>JBGTFE010000118.1:0-48520 GCA_041747435.1 Pyrinomonadaceae bacterium | reverse complement strand
CTGCTCGAAACAGGTCTCGGCACGATTCGCCAGCACAAACCGTTTTCCTACCAAATGATTGACGGCAAGCAAAGGGAAATTGCCAGTCTTTATAAAATCGAGAAATCAAAAGACAAAAGACAAAAGACAAAAGACGAATTTACAGTTTCCTTCCGGCTCGCCGCATACGACGAATCTAAAGAGCTCGTCATTGACCCAATTCTGGTTTACGGAAGTTATTTGGGCGGAAGCCGGTCGGACAGAGGCGAAGGAATTACGGTTGATGCGGAAGGTAATGCATATATTACAGGGGCGGCTTCGTCCATTGATTTTCCGACAACTGCCGGAACCGTTAGACCGCAAAACCCGAATTCTTCGTGGAGTGATTCCTTTGTTACAAAGATTAACCCGTCGGGAACGGCGATTGTGTTCTCGACATATTATGGCGGAAATCAGGGAAGCGAAGTAGGCAAGGATATTGAAGTTGACAACGACGGAAACATTTATTTTACAGGAACGACAACATTATCTACGGATCTTCCCGTAGTCAATGCTTATCAGCCAACCTTCGGCGGAACGGATGATGCTTTTCTGGCAAAACTCAACCCGACCGGCTCTCAAATTATTTATTCAACCTATCTCGGCGGCAACAATACGGATCTAAGCAGAAGAATCACACTAGACCGCACGACGGGCGAATTAACTGTTATCGGCAGTACGTCGTCCCCTAACTTTCCGACCACTCCCGGTGTGATAAAAGAAAAATTATGCAATTCGCCGACGACCTGCAGCGGTATTTTTTATTCGGGCAGTTTTGTTGCCAGATTTAATGCAATCGGCGGTGTGCAATTTGCCACGTTGTTTGATGCCTCAATCTATGATGTAACGTTTGACGCAAATAATAATGCGGTGATTGCCGGAAGCGGCGGCGTACCATCATTGACGACTCCGGGAGCATATCAAACGACCAGTTCGGGCGGTGCCGATGCATATCTCGGGAAATTAAATCCGGCGGGAAGTCAAATTGTTTTCGGAACTTTACTTGGCGGCGGTTTCCAACTTGACCGCATTACGGGCGTTAAACTCGATTCGACGGGAAATATGTATGTTACGGGAACGACGCAAAATGTCGGCTTTCCGACCACACCGGGCGCATTTGACAGAACACATAACGGCACGACCAATAATAATCACGACGGATTTTTAACGAAATTCAATCCGGCGGGAAGTGCTCTCGTCTATTCGACATTCTTAGGCGGTGCCGGAAAAGATGAACCGAAAGACATTGCTCTGGGAAGCGATAACAGTGCGTTTGTCGTCGGTGAAACAGACGGAGCAGCGAGTTTCCCTTTGAGAAATCCGATTCTTAGTTCGGGAAACATCTTTCTGACGCATTTTAACGCAGATGCCAGTGATCTGGTTTATTCGACGATCTTAGGACAGGGCGGCGGTTATGCCATTGCCGTTGATTCAAACGACAACGCATACGTTACCGGACGAACCAACAACATTCCCGTTACGCCCGGTGCCTTCCAGCCTCAACGCGGCGGCGGCGGTTCAAATTCATATGATGATGCTTATGTTCTAAAGATCGCTCTAACCAACGAAAACGGAACATTTTATGCGATCAGCGGAATGGTTACAGACGAAAATCTCGGCTACAACAACAATTATTCGCCGGTCGTCGTAACCGTTACGGGAACGGTAAACCGCTCGGTAAATCTTCCTTACACCGGCGGAAACTATAATTTCGGTAATCTTCCGGCGGGTGGAAACTATACTATTACAGTTAGTAAAGAAGGTTTTGAAGTATCGCCCGAATCGGCTGTCTTTAATAATCTCGGTGCAAATCAATTTGCGGACTTTACGATCTTAAGAAACCGCGAACCGCAGGGAACGATCACCAGTCCTGCCCATGGAACAAACTATGTCGCACCGGCAACGATCACAATTCGAGCTGATGCGCTTGACCCGGATGCTGCCGATACGATTCAAAGGGTCGAATTTGTCGCTTACAACAGCACGGTCGGCAGCGTGCCGATCGGCACCGATACCACTGCGCCTTATGAAATAACCTGGAATAATGTGCAGACCGGAACCTGGTCGCTATATGCTTATCCGTATGATAATCACGGGCTGCGCGGAAATACGATGAATGTCGTTCACGTCTTTGTTACCGAACCGACCGGTCCGTCGGTTACTTTGACGAGTCCGACCGACGGTCAAGTAATCAGTGCCGGCACAACTTTTGCTCTAAACGTTAATGTTTCATCCACGGTTACCAAAGTCGAATACTATAAAAATGGCACTTTGTTCGCCATCAGGCTAAGTCCTTTTTCGCATCAAACCGCTTTCACGGAAGTCGGAAATTACGCGATCACCGCTAAGGCATACAATTCGCAGAATCAATCAACGACATCGAACACCGCCAATATTTCCATTGTCCCTTTTAATCACACGATTTCCGGCAGAATTTTCAGCAGTTTGGATTCAACCCCGATCGCGGGCATCACGGTCAACCTGACGAGTTCGACCAACCCTTCGATCTCCGGCACGACGACCACCGATGCCGCCGGCAGTTACAGCTTTACGGATATTTTCGGGTCGGGAAGCGACGGCGCTACGATAACGCCGGTTAATCAAAATTATACTTTTCAGCCGGCAAGCAAGACGGTGACGATCGGGTATTCGAACCATCCGAATCAGAACTTTTTCGCCGTTCCGGTGACCGGCATCACGGTAGAAATGACGAGTCCTTCAAATAACCAGCAGTTTCCGCCAAACCCGACCGTGCCGCTGGCGGCGAACGCTTCGAGTTCGGCGGGCGCGATCACCAAGGTCGAATTTTATGAATACGACAGGGGACAGAGCATTCTGTTAGCGACCGATATAAATGCACCGTATAGTTTTGATTGGACATCTGTTCCGGGTGGAAACCGTTATGTTTTTGCCCGGGCTTACGATGCGAGCGACGGAATCGCTGATTCCGCTTCGATCACGTTTAATGTCGCTGAATTGCCGCAAACTATCAGATTGCAGGGCGATATCAGGAGCGCGAACGGCGGATATATGCAGGGAATTACGGTCAGATTAACCGGCACGGCAAATGGAAATCCGATAAACCAAACTGCGGTTTCGAACACATTCGGTGCCTACGGATTTTTCAATCTTCCTTCGAGCGGTGATTATACGATCACGCCCGAAGCACCGAATCAAACATTTACGCCGCCGTCATTTTCGGTTACGAATCCGACGCGCGATTATTACGACATTGATTTTCAATCATCGGTGAACAATCAATCGCCGACCATTCAGATCGAAAGCCCGACGGACGGGCAGGTATTTACGATGCCGGTAACGATCCAGATGACCGCGACGGCAAACGATACCGACGGGCAGGTCGTTCATTTGAAAATGACCGCAGTTGGAGCCGGACGTTCGTATACGATCGGCGAAGTCAACAACGGCAATTTCAGCGTGCCGTGGACACCCGCCGAACCGGACAGCTACACGATCTATGCGACAGCGACGGACAACGGCGGTTTCAGGACGACGGTTCAGATCGGGATCATCATCAATCAACCTGCACCGGTTGAAATTTCGGGTCGCGTTGTTGATCGCAACAGCGCCGGCATCGAAGGCGTAACGCTCGAGTTAAAAAATTATCCGCAAGAAGATACCGTTATTGCGACGGCGACGACTGATGCCAACGGAAATTATACATTTGCGAATATTCCGACTTTTGCTCATTACAGTCTTCGCGCATCGAAACAGGATTACACTTTTTCGCCGCAAAGAAGAACTTATATTAATCTTTCGATGACGCAGACCAACGCCGATTTTACAGGAACTTTGCAGGTTCAGCCTTCGGATTTCGACGGCGACGGAATGAGCGATATTGCCGTTTGGCGACCTTCGAGCGGTGTCTGGCACGTTCAGCGTTCAAACGATAGTTCGTATTACGCTCTGCAATTCGGCGGCGCGGCTTTCGGCGACGTTGCCGTTCCCGGAAATTACGACGGCGATAAGAAAACCGATTACGCGGTTTATCGCAACGGCGTATGGTATGTCCTGCAAAGTTCAAACGGACAGGTTCGCATCGCGCAGTTCGGTTTGGCAGGTGATAAACCCGTGCAAGGCGATTATGACGGCGACGGCAAGACGGATTTTGCCGTTTGGCGACCGAGTGATGGCGTTTGGTATATCTGGCGCAGTTCCGACGGCGGTTATGATTTCCGTCAGTTTGGCTTAAATGGCGATATTCCGCTCGCCGGTGATTACGACGGCGACGGCAAAACCGATCTCACGGTTTTCCGCCCGACAACCGGAGTCTGGTATGTTTCGAATAGTTCCGACGCGAGTTTCCGCGGTTTCCAATGGGGATTAAACGGCGACATACCGCTTGTAGGTGATTTTGATGGTGATAGACTCGCGGATTTCGCGGTCTTTCGTCCGGCAGACGGCGTATGGCACATTTGGAACAGCGCAACGGAAACTTACAGGGCTTTCCATTGGGGACTTTCAAACGATATTCCGGTGCCGGGTGATTTTGACCGCGACGGCAAAACCGATTTTGGAATTTTCCGCCCGAGTGATGGAAACTGGTATGTCTTTAAGAGTTTGACGAATTCTTACGTCATTCAGCATTTTGGTCTCGACGGCGACATGCCAATTCCTGCGGCATATCATTAAAAAACACGGAAAGATGACGACAGAGAATTGGATGAAACAGTTATTCAATTCTCTGTTTTTGCGTCTGCGGAAAATCTTCCTCTTTCGTGTCATTTTGGGTGCTTTCGTGGTTTAATATCTCTTAAATGAGATTCAAGCTGCCCGAAATTCCGCCGCCAAAGCTGATCTCTTCCCTGAGAAAATACGATCTTCTGCCAGCGATCATTTTTTTGCCGACCAGACGCAAATGCGATGAAGCCGCGCTCGAAGTCGCAGCGGACAAATCGCAAAAAACGGACGCGGAAAAACAGCATGCGCGTTTTGAAATATTCGAGGAATTTCTTGCCGAAAATCCTGAAATAAAGCAGCACAAGCACCGAAAAGTTTTGGTTCACGGCGGCATCGCGTCGCATCACGCCGGACACATTCCCGCTTGGAAACTTCTGATCGAAAAAATGATGTCGCGCGGATTGCTGAACGCGATCTTTGCGACATCAACCGTTGCTGCCGGAGTCGATTTTCCGGCAAGAACGGTCGTCATCTCAAACGCCGACACGCGCGGAAACGACGGCTGGCGGCAACTCGAGGCAAGCGAGCTGCAGCAAATGACCGGACGCGCCGGACGCCGCGGAAAAGATAACGTCGGTTTTGTCGTGCTCGCGCCGGGGCAGTTTCAAAATCCGCCGCGCATTGCAAAACTTCTAAAGTCTCCGCCCGATCCGCTTCAAAGCCAGTTTCGCGCCACATATTCGTCGCTTTTGAACCTTCTTGACGCCTACGGAAATTTCGCACAAGTTCGTGAGATCGCCGAAAAAAGCTTTGCTTTTCGCGAAACGGCGCATCAGATCGCAAAACTTGAAAAAACCCGTGACCATCGCAAAAGCGATCTAAACAAAAAGCTCGAAGGCAACGAATTCGGTTTGACCATCGACGCGGCGCGAGCTTTTGAAAGATTGACGAGTTCGCGAAATCGTCTGCAGGAAAAATCGCCGGAAACGCGTGCCGAAATACGGCAAACGTGGCTGCGCGAAAATGTTCGCGTCGGCAGGATCGTCACCAAAGGCAGAAACCGAAAAAGATTCTTTCTTGTTTTGAATGTTTTTGGCGAAAAGGTCGTAGCAATGCATGAAACCGGAAAAGGCGCAACGCTCGCGCTCGGACAGATCGGAACGGTCTTCGCAAAAGAATACGATCTTGAAGAAAGATCACTCGACCAGGCTTTTTACGACATTTACGAGGACAAGAATCCGGCTTTGGAAGAGCCGAAACTTTCGCTGCAAAGGTCTGATTCGGATGAAGCGGAAGAAATTCTCGCGCGGGCGATCGAAGAGCTCTTGCCCGAAAATTTGAGCGAAAACGACAAACGCAGCGCGTCTCAGCTCTTGTGGGAAACGTGGGAAGACGCCGAATTTATTACAAAGATCGAACGCGACATTGAAATCCTGCGCGGTGAAATTTGGCTGCCGTTCGAAAACCGTGCCCGCGTTTTGAATCATTTCGGATACTTGGATTTTACTTCGCAGCAAGTTACCGAAAAAGGAAAATGGCTCGCGGATGTTCGGGTCGATCGCCCGCTTCTCGTCGGCGAAGCGCTGCGGCACGGGCTTTTTGAAGAACTTGATCCGAAACACGTCGCTGCCTTGATGGCTGCGCTTGCCGCGGATTCTGACAGAAATTATGGCGAACTTTATCTTTCGGATAAAATTCTCACCGTTTTGACGAAGTTTGAAGATATTGTTTATGAAGTTTCAAACGCGGAATGGAAATTCGGCGTCGAACCCGCGCCGGATATGAATTTTTCCGCCGCTGCGACCGCAGAAGTTTGGGCGAGCGGAGCGGATTGGAACGATCTTGTTTATAAAACAAAAGCCGAAGAAGGCGATCTCGTGCGGCTTTTATCCAGAACCGGCGAGGCGCTGTTGCAGATCGCGCGCCTTAAGAATTCAAATCCGAAAGCGGCGGCAATTGCCTATCAAACGGCTGAAATAATTCTGCGCGAGCCGATAAGGTAAATTTTTGAACTTCGTAGTTCTATCAACGTTTGTTAAACTTGAAATGGCTCTTGTTTTGAGCTTTAAGAATTATGCAGGTTTTACTCGCAGATGAATACGGATTTTGTTTCGGCGTCGAACGCGCGGTCGAAATGGTGGAAGAAGCGCTGGCTGAAGGCGATCAGGTTCGCGGTCTTGGTCCGCTTATTCACAACGACCAGGAAATGGAACGGCTCGGAAAACGCGGCGTGACGACGATCAACGAGCCGGTGCAGATCAGGCGCGGCGAAACTGCCGTGATTCGCGCTCACGGCGTAACGCCGGATGTGCAGCGCGAACTGGAAGAAAACGCGTCGAAAGTTGTCGATGCGACATGCCCGTTCGTCACGCGCGTGCAAAAACTCGCTTCGCGCGCGGCGAATGAAAATCGCCATGTTGTCGTGGTCGGGAATCCGGATCATCCGGAAATGATCGGTGTCAAAGGCTACGCGCCGGAACACGCTTTTGTCGTGCAGGACGCCGCCGAGATAGCAGACCTGCCACCGCTTAATAATCCGCTTGTCGTTTCGCAAACAACGATCAAATTGAAAACTTTTCTTGAAACCGCTGAAGCCGTCCGCGCAAAAGCGATCGGCGAAACGCAGGTTGTAAATACGATCTGCTCGGCGACGCGCGATCGGCAAGACGCGGCGCGCGCATTGGCAGGAATGGTCGATGCTTTTTACATAATCGGCGGAAATCATTCGTCAAACAGCCGCAAGCTTCTTTCCGTTTGCAAAGAGCAATGCGCGAAAAGCTTTTTGATCGAAACGCCGGATGAAATCGACGCGGAAGATCTGCGCGGCGCGGAAAGAGTCGGTGTAACGGCGGGCGCTTCGACGCCGAATTGGCTGATCGAAAAAGTAGTAAAAAAATTGGAAGGAATTGAATTTTGAGTTGAACTAAGCTATGAATCGGTATCAAAAGAAAAAGGCGGGAAATTCCCGCCCTTTTTTTCATTTTGGGGTCGACTTACGGAATGATCAATTCCTGTCCGACCTGCAGATCTTCGGGTCGGCTGAGCGTATTTCGATTTGCATCGTAGATCTTCATCCAATCGCCCGTGTTCCCGTAAAAACGCATACTGATCTTAGAAAGCGTGTCGCCGTATTGGACAACATAAGTTCGTCCGCCGGTTGTCGGCTCGTTGTCGTATTCGGAGTAATTTTCGTCGGTGCTCGTAAATTTCGGCAGCGTGATCGCTCTATTCAGATAAATTCCGAACTCGGTTCCGGATTTTACCTCGGCTTCCTCGCCTTTTGTCAATCGTTCGCCGAGAAGTCCACCAACTCCGCCTAAAATTCCGCCGATCAACGCGCCTTTTCCGCCGCCGATCGCAGCGCCGATAAGCGCGCCGCCCGCAGCGCCGCCTCCGATAAAGATCAGCTTGTCGTTTTTGCGGTCATCGCCCGACGCGTTTCCTTCGTCATCGCTTTTCGCTTTTTTTGTATCAAGGCTTGTAAGCGAACCGTTCATCGCGCGTTTTGTTGTGTTCGGAAGTTTGACTTCAATAAAGCTGACTCCGATCGTGCCGGGATCGCCGCCTTTCTTGGCTCTCTTAACGGAATCGATGCGACCGGTAATGGTGCTTCCGTTCGGAATTACGATCACGCCCGTGTTTGAATAAACCGGCTGGGTCGTCGTCGTCGTGAAGGTATCGCCAACGTTTGCCGTTTTTGAAGTTATCGTTTCGTTCATTCGAACGCGGAAAACTTCACCCGTCGGCACCGTGTAATATTTCATTGCCGGCTTTTGAACCACCGCTCTTTTCACCGTTGTCTTCTTTCGAAGAACCGGCTTTTTCTTAACCTGAGCAAAAGATTCGCCCGCGCCAAAAACCAAAAAAATCACCAAAATCGCTGTCAGAGTCTTAAAACCAATCAAATTTTTCATTTTCCACCTCATTTCTTTTTTATAAAAACCTTTAGTCTAATATTTCTTAAATAACGTCAGCTTTTTGCCGCCCGTAGGACGTTTTTCTTCTCGGATGCGTTGTCCGATTTAGTTATTTCGTACAATGTATTTGTTTAAAGCGTAACATTTCCGACTCGAAATGAAAAAATGGAGTTTTTTTGAGAAAATTTGAAACCCAGTGCTATTAGGCGTATAGTAAAGCAACATTATATTAGATTCTCTTTAAGCGACTTACCCCTAACCGCGGAAAAGGTTAGGGGTAAGTCGCTTAAAGAGAGAGGTTTAACAAGTTTTTGCAAGAGAGTTCTCTTTAAAATTATGCAACTGTCCGTTCCGACCTTTTTGCTTTTCGCGCTGAATTTTCTCGACGCGGTTTTGACTATCTATTGGGTTCGCAACGGCTTTGCTTCAGAAGGAAATCATCTAATGGCAGGATTGCTCGACATCGGCGTTCTGCCGTTTTTGCTTGTAAAGATCGCGGTCGGTGCGACGGCGGCGCTCGTTCTTTGCCGTTGGGGAAACCTGCGCCTCGCAAAATTCGGGTTGGCTCTCGCGTTAACGGTCTATATCAGCTTGATGGGCGTTCATTTTGTGACCGGGCTTTCTGCATTCGGCTTTATTTCCGACAATCTATTAACCGACTTCTCGCGTTTTGCGCACTTCGTTTTCGCATTTTTTATCTAATCGCCGGCTTCTTTGTTTCGATTTTTCGGAAACAAGACGCGACTTTCCTTCGTAATTCCAAACACAACGCTCTTTCACCGGTTCCGCATCAAAATGAAACGGAAAATCGAAATTTCAAAAAGGAAAAGTCATGATGTCGAAAAAAGCAATTTATCAATTATCGTCACGTCAAATCTTGTTGCTGGCTTTTGCGTCGGCGCTTATTGCCGTTGGCGCTACGTTTCTAGTATCAAATCTTGATAATCTTTTTCAGCCGAAAAATGTAGCTCTCGCCGAGGCGACGCCCACGCTTAGCGGAATTTCCGATCCCGCTAATGTTAGCGACGAGCAAAACAACATCGAAGTTTATAAAACGCTTTCGCCCGGCGTCGCGTTTATAACTTCGACCGTTTATCAGGAAGATTTTTTCGGCGGCGTTCAGGAAGGAAAAGGCTCGGGTTCGGGTTCCGTGATCGATAGTCAAGGTCATATTTTGACGAATTATCACGTCATCGAAGGCGCCCAAAAATTGGCTGTAAGTTTCGGCGGCGACAAAAGTTATCCGGCGAAGCTCATCGGCGGCGACCCGGACACAGACCTCGCTGTGATCAAGATCGATCCGCCGCGCGAAGGCTTGACGATAGTTCCGCTCGGTGATTCAGACAAGCTCGACGTCGGGCAAAAAGTTCTCGCGATCGGAAATCCTTTTGGTCTGGACAGAACGTTAACGACCGGCGTGATCTCCGGTTTGCAGCGACCGATCCGCTCTGTTTCGGTTCCCGGCGCGCCAAACGGTCGCGTTATCGAAGGCGCCATCCAAACCGACGCATCGATCAATCCGGGAAATTCCGGCGGACCGCTACTCGATAAATACGGCAAGATGATCGGCATAAATTCGCAGATCCTGCGCGGCTCGGTCGGTGTCGGATTCGCGATTCCGGTAAATATCGCAAAACGCGTTATGCCGCAGCTTATACAGTTCGGCGAAGTTCGCCGTCCGAAACTCGGCGTCAACGGCGTCGGCGTCGGACAGTTGCGAAAACCGAACGATCTGCCGGTTGAAAAAGGCTTGCTCCTTTACAGCGTTGCGCCGGGAAGCCCCGCGGGAAATGCCGGTTTGCGAGGATTTTCCAGAACAAACAACGGCGAACTCGTTCTTGGCGACATTATTACGTCGATCGACGGGCAAGCGGTCGGCGACTTGGACGATCTTTACCGCATACTTGATAAAAAACAGTTCGGCGATACGATTCAGATCGAAGTCTACCGAAATGGCAAAACCGTGAACGTGCCGGTTAAGTTGACGGCGCTTCAGCGACCACAGCAGCCAAGCGGTCGTCCGCCGGGCAGATTTTAGAATTGCGCAAGTCAGTGCGGTTTGATTAACGCAAAAAGCGAATTCACGGGAAGCTTTGCTAACTATGCGGGCTTCTTTCTTTTTTGTGTTAACCTTTGATTTCGTTTATGGAACGAGGCGATTTGAACGATTTTTACAATCATGGATTCGGATGGATCTGCCGGCATTGCGAGCGCGATTTGGAAGATCCTGTTTCGGTTTCAAAGTTGTCTCGCTTGATGAGTGAAGGCGAAGCGGAAAGCGATCGACCCGAATTTTCAAACGTCGCGCTCGCAAAATGGACCGATAAAACGCGTCGAACTTTGATCTGTCCGCGCTGCGGCATCACCGAACTTGTCGACAGATCATGACTGATACGAAAAGATTTTGCTTGACTATTCGGAATTGAGGATTCACGATTTACAAGTGAAATTCCGGGCGTCGAACACGGCACATTTAAACTTGCGAGCCAACTTTTTCGCCGCCGTGATACATCTTTAGTTTTTGACGTAAATGGTTTTAGAAAAGAGGTTTTAATGAAGAAAAGATTATTTGTTTTTTTGATCGCCGCGGCTTTGATGTCGAATTTCGCGGCGCTTGTAACCGCCGATTCGAAATCGTCCAAAAAGCAGGCAAACGCGCTGCTCGCGCTTCTTCCGGCGTCCGACGTAGTAATTTCAATGGACGGAAAGCGATTTTTTGATACCGCGCTCCCGCAAATTTTATCGGGAAATAAGGAAACGCTTGACGAGATCAACGCCCATGCCGAGGATTTTAAGAAAAACACCGGAATCGATCCGCGGCAGTTTGAACAGATCGCCGTCGGCGGTGCGATAAAGCAGAATTCGGCTGATGACATTGATATCGAACCGGTCGCGCTTGCGCGCGGAAATTTTGACGCCAACTCGCTCGTCGCGCTTGCTAAATTTGCTTCGGAGAACAATTACCGCGAGGAAAAGGTCGGCGCCCGAACAGTTTATATTTTTTCGCCGAAAAAATTGATCGAGAAGCATCGCTCAACAGTCAAGAATCCCTTGATGCAAAAGATATTAAATAATTTGTTGCCGCGCTTCACGCACGAGATCGCGATAACCGCGTACGACGCAAACACGCTGGCTTTTGGCAGATTGGAGCGCCTGAAACTGATGTTTACTGAAAGCAAATCACGCGTTAGCGCCGATCTGATGGCAGCGGTAAATCGAAATCCGAACGCTGTGATGAACTTTGCGGCGAGCTTTCCGAACGGGATTTCCGGTTTCGTGAAGTTGGCTGATGATGATCTGGGAAATAATCTTAATTCGATCCGTCGAATTTCCGGAAGCATTGATGCCGCCGGCGAAAACTTTGTAATTGCAGCCGCGGCGAAGAGTGTTAACCTTGCCGGCGCGCAGGGTTTGCATACAAATTTGGTCGTTTTGCGCGATTTCGGCGTTGGTTTGCTGGGCAATTCAAAAAATGAAAATAACAAGCTTTATGCGCGATTGATCGAGAACGCTAAGATCACGCGAAACGGGACCGAAGTTTTGCTCGATCTATCCATTTTGCAAAGCGATGTAAACCTTTTGCTCGGAGCAAAATAAATTGTTTGTTTGCTTTGGAAGCGAAGGCTGTCGGAAAATAATTCTGGCAGCCTTTTTATTTGATTCGAATGAAAAAAACAAATTATCGTCTTAAATTTGCAGCGGCTTTTGCGTTTGTCGCCGCCTTTTTGTGTTTGAATTTCGCGTTTTTGATCGCCGCGCAGGAAGATCAACGAGAAAACGTCGCTCGAAAATCGACGCCGACGCCGACCGCAACACCGGTGGCAACACCAACGTCAACGCCGAAACCGCTTCAAACATTGGATCAACTCCGGTCGCGAATCGCGCAGGCGCTGCTCCGTAATGAGCTTCAGCGCGGTCAAGTCGGCGTGAAAGTAGTTTCGCTCGATACCGACAAGCTGATTTACGAACAGAACGCAGAGAAATATTTTATGCCCGCCTCGAATATGAAAAGTTTTACGGTTGCGGCGGCGCTCGAAAAACTTTCTCCAAATTTTCGTTTTGTGACGAGCGTTTTTGCATCGCAAAAACCTGACGCGGACGGAATCGTTAGTGGTTTGACGGTTTACGGGCGCGGTGACGTTTCGTTTTCAAGCTCATTTTATAACGGCGATCGTTTGAAGGCTTTCGACGCGCTGGCTGAAAGAATCGTGCAAGCCGGCGTCAAACGGATCGAAGGCGATCTCGTTGGCGACGAAAGCTATTTTACCGGAAATCCGATCCCGGTTACCTGGGAATGGGACGATCTGCAATGGTATTACGGCGCGGAAATTTCAGCGCTCGCGGTAAACGACAACGCGGTCGATCTCACCGTAAAACCGGACGCAATCAATAAGCCGTGCGCGGCGCAAATTTTTCCGGCGAATACGATTGTAAAAATTCACAACACTTGTATCACTTCCGGAACAAAACGCGACCTTCGCGTCGTCAAAAAACTCGACCAAAATGTTATTGAAATTTCGGGCACGATGCCTGCAAACGATAAAGGCTACACGGCTTATATCGCCGTCACTCGACCGTCAGAGCTTTTCGTCGCGCTTTTGCGGCAAGCTTTGGAGAAAAAAGGCGTCGTCATTACCGGGCAAAATCGTGTGATCGGAACAGTGGAAAATGCTCGCCTGGCGGTCGCTTCAACTCTTGCGCCGGTCGAGATCGTACGGCTTGAATCACCGCCGCTTAGCGTTGTTGCCGCAAAGACGATGAAACCGAGCCAAAATACTTACACGGAAACGATCCTTTGGGCGCTCGGCGAGCAGCTCGGAAATAAAAGCGATCAAAAAATGACGAGCGCAGAGCGCGGGATCGCGATCGTTCAAGCGTTTTTGCGCCAAATCGGCATTTCGTCGGACAGCGTTGTTCAATGGGACGCAAGCGGTCTTTCACGGCACAATCTCGTAACTCCCGCATCGCTTGTTACGCTTTATACATACATGGCGAAGCAAAGCCGATACGCTGATGCTTGGCGAAATTCGCTGACCGTCGGCGGAATGGATGGAACGCTGCGAAACCGCTTCAAAGGTTCAACTGCGGCGGGAAACATCCGCGGTAAAACCGGGACGATCGATCAGGTTTCGGCGCTGTCGGGATATGTCACAACCGCTGCGGGCGAGAAATTGGTTTTTTCGATAATTGTAAACGGAGTGCCGAATCAGGGTGTGCGCCCGGCAACGATCGATGAAATTGTCCTCGCACTTGCCGGTTTTGATGGGAAAATAGATTCGAGTGAAAATGTGAAAAAGTGAAAAAGCGGAAAAGTTTGGCGACTTCGAAGTCCACAAACTTTTTCACGTTTTCACTTTTCTACTTTTTAACCTTTGAACTACCAGCGTGAATAATTTCCGCCGCCGCCGCCGCGATTGTTGCTGCGACCGCCGCCGCCGCGGTAACCGCCGCGACCGCCGCCGCCTTCTTCACGTGGACGTGCCTCGTTAACAACGATGCTCCGACCTTCCAAATCCTGCCCGTTAAATTGTTCGATCGCCGCCGCCGCTTCTTCCGGCGAAGACATCTCGACAAATCCAAAACCGCGCGAGCGTCCGGTTTCGCGATCTTCGATCACTTTTGCCGATTCTACTGTTCCCGCCTGCCCGAAATAATCCTGTAAATCATCACTTGACACGTTAAATGACAAGTTTCCAACGTATAATTTTGTACTCATTTTTTCCTATTGTTTTTATTTTTTTGAAGCAAAGGCAGGTCGAAAATTTACAGGATGGAAACCGTCAAAAATACTTTTTCTATCTCAAATGCGACGCGCACCCGACTTTTTCACGCAAAATCACAAGAAACTGCTTCTTTACCTTTTTAACCAAACTCTCTGACCGAACAACTCGCCGTCGCTTGCTTTCTACTTGAACGGGCGCATCTTCCGGAGACGCCACGAGAGCAAAACTTTTGAAAGTGTGCCCGTTTTTCGCGATTTAGGCAAGCGAATTTTATCTGCGATAGATGGATTTATAGGTTATATCTTCGGAGAATCGTTCTTTGATTTCTGTTCTATACTCTTCCTTATCTTCAAAAACATAATTTTCGTCAAAGTATTTCCAACCTTCCTTTTCTTTTCCGGCATAAACTTGATTCAAAAAAGTTTTTCGGACGACATATCTTTTGTTCATTTTTTTTGAAGATTCCGATTCTGTTTCGGATACGTTTTGTTTTGCCAACCAATCTAAATTTTCCTTTAGCTCATTCATTACAAAATCGGAAAATTTCTTGTTGGCAAAATCATAGCGACCTTTTTTCTTGTCGTATGCAAAAACGACAGGTGGAAAAGGCGAATCTGCGTGGCTCGCGAAAAAATAATCAAACATCATTACGTCTTGCGAAAATTCAAAAACTCCGTCGGCATCAATATCGACGGGAATCAATTCATTTCCGATGTCCTTAGACGAATCGAATCTCGTCGAGTCGTAAATAATGCGAAACGCCGGTTCCAAATCGTAAATAACGTAGTCATAGCAACAATGCGCGCCGCCCGAATACGTTTGAACGATCAACTGTTTATCGTCTTCGCCCAAAAAGTTAAAAAATCCGTATTGGAGCCATCGAGCGGAATAGGAATCAAAACTTGCCAATACCTTTTTATTCTTTGTAACGACCAGCGTGCAGGGCGTTTCAACTTCGTTGTCCTGGAGGCATTTTTGCGTGAACTTGTAGTTACTATAATATACGCTTTCGTCCTGCAGCCAGATTTTTTCCAAAGGATTCGTAGATTCCTCTTCGTTTTGGTCCTCGACGGCTTTAATTGTAGCTTCAGCAATCGGGGTATTTGCTTGTAGTGTTATTTCAGTTTCCGATCTTTCCAAAACTGGTTGTTCTGGAAATAAGATCGATACCGCGAACGTGCCGACAACAAATGTGATGACGAAAGTTAGAAAATATTGCGGAAACCTTTTCATAAATCAAATCCTTAACTCGGATTCTAATCCAAAACGGTTCCGTTTGGTAAGTTTTTTTTAGCTTTCGCGCAGAATATTTAGGATCTTTTCATGAATGCCGCCGAAACCGCCGTTTGACATAATTGCGACGACGTCGTCCTCTCGAAGCTGCGGCGCAAGATGTTCGACGATCGAATCAGCATCGGGAAGCGTCAACGCGGTTTTGCCCTGCGACTCAATATTGCGAACCAACTCTTCAACATCCAAAACTTTGCCGAATTCGCTTGTCTCCGCCGAATTGAAAACGCTCGCGATGATCACATAATCCGCGTAAGAAAACGCGCTTGCGTAAACTTCCTGAAAAACCGCGAGACGCGACGACCGCGAACGCGGCTCAAAAATGGCGATCAGACGTTTGCCTTTATATTTTGTGCGTAAAGCTTTTAAGGTTTCCTCGACCGCGGTTGGATGATGCGCAAAATCGTCGATGACGGTAACGCCGCGCTCGATTCCGCGAATTTCGACACGCCGCTTGACCGATTTGAAAGTGTCGAACGCTTCCTGAATTTTTTCTTTTGAAATTCCCCAAGCCGCCGCGGCGATGATCACCGAGAGACAATTTCGGACGTTAAATTCGCCGATAAGATCGGTTTCAAATTCGTCCCATTTTTCGCCTTCTTTAAGAACCGTAAAGCGCGTCTTCTCGCCGGAAAAATCTATGTCTCGCGCTTGCCATTTTGCGTCGCGGCTCGTTCCGAAAGTTTCGACATTTGTAAAAAGCCTGCCGCGCATTTCGTCCAAAACTTCGCGCGCGTGCACGCTGTCGATTCCGACGATCAAGCTTCCGTTTGACGGCACGAGATTCATCAGTCGCGAAAATTCCCATTTGATGTCGTCGAGATTGTCGTAAATGTCTGCGTGGTCGAATTCGATGTTGCCGACGATCGCGATTTCCGGCAAGTAATGCATAAATTTGGGCTTTTTGTCGAAATAAGCCGTGTCGTATTCGTCGCCTTCGATGACAAAAAAATTGCTGTCGGTAACGCGAAAGCTCGCGCCGAAATTTTGCACAATGCCGCCGACGAGAAACGACGGATCGAGTCCGCCGACTTCCGCGACCCAACTTGCAATGCTTGTCGTCGTCGTTTTGCCGTGCGTTCCGGCGACGACCAGCGAGCGCCGACCGCGAATAAATTCTTCCTTTACGGTTTCCGCCTGCGAGCGATAAACGAGTCGGCGGCTCAAGACTTCTTCAAGTTCCGCGTTTCCGCGAGAGATCGTGTTGCCGACGATCGTGCAATCCGCGCCGACGTCCACATTTTCCGCTTTGTAGCCGTTCAGAATTTCGATTCCGAGTTCCTGCAGTTGAGTCGACATCGGCGGATAAACGTTCTGGTCCGAGCCCGTAACCTTGTGCCCGCGCGCCTGCAGCATTCCCGCAAGCGAAGCCATCGCCGTCCCGCAAATTCCGATCAAGTGATAATGCATAATTTAAAGTGAATTTATCTCGACAATTTGTTCGCCCTTTTCCAAAAGTTCGACCGCATTTTCAAGAGTCGAGGCGAGAATTTTTTTCAGCATTGTGTTTGATGTATTGCCGCAAGTAAGCCAAACGATTTGAGGCGGCATTCCGAATTTATCCAAGAGAAGCAAAAAATCGCTGTCCTTTGTCATCACGACGGCGTTTGCTTTTTTTTGCGGCGAGAAAAATTTCTTCGTCTTCCGCGTCGCGTAAGTTCAGATCGCGGACGGCGATCGCATCGATCTCAAATTTTTGATTGATCCAAAGGGCAATCGCAGGTGAAAGCTGTGCGTCGATCCAAATTTTCATGCGGCGATAGGCAAAATCGGATGATCAATTTTGCGGGAAGCGTATTGCAAAGCGGCGTAAAGATCTTCGCGTTCCAGGTCGGGCATTTCCGCGAGAATTTCATCAGCCGATAAGCCGCTTGCAAACAAATCAAGCACATCGCTGACGCGAATGCGCATTCCGCGAATACACGGGCGACCGCCGCATTGTTTCGGATTAATCGTTATTCTTTCGCTCAAATTGTTCATAAAGTCATTCTATAGCAATTTATTTCCCGGTCAATTCCTTCGCTAAGTCCTGTGCATCGTAAACTTTTCGCAGCGCTTCTAAGATTCCGGCGCTGTGAACGCCGACGGCGCGCGAGCCTTCTTCTTCCTCGATATACCAATAGCGGTTTGAGAGTTTTTGCAGATTGCTGTCGAAATTTATGCCGACAAATTCGGCATTTCGGTTGATGATCGGCGAGCCGGACATTCCGCCGATCGTGTCCGCCGTATAGACGAAATTGATCGGCGTCGCGAGATTCAATTTGTCGCGGCGCTCGCGCCAGCGCGGTGTCAGATCGTAAGGCGGCATTTCATTAAAACTTTCGGCGCGATCGTACAAACCAAAATATGTGGTTTTGAAAGGAACCAGCGTCGTGTCTTCGTCGTAGCCTTTGACTCTGCCGTAAGCGATGCGCAGATTGAAATTCGCGTCCGGCGGAATCGTTCTGCCGTAAACGGCAAACCGCGCTTTGGCGATCTTTTCGCCCGCGCTTGCTTCCACGCTTTGAATTTTTTCTTCGTTCCACGCGCGAAGTTCACGAAAAATGGGCTCGACTCTTTTCGCCAAAGTGATCATCGGATCGGTCGATTTTGCGATCGCGTCTGCGCCGCCGTCAAGCAGCGCTTTTCGCTCGGCGACGTCCTTAATGCGCGTTTCATTCACCGCGCGTTTTACGACTTCTGAAACATCAGCCTCGCCGATCGCCGCTTTAATAAACGGATCGTTTCTGCCCAAAACTCGCGCCGCTTCTTCAAGCCAAGCCGCAAGCGAGGCTTCTTCCAATTCGGTGTAGATCGGCGCGGGCGACAAAAGATTTGCCTTGAATCCTTCAAGACGCGCGTCGCCAAATTCGGGATAGCGCTGACCGCTGGGTTTCTGTATCTCCGCGCTGTATCGAACCAATTGCGTCGCGATCGAAGCAAGGCGCGACGGCGCAAGATTTGAAAAGGAAAGCCGATTTGCCATCGCGGGAAGATCGGCGTAAGCCTTTTCGATCTGCAGCCACGCGGGCAAATATTCCTTTTCGAGTTCCGGTTTTTTTGCCAAACCTTCCTTCAATTCCTTTTCTTCCGCTTCCTTTTTCGCGAACATTCGCGGATTCGTCAAACCTTCCTGCTGTCCGGTCAAACGCTTGAGCGAATTATTAAACGAGCGGATTCCGCCGCTCGCCTGACGCTTTTGCTCGTCGCCGCGCTTTGCATAATTTTCCAAAATATCGCGCCGCAGCGTCCAAACTTTTTTCTGCAGAACGTTGCCCACGTCGCGCTGATATTTCAATTGCGAAACCGTCAAGAGCCGCGCGGTCGAGCCGGGATTTCCCGAAGCGATAACGAATTCGCCGTCGATCGCGCCGGTTTCGGACCATTTAAGAAAATGCGGCGTTTTCGCCGGCTGACCGTTTTCGTAAGCGCGCAGAAAAGTTACGTCGAGATCATGACGCGGAAAAGTAAAGTTGTCGTAATCGCCGCCGAACGCCGCGATCTGCTCTTCGGGCGCGAAAACGAGGCGAATGTCCGTATATTTTTTGAAACGGTAAAGCCAATATTCGCCACCGTTATAAAGCGAAATGACATCGCTTTTAAGATTAGTTTTTTCTGTCGAATCTTTCTCGATCGCCGAGATCGCCGCGCGGCGCTGGGCATTTGCATCTTTGTCGGTCGCGCCTGTCTTTACCGACGATTGAACGCGCTCGGTGACATTTTCAAACGACACCAGAACATTTGCTTCCATATCCGGCGTTTTCAATTCGTCGGCTTGCGTTCGCGCATAAAATCCGTCTTTTATCAGATCTTTTTCTTTGGTCGAAAGCTTTGCCAATTGTCCGCTCGCAACGTGCTGATTCGTAATTATCAATCCGTCTGCCGAGACAAAACTGGCGGAACCGCCTTCGAGCCTGATCGATGCAAGACGAATGTGATCGAGCCATTCCTGTGTCGGCTCAAAATTGTATCGCTCCTTCCATTGCTTGAGCGGCGGATTGTCGAACGTCCACATTCCTTCATCCGCAAAAATCGCGTTGACAAAAAAACTAAGAATTAATAAAAAGACAGATATTTTTTTCATATTGTTTGTTTTCCGAATAATAATAACGCGGAAGTCCATAGTCGATATTGTATCAACGGGATTCCGACAATGCCAAGATGTTTCAAATTTCCGGTGTTTCTATAGCGATTTCAGACGCGCAACCTGAATCAAAGGAACAGGAGAAATTGAAGTCAGTTCATCTCTTAACGATGATGAGAGTATGTCCATGCCGGCGACGTTTCCAAGCCCTAAATCTTCTAATTCGGTTGTCAGCAGGATCAAGTCGGGACGCACCTTGTCAATTACAAAATCGAGCGTGAGCGGCGTTAAATTTTCCTCGACATCAACCTTTTCGATGATGCCTTCGGCTAATGCAAACGGATTTTCGCGCGGATCGAGAGTGACGATTTCGATGTCTTTGTTTTTGCTAAGCTGCTGTATTACGATCGCGCCGTTTTCTCCGGCGCCGCAAATCAAAACTTTCATCACATCACCTCCGTAATTTGCGATCAAATCCAACCCATCACCGCAAACCAATAAAACATTCCGGCGAGAATAGCAGAACTAATAATAGTTGCGATCAATCCGTATTTTAGCATCTCGCCGCCCGTAATGAGACCGCTTGCGCCGATCAATGCCATTCTTCCCGAGGCGGACGGCAGCGAATAACCGAATGTCGTTGCTAGAGTTACCGGAATTACCAATTGAACGGCGTTAAAATCGGGATTGCTGACAGCGATATTTATCAACACCGGAACCAGCACCGCCGCGATAGTCGTATTATTCAGAATATTTGTCAGAGTTGCTGAAATAACCACCAGCAACAATATTGAAATCCACAAAGGCGGTCCGGTTACGAGCGGAGTTATTGAAACGGCAATCCATTCGGTCGCACCCGACCTTGAAAGAGTGTCGCCGAGCGAAAGACCCGCGCCGATGATGAAAAATATGCCCCAACTTACGCCCTGGATGTCTTCCCAATTGATAATTTGTCGGACGGCTAAATAAAGTACCGCCGCAACCGCCACAACTGCACTCGAAAGCATTGTCGGGGGAAGATTGAGAGATTTTTCAATTGTCGCGCCGAAAATCCAGAAGAGTGCGGCGATGACCATTGTCGCAATTATTTCTTTCTCCTTGCCGGACATTTTGCCCATTTCTTCTAGGCTTTCTTCGACTCTGCCAATCTCGATTTTGCTGACGGAAACGGGAACCATTTTCAAAAGTAGCCACCAAGTAATTGGGAATAAAACCAAAAAAGGTGGTAGACCGTATTTTGTCCAATCGAGGAATGACCACGGGCGAATCTGTTCGAGAAAGCCCGACGCGACGGCATTTGAAGCCGAACCCATAATTGTTACCATCCCGCCGAGACTCGCGCTGTACGCGATTCCCAAAACGAGCAGAACGAGCAAAGAACGCGCTTCGTCTTTATCTTTTACTTCGCGTGAAATCGTCAGCGCGACCGGAATCAAAACGGCAGCCGTCGCCGTGTTTTCCACCCACATTGATAGCAACGCTGCAATGCCCATCAAACCAAAGAGAAGTTTTCGCACGTCGCCGTCCGAAGAAATTATGGTTTGAAGTGCCAGCCGTCGGGTGACGCGGTGTTTTCTGAGTGCCTGTGCCAGAAACAGTGATGCAAGAATTAGAAAAACGACCGGTCTTGAAAACGGTTCGAAACTTTGCGAAACATTTGCGACCCCGAAAAGTATCTGTGCGACGGGAATCATCAATGCCGCCAAAGGGAGCGAGACGGGTTGGAACGTCAGGATTCCGGCAGTAAAGATAAATACGACGATTGCGCGATGAGCCGTACCTGTAAGACCCGTCGGAGCGGGCAAGAGGAATACGAAAAACGTAAATAAGACGATGGCGATAAATTTACTTTGTGGTTTTTGTATCCAACTGTAAGAGCGCGGAAGAAAAAGCCGCAACGGTTCCTTTGGAGGCTGCGACTCAAGAATTTTTTCTTTTGGCTTGTTCTGTCGAAGCGCTGTTTTCAGAGGCGGAAGAACCATCGCAAAGGTGCTTCGCGCGATTTCCGTCGTATAGTGCAGGAGTGTTCCGAATACATCCTTTTGCCACTTTTGTTTATGTAGGGCAACGAGCTTTTCAACTTCGCCGCGGCACAAATCGCAATCAGCTACGTGCTCGTCATCTTCGCGGCTGTTCGTGCCGATTCTCAGACTCTCAACATATTTATTCGGCTGAATATGGTGCGACTCGCTCATTTTTCGTCCGGTTCATTTTGACGTGGAAGTATCAGAATTTCTTCTTCGGTCAGAATATGATTCGGAAGCGAAACTTGACCATCTGAAGTTTCGATAATGAACTTGAAGGCGCCGATTCGAACGAGCTTGCCGGTGTGATCGCCAAACTTAATTCGCGCTCCAGGCAAAAAAGATTCGCGGGCGTGAAAACCCGCGCTGATGTTGCGAGCGAGTTCCCGATTTCCGATGCCGAAGGAAATCGAAAGCGACAGCAGAAGCGATCCCAGAAGTATGATTATCACGCCCGAAAAAAGCACAGTTTCGACGCCAAGCTGTTGAAGCGCGACTATGAACACAAATACAAAGAGCACGTATTTGACCATCGTGCCTATGAATGAACCGGACCTCAAGCCCGATTTATCAGCGTAAGCGCCCAAAGCGTCGCCGATCACGCCCGAAAATATGACGCCTAGCAAAACAATCAGCAGCGAACCGAGAAGGCGCGGCATAAATGTAACCGCCGATTTTAAAGCGCCGGCGACGAAGCCTAAACCAAGCGATTCGGTTGCGGCGAGAAGGAAAAGAAACAAAATGATCCAATAGGCGAAACGCGCGATCAGTAGGGATAATGACGACGTAAACCCCCATGATGCCATCATCGAAGCGATGCCCGTTTTTTCAGAAATCTTATTTACTCCGAATCGCTTAAGTATCGAGCCGAAAAAAAATCGGACGACAACCGCCACAATCCAGCCGATAAAAAATAATAGGATTGCGCCGAGCAGACTCGGAAGCCATTCCATTATGTCCTGGATAACTTTTGCGAATAATTCTCTAAATGAATCAATATCAAATTTCATAATACATCCTTCTTAAAACGCCCAAAAATAGGGAATGAAAATGGTTGCGATGATCCAAAACAGGATGTTCAGCGGTGTTCCGACGCGCAGAAAATCAGCGAAACGATACTGTCCCGGACCATAGATCAGCGTGTTGGTTTGATAGCCGACCGGCGTCATAAAACTCGCCGATGCGGCAAACATTACGGCGACGAGAAACGGGCGCGGGCTAACTTGAAGAGTGTTGGCGGTGGCGATCGCTATGGGTGTCAAAAGCGCGGCGGTTGCGTTGTTTGACATCATTTCGGTAAAAATAAATGTCATCAAATAAAACGCCGAAACAAGCGCGATCAAGCCGCCCCAATCAATCACGAGCGAAATTATTGTCGAAGAAATTAACGGCGCGGCGCCGCTGTTTTCCATCGCCGCTTCGAGCGTCAAAACGCCCGCCAAAAGAAAGATTATCCGCCATTCGATGGCTTCGTAAACTTCTTCCATTTTTATGCAGCCGACAAGAACGAGCATGATCGCGCCGATCACGGAACTGACAACGATCGTCGTGATTCCGAGCGTCGCCGTCAAAATCACGCCCGCCAAAATTAAAAGTGCGGGAATCAGTTTGCTTTTTCGGTAAACCATTTGCTCGGCTTCGGAAATAATAACCAATGAAGGATTTTTTCGAAGTTGATTAAAGCGGTCGGCTTTGATTTCCAGCAGCATCGTGTCGCCCGCGCTCAATTTGGTGTCGGCGATCTTATCGCGCATCAATTTTCCGCGATGCCGCAAAGCCAAAACGATCGCGCCAAATTTTTCGCGAAACTCCGAATCCGCCAGCGATTTGCCGACAAGATCGGAATTTAAGACGACAACGACTTCAACCAATTTTACGTCTGTCGTTTCTACGTCCGCGTCGTGCCATTTAAATTGTGATTTAAAAAGTACACCGCTTCGCGCCTGGATCTTATGAAATTTTTCAAGATCGCACCGGACGCGCAAAACGTCGCCCGCCTCGAGGACAAAGTCCGGCGTCGGAACGGCAATCTTTTCATCGCCACGCTGAATGTCAACGATTACGATGTCAAGATCTTTTACGATCGGCGCATCCTTAATGGCGTGTCCGACCGAGGAAGCATTTTCGAGCAATACGACTTCGGTGATATATTCCTGCAGATCGAAGGATTCGATCAAATCGCCTTCCGGTCGCCGATCGGGAATCAAACGAATACCGACCGCGAGCATATAGATCATTCCAACTGTGAACATCACCAAGCCCAGCGGCGCGATCTCGAACATCGAAAACGCGGGCTGCCCTTTTTCTTCGGCGATCGAGCTCACAAGGATGTTGGTAGAAGTTCCTATCAGAGTGCAGACGCCGCCGAACATCGAGGCGAAAGACATCGGCATCAGAAGTTTCGAGGCGCTTTTCTTAATATCTTTTGCGACGCCGAGAAGAATCGGGATAAAAACCGCAACAACCGGTGTGTTATTGATAAACGCGGAGAAAACGGCGACCGAAACCATTACGGTGATCAAGCCGAGCCAATAGTTTTTCTTAAAAACAATGGTGGTTAATTTGGCTAAATAGCTGACCGCGCCGGTTTTGAAGAGTCCCGCGCTCAGCACGAACATCGCCGCCACCGTAACCGTTGCCTTGTTGGAAAATCCGGCGATCGCTTCGTCCGCTTTGATGATGCCGAGAACCAGCAGCGAAGCCATTATCAGCAACGCAATCAGGTCAACCGAAAGTTTTTCGGTCGCAAATAAAATAACGGCACAGATCGCAACTACGAAAACCAGGATAATTTCTACGCTCATAAAAATACCGTGTCCGATTCGAAAGAAAATTATAGCGAACATTCATAATATGCCATGAATGCGTTTTTTTCAGAATTTTCGCTGTTGAATTATTTTATCGAAGTGCCGTTCTGATTTTTTTCACTGCGCCTTCGAGGATCGAATCTTCGCGCGCGATGCAGATGCGCATAAACGCGTCCCACGTATCCGAATCGGCAAACGCGCTGCCCGGAACGGCGCCAACTCCGGCGCGTTCCATAAGCATTTCGTTGAAGGCGAGCGCGTCGCTGAATTCTTCGGGAATTCGCGCCCAGAGATAAAATGCCGAACCAGAATTGTAAATTTTAAAACCCAGATCTTTTAATGCTTCGGAAGCAAAACGGCGTTTCTCGTCAAATTTATCGCGAAGATTTTCGTAATAATTTTCGTCCGCCATCAAAACGCGCGACAAAGCCGCCTGAAGCGGCGTCGCCGGGCAAACGTAAATTACATTCGCGGCATTATTTATCGGAGCGATAAGCGCGCCGCTGCCGTAAGCATAGCCGAGCCGCCAGCCGGAAATATTCCAGGATTTTGAAAACGAATTCACCGTGATCGTTCGTTCCCACATTCCGGGCAAAGTCGCAACGGGAACGTGCGGGTTTTCGCCGGTCACATAATGTTCGTAAACTTCGTCGGAAATAACGAGCAGATCGAATTCGTTTGCGACTTCGGCGACGGCTTCAAGCTCGGTCTCAGTCATAACTTTTCCCGAAGGGTTTGCCGGCGTGCAGACAATGATCGCCTTCAAGGGAAAGTCGCTGCGCTCTTTTAATTCTTTGCATCGGGCGCGCAGCGCGTCTTTTTCAAACGTAAGATCTTCATCGAGCTCGAAGGTTTCGGTTTTGCCGCCGAATTCTTCTAAAATGCGTCTATGATAAGGATAATAAGGTTCAAAAACGAGCGCCGATTTTCCGCGCAGATAGCTTTGCGTGATTCCAATGAGCGCGCCGGTTCCGCCAGTGGTGATCATTAATTCGAGCGGTTTCGCGTCCAAATCTATCTCGATATCATTATACTTTTTTATCTTTTCTGCGACGGCTTTTCTGAGACTCGAATCGCCTTCCGAACCGCCGTAATGATTCTGGCTGGCGGCGATTATTTCAGCCGCTTCTTTTGCCAATTGCGGATCGATCGGAAGCTCCGATTGTCCCTGAACGAGATTTCCGCTCGGCGGCACAAGGCGCGTGATCGCGCGAATATCGGGTTTTATCTTCTGAACTTTTGTTTCGGTCATTAGTTATAAAAATACCAGTTTTGTGCGAAAATTTCTAAAAGCCGATGAAATCAGCGCTTCAAAAAAATCTTCCGCCGTCAATAAAACCGTTTTGGATCGGCGGACATTTCCGGATGTTTCGAAAAGATCCGACCGGATTTTTGAATGGGCTTGCAAACCTCGGCGACATCTCGTACTTCAAAATGGGCGGCATGCCGGCGTATTTTTTGAACGATCCCGAAATGATCCGCGATCTGCTCGTCGTGAACGCTCATAAATTCGTAAAAGGTCGCGCTCTGCAGCGCGCAAAGCGCCTGCTCGGCGAAGGTTTGCTGACAAGCGAAGGCGAGTTTCACCTAAGACAAAGACGTATGATTCAGCCCGCTTTTCATCGACAGCGAATTGCCGAATATGCAAAAGCGATGACCGAATTCGGCGAAAAAATGTCGACCGAATGGCAGAACGGCGAGGAGCGCGACATGATGCGCGAAATGATGCGGCTGACGCTGAACATCGTCGGCAAAACTTTGTTCAGCGCAAATGTTGAAGACGATTCGACCGAGGTCGGCAAGGCGATGACGACGCTTGTCGAAATGTTCAATATTTTGCTGCTGCCCTTTTCCGAAATTCTCGAAAAACTTCCGCTGCCGCATTCGATTCGTTTTAAGCGCGCAAAAAAGACGCTTGATGAAGTTATTTACAAGATCATTGAAGAGCGACGCGCGTCTGGCGAAGACAAAGGCGATCTGCTTTCGATGCTTTTACTCGCGCAGGACGACGAAGGCGATGGAAAAGGTATGTCAGACCAGCAAATTCGCGACGAATGTCTCACGCTTTTTCTCGCCGGGCACGAAACCACTGCGAACGCTTTAACCTGGTCCTGGTACCTACTTTCGCAAAATCCCGAAAAGGAAGCGAAATTTTATGCCGAATTGGATGAAGTTTTTGCCGACGGGCGCGCGCCGAATATAGAAGACTACGCGCGGCTTTCTTATACGGAAAGCGTTCTAGCCGAATCGATGCGTCTTTTTCCACCGGCTTGGGCGCTGGGCAGACTTTCAACCGAGGAGCACGAATTCGGCGGCTTTACGATCCCGAAAAGATCGCTCGTTTTGATAAGTCAGTTCGTAACGCATCACGACGCGCGTTTTTGGGAAAATGCAGAAACGTTTATTCCCGAAAGATGGCAAAAACAGAGCATAAAAGAAGCCGGGCAAAAGTATATCTATTTCCCGTTTGGCGGCGGTGCGCGACGTTGCATTGGCGAGCAATTCGCATGGACGGAAGGCGTTTTGCTGCTTGCGACTTTAGGAAAACGTTGGAAATTTCGCCTTGATTCAAAACAGAAGATCGGTCTGCAGCCGATGATCACGCTGCGCCCGAAATTCGGAATGAAAATGAGAATCGAAAAAAGGCAAAATAAGAATCCATAATTCCTACCTTGCCTTTTCGTCGTTTTTTTTACTTTTTGCTCTAGATCGCTTCGGCGCCGGCGGCTCTATTGTAATAAAAATAGAGGTCGTTAAAATCTCGCAGCGCGCGGTTCATTATAAGAGGGAGCTGTGAAATATCGTTTCTGTTTACGATCAAATTAAGATTGCGCAAAAACGCATCGTGAGCGTTCATGGTCGTTCCCGCTTCTTCGACCGAAACAAAAAATAAACGCCGACGCTCGGATGAAGGCATCGCGTTGACCTTTTGCTGCAAGATTGCGGCGCCGCCGAATTCCTTTGCAAAATCGGGCGAGAAAAGCACGATCTCGGTCTTGCCTTCACGAAGACGTTCGTTTGCCTGCGCGGGAGTTTGCGCGAGATAAACTTTGTAACCCGCTTCGACCAGAGTTTTTGCGACCAAATCGCGCTTTTCGCCGAGACAAACCAAAACGCGGCGCGGTTTATCGTCGCTGTCGTCATCGGTTTTCAGAGTCTTGTTTTCCGTCTGCAAAGCCGAAAGAAGCGAGCGCAGCGCAGTGTTTATCTGCATCTCGGATTCCTTCGCGGAAAATTCGCCGCCTTTGTCCGGAAGCGCCGGCGCGGGCGGATTTTCTTCCATCTGCTGAACGGTGGATTTCGCGCCCGGCTGAATGCGGATCAAATTTTGACATCGCGGGCAGCGAACAGTGAAATTCCCGCCCGGGATCTTCGATTCATCAAGCTGTAAAGAAACTGAACAGTTATCGCAGCGTATTATCATAGTTTTATTCGATCATATCGAGCATAGAGCTGGGATCTTTTGGCGGCGGCGGCGGAGCAACAACCGCCGGTCCGGGTTTACTTTGGGTAGCATTCGCATAGTCTTCGGTTGACGACAAACCTTTTAACTGCAGCAGTAAATTGTTTTGGTTGGTGGCAAACGAAAGTCCGTCTTCGAGCGTGATCATCTCTTTTTCGATCATGTCGCGGATGACCGAATCGAAATCCTGCATTCCGTCGATCTCGCCGTCGCGCATCGCATCAAGCAGCGTTTTTCCTTCGGATTCGCCTTTTTCGATGTACTCGCGCGTTCGCGGATTCGACTTCAAAATTTCGATTGCCGCCGTGCGTCCTTTGCCGTCGGCTTTCGGGATCAAGCGCTGCGAAACTATGTAGCGAAACGTTTGCGCAAGCCGCGTTCGAATGATCTTTTCTTCGTTTTTCGGATAAAGACCGATGATGCGGTCGACGGTTTTTGCGGCGTCGATCGTGTGGAGTGTTGAGAGCACAAGGTGTCCGGTTTCAGCGGCTTCGAGCGCGATTTCCGCCGTTTCCAAATCGCGCATTTCGCCGACGAGAATTACTTTCGGCGCTTGACGCAGAGCGGCGCGCAACGCGGAGCTGAAATCCTTCGTATCGGCGCCGACTTCGCGCTGATTTATCGTGCATTTTTTATGATTGTGTAGAAATTCGATTGGATCTTCGATCGTCACTACATGATAACTTTTTGTCTCATTGATGCGGTCGATGACCGCGGCAAGCGTGGAGCTTTTTCCCGAACCGGTCGGTCCGGTGACAAGCACAATTCCGTTGCGAATACCGCAAATATGCTCGAGCTCCGCCGGTAAGTTAAGAGTTTCAAAGCTTGGGATTTCATGTGGAATCACGCGCATCACGATCGAATACGAGCCGCGCTGCTGAAAAATATTTACGCGAAAACGGCAGCGCGCCGGAAGGCTGTAGCTCAAATCGGCGGTGCTTTGCCGCGCCAACTGATTGGCACCTTCGGGATTGTCGCGAAGGATCGCCATCGCGATCATTTCCGTTTGAAAAGAGGTAAGCTTTCCCAAGCCGAGCGGGGACGCCGAATATAGCGTTCCGTTGATTTCCACCTGCGGTTTTTGCCCGCACGAAAAATTCAGATCGCTGACTTGGTCGGAAATGAGCAGCATCTGCTCAATGATAGGTGCAACATCAAGTAAACTCATTTTTTTTGGACTTGCTCCCGGAGAAATTTCAAAAAAGGCAGGAAAAAGAAGTTGAAGTCTGAGGACGAAGCGTTGGGCGCGTCCCGTGAGTTATATTTTTACCCAGAACGAAAAGAAAAGCAAGCTAAATTTTTAACTATGATCAACAAGATTTTTCGAGTATTGGGCGGAATTGATAAATAACCTCATTTTTTCTGAAATCTTATCGCCTTCGACGAACAAGTCGCCAATAACCGCAACCGAGTCTGCGCCGACGTTGAGAACTTCACAGCAATTTTTCAAAGTTATGCCGCCGATCGCAACAAGCGGGAAATCACCGATTGCCGCGCGTACTTTTTTTATGCTTTCAATTCCGACGATCTTATCTGGGTTTTCTTTTGTTTTTGTCGCAAAAACCGGACCGATAGCTAAATAATCGATGGGAAATTTCAACGCTTCGATCGCCTGATCGACACTGTGTGTAGAAAAACCGATGATCGCGTTTTCGCCGAGAATTTTGCGTGCGTAGTCGCATGGAAGATCGTTCTGACCGAGATGAACTCCGTCGGCTTTCAAAATTAAGGCAATATCAATCCGGTCGTTTATGATGATTTTTACGTTCTCGTCGCGAGCGATCTCAATCGCTTTCTTCGCGTCTTCGTAAAAAATCTTCGGCGGCAAATATTTTTCTCGCAATTGGATAAATTCAGCGCCGCCTTCTATAAATTGTTTGACCTGTGTTGTGTGAGAAAGATTCGTAAGCCGTGTATCTGTAATCGGATAGATTTTTGGCGGAAAAAAGCTCACTCGTTTTTAGGACAGCGGTTTAACCATCAAAAAGCCGTCTTCGCCGTTATTGTAGTATTTGGTCAGGCGTTGAACCGTTTGATAATTTCGCTCGCGATAAAGATCTTGCGCCGCGCGGTTGCTGACGCGAACTTCGAGCATCACAACGCTCACTCCGCGCCGCAGCAGCGCTTTTTCGGCGTGTTCGAGCAGTTTTACCGCCAAGCCGCGGCGGCGATGTTCCGGCGTAACGCCGATCGTCGTTATATGTCCCATGCCGTCCGTGTTCATCATCACAAAGATAAAGCCGACCATTTCGCCTTTTGCCGTCGCAACGCGATAGCTCAGACAATTTGGCTCGTTCAAAAGATAATTGAACGTAAATCTGGTGTAATGTTCACCGGTTTGAAAACAGCGTAGATTCAATTTCAAAACTTCTTTCAGGTTTTTCTCAGTGAGCGGATGAATTTCGTAGGTGGTTGGCGGCGCGGGAATAACAACTTCCGGCTGCGAAATTTGATCCGGAATAAAAAGGTGAAAAATTCTCTCCAAAACCGCCATAAATTAAAGAATTAACATACAATCGCCATAGCTGTAAAAACGATAGCGCGCGCGAACCGCATGTTCGTAAGCATTCATTATAAGTTCGTGTGCGGCAAAAGTTGAAACCAAAACTAGTAAAGACGATTGCGGAAGGTGAAAATTCGTCAAAAGCGCATCGACAGACCGGAATTTATAACCCGGCGTGATGGTCAGATCCGCGACTTGTTTTCCGGCGCGAATTTTTCCGTTTTCGTCGATGGAAGATTCCAAAGCGCGCGTCGTTGTCGTTCCGACTGCGAAAATTCTTCGATTTTCAGCCTTTGCGTGATTCAGAAATTCGGCAGTTTCCGGCGAAATTTCAAATCTTTCCGGAGTAACTTTATGTTCCGAAAGATCCGAAACGCGAACCGGTTCAAACGTTCCGTAACCGACGTGAAGGGTGATTTCGGCGATCGAAACTCCGCGATCTTTTATCTCTGCAAGAAGTTGCGGCGTAAAATGAAGCCCGGCGGTCGGCGCGGCAATTGCGCCTTTTTCTTTTGCGAAAACGGTTTGATAGCGCTCGCGGTCTTTATCGAAACTTCCGTCATCGCGCTTGATATAAGGCGGAAGCGGCGTTTTGCCGATCTCGTCCAAGATCGAGTCAAAATCGCCGTCCGTTTCAAATCGAACAACGACTTTTCCTTCTTCGGATCTTTCTAAAACTTCCGCCGCAAAGCTTTCATTGAAAATTATTCTCCTGCCGATTTTCAGACGCCTTGCCGGACGAGCCAGAGTTTCCCAAACTCGTTCTTCAATTTCGCGAACCAAAAATATCTCGATCTTTGCGCCCGTTTCCGACGTTCCGAAAAGCCGCGCCGGAAAAACCTTTGTGTTATTCAAAACAAGAACGTCGTCTTTTTTCAGAAATTTCGGAAAGTTGATGAAATCTTCATCCGCGAATGTTTGTGCGCCGCGCTTCACGACAAGCATCCGCGAATTCGCGCGGTCTTCCAACGGCTCTTGCGCGATCAGCGATTCGGGCAATTCGTAATCAAATTCGGTGATAAGCATAAAAGTTGGAAGTAATAAAATGTAAACTTTTAATCCATTTTTTGCTTCTAAGCCTAAGAATTATGGTGAAAGGTAAGCTTTAATTATCACGTAATACTATTGACAAAGCCAGCGATAGTCGTTATAACTAGCGATTAAGATTTTCTGAAAATAATCAATTTATAATCGTCTTTTTACTATAGAATCGCCGGTATTGAAATAGGTGGTTAGGAAAAACTATAATTATTTCATCGTGGAGTGCTAATTTTCGGAGGAAAGGAAATGAATAATCTTAAAATCGATACTGACTCCAAACCGATAGAAGAACAGTTTGAAGATTTGGTTCAAGCTGCTGACATCGAATATCCAAATTTATTGCAGGAAGTCGAGGTTTTTATTTCGCATACGACCGAGCTTCAAAGTTATCAGGAATATCTAAATTTAATCAATCAAACTCCAGACGCGTTTGTCTCTAATACGGCAACTCCCGCTTAATTATGCCAAATTGGGGTGAAATCCTTAGTGAAGTTCAGACACAAGCTAATCAGGGCGATCAAGCGGCTTTTGATACGGTTCGTAATAAATATATTGCCGAGCTTGCGCAATTTTCTGGGCGAAACACCATTATATACGCTTCAAGATGGACGCAAAACGATGTTCCACCTAATATCACGATAATTAACGACGAAGATGTTCAGGCATTTATGCAAGCGGTTTTTGGCTTGCAGGGTAATTCGCTTGATCTTATGCTTCATACAGGTGGCGGAAGCGCTGAAGCAACAGATGCTATTGTGAGTTATCTGCGATCTAAATTCGATGATATCAGAATTATTATCCCGCAAGCCGCAATGTCAGCTGGAACCATGCTTGCCTGTGCCGCGAACCGCTTGGTGATGGCTAAACACTCGTCCATCGGTCCTATCGACCCGCAAATGATAATGCAAACGCCGATAGGGATAAGGGCAGTACCGGCTCACGCTGTCAAAGATCAGTTTAAAATGGCTCAAGAGGACTGCCGGACTAATCCCAAAAACTTAAATTCTTGGCTTCCAATGCTGAGCCAATATGGTCCCGCATTATTAGTTGAATGTGAAAATCAGATAGCATTTGGCAGAGAACTTGTTGAAAACTGGTTGAGACAATATATGTTTGGAGATGATCCAACTTCTACCAAGCCAGCGGAAATAGCCGGATACTTGTCCAACCATAATAATTTCAGAACGCACGGAAAGCACATAAACATTCAGCAAGTAATAGATAAAGGTTTGCTCGTTGAACGGTTGGAAGAGAACCAAACATTTCAGGAAAAGGTACTATCCGCATTTCACGCTACGATGATTACTTTAAGCGCCACCTCTTGCTGTAAAATTGTTACTAACCAAAACGGCAATGCGTTTATGAAACATTTTCGAATTCAAGCTCCGCAAACACCATAGTGCAAATGGAAAGTTAATTTAGGTAGTAAAATCGGCAAATGCATAATCAATATGAATTTGCCGATTTCGATTTTGGTGCCTAGGGTCGGACTCGAACCGACATGGGCGTAAAGCCCGCTAGATTTTGAGTCTAGTGCGTATACCAATTTCGCCACCCAGGCGGAATATTGAATATAAAACGATTCGCCGCTTATCGTCAACCATTAGGCGAATCTAAAACTTATTGCTAAACATTGTTTTCGTGTGTTATTTTAACCTTACTGTTTCGCTTCGGAAACAGCCCGCAAAACTTCGAGACTTATTCGAAAAAATCGCTAAACGCAAGAAAATGTTCGACCTTATCGAGACGGAAAAGACACTCCTTCTGATCAGCCAAAATCTCAAGATCGCAGATCTGCTTGAAAATCTTTTCAGCGGCGATTTTATTTTCGATTCGGCTGATTCTGCCGATTCCGCCTTTACGCAGCTTCGGCATTGCGATTATTCGTTGGTGCTCTGCAGCACGGATTTTGACGGCATCGACTGCCTCGAAATGATCCGGCACATTCAGGCAGTTTCGCCGAACGCGGTGATAATTCTGCTGGGCGAAAACGATTCCAGCGATTGCGCCGTCGAAGCTTTCCGCGCTGGAATTTTCGATTTTGTGCGGCTGCCTTCCGAATTGGACGAGATCGGCGAAACGCTCGCGCGCGCCGTCGAACAATTCGAACTCAAAACGCTAAAAGGCGATCACGAGTTTCATCTTGAAAGCCTCGCAGCGGAACGCGCCGCCGAGGTTGATCACGCGCTCGAAGAGCTCGAAAGTTCATACCGCATCACGCTCAAAGCTTTGGTTCAGGCGCTCGAAACGCGCGATTCTGAAACTCACGGGCATTCCGAACGCGTCGTCACATTCAGTCTGCGGCTCGGACACGAACTCGGTCTCGACAAAAACGCGCTGAGCGATCTCGAACTCGGCGCCTTGCTTCACGACATCGGAAAGATCGGCGTTCCCGACGCAATTTTAAGAAAACCCGCGCGGCTCAACACCGAAGAATGGGACAGAATGAAGCTTCACCCGATCCACGGGCAGCAAATTTTGCGAAACATAAAATTTCTCGAAGGCGCGTCGCGCATCGTCAGCCAGCATCACGAAAAATGGGACGGCTCGGGTTATCCATACGGCGTGCGCGGCGAAGACATCGACATCGGAGCGCGCATCTTCGCCGTCGTTGACGCATTTGACGCGATGATCTCAGACCGCGTTTATCGCAAAGGTCGCCCGTACGAAGCGGCGCTCGAAGAACTCGAAAGCTGCGCCGGAACACAGTTCGATCCGCTAATTGTCGAAGCTTTCAAACATATTCCAAAAGAAGATTGGGAAATTCTGCGCGAGCGCTCGCTCAGAAACAAACAGGAAGTTTTTTCATTCCAGGCGGTCGTCGCCGAGCTTGTTCACTCACGCCGACAGTTTGAAATGATCCATTAAAATGATGGAACAATGCAAGTTCGCACGCGGCGGAGCTTGGAATATTAACATTCGGCGCCGCGGTCGCGGTTGTGATGTTCGGAATTTACGCCGCATACGTTTTGAAGTTGTAGACCAAACCGAACCGCGAATTCGAAGCAGCGCGAAAAGTATTGTTCGGGTTTCGTGGTTTTTAGAAGATACAATCCTGTAATGGTCGCCAAAGGCGACAAACATTATAGCCCAGCGAGAATCGCCGGGTATGCGTCAACAATTCGATCGCTCGCTGAAAGCGAGCAACAAAAATGCCAAAGATGTTCGACGCCTTCAGCGTCGCGACGGCGCATTTATCGGAAACCTATGGTTTCACCATAGGCTATTAATGTTTGTCGCCTTTGGCGACTAAATTTAGTTTTCAAAATCCCAACTTTTTGACTAATCCCGCTGTCTGTTATAAATTTTCTTACAGTTATTAAGACTAAAAATTACAAGGGAAAAAATAAAAAATGGCTGAAAGCGTAGAGCAGAGAGTAATCAAGGTGTTTGCGGAGTTTAAGAAGGTGCCGACCGACGAGATCACGATGGACACAACCTTTGACGAGCTCGGATTTGATTCACTCGACGGGCTGAACCTCGTTTTTGAGCTTGAAGAAGAGTTTGACCTGACCGTGCCTGACGACAAAGTAAAGGATATGAAAGGCGTAAGGCAGGCGGTCGAGGGAATCGAAATGCTGCTCGAAGCGAATGCTCAGGGAATCGACGTCAACGCGGTAGCGGCGGAAGAATTTGCCGCAAAACAAGCGGCGTCGAAAGCCCAAAAAGTAAAAGAAGCAGACGCCGCGCAGGACGCAAAAACCGCGGGAAAGGCGAAAAAAGCGCCGGCAAAAAAGAAACCCGCGAAAAAAGCCGCGAAGGCAAAACCCGCCAAAACGAAAAAACCCAAGAAGGAAAATTGATTTTCGTAGTTGGGCAGGCACAAGACCTGCCCTTACAATTGTACAACGATGAAAAGAGTAGTAATTACGGGCATCGGCGTAATTTCGGCTTTGGGAAACACGCGCGACGAGTTTTGGGACGCGATCAGCGCCGGGCGTTCGGGCATCGGCGAGATCACGAAGGTCGATACGTCCGCCATCCGCTTTAAGAGAGCGGCAGAGATCAAAGGTTTTGACGAAAACGAGCATTTTGACGAAAAAGCGCTGATCTGGCTCGATCCGTTTTCGCAGTTTGGCATCGTCGCCGCGCGTGAGGCGATTTCAGATTCGGGCATCGAATTTAACGAAAAATTAAAAGATAAAACGGGCGTTATTACCGGAAATTGTCTCGGCGGCAAAACGACCGAAGACGATCTTTTTTACAAACTTTACGTCGAAAAAAAAGAACGCTATCAGCCGACCGCGATCCCGCGCGCGATGGCGAACGCCGTCTCTTCTCACGTTGCGATGGAATTCGGTTTGACGGGCGCGACCTTTACGACTTCGACCGCGTGTTCATCGGCAAATCACGCCATCGGTCAGGCATTTTGGCTGATTCGCCAAGGAACGCTTGACGCGGCGGTCGCCGGCGGAAGCGAAGCGCCGATCTGTTTCGGCAATTTGAAAGCTTGGGAAACAATGCGCGTCGTTTCGCCCGATACGTGCCGACCTTTTTCAAAAGACAGAACCGGAATGATCTTGGGCGAAGGCGGTGCGATGTTTGTGCTCGAAACGCTGGAAATGGCTGAGGCGCGCGGCGCGAAAATTTACGCCGAGATCGTCGGCGCGGGAATGAGCGCGGACGCGCATCATTTGACAATGCCGCTTTCGGCGGGCGCTGCAAAAGCGATGCGTCTGGCGATGGAAGACGGCGGTTTAAAGCGCGAGCAAATCGGCTACGTCAACGCGCACGGCACGGCGACGCAGGCGAATGATCCGATGGAATCTGAAGCGATCCGCACGGTTTTTGGTAAACACGCGGACAACGTCGCGGTGAGCTCGACAAAATCGATGCACGGACACACGCTCGGCGCCGCCGGCGCGATCGAAATGGCTGCGACCGTTCTCGGAATGCACAAGAATCTTCTGCCGCCAAACGCAAATTACAACGAACGCGACCCCGAATGCGATCTCGACATCGTCGCCAACGAAGCGCGTCCGGCAGAGATCGAAGCCGCGCTTTCAAATTCATTCGCCTTCGGCGGGCTGAACGCCGTGCTCGCGTTTAAGAGTTGGAATTAGTCGGAGCGCGGACGCCCTCGTCCGCAATGAACGCGCTAGCGTTTCACAAATCGTCTAAGATTCGGGTACCGAATTATGGCGGCGTTTTTGCGCGGTTGCCGCGCATGCGGACGAAGGCGTCCGCGCTCCCGTTTTGGAATGGCAAAAAAAAGTGCATCACAAATTCGTTTGGAATACATCGCCGCGCGTGCAATTCTCGGCTTTTTTGGTATCTTGCCGCGCAAGGTTTCCGTCGCGTTTGGAATTCTTCTCGCAAAAATAACCTATCCGTTTCTTGGCGGTTTGCGGCGAACGGGCACGCGCAGTCTTGAGATCGCGTTTCCCGAAAAACCCACCAATGAGCGTGAACAGATCCTAAAAAAATCTTTTGAAAATCTCGGCAGAATTCTCGGCGAAATGAGTCAATTCCATCGCGCGACGCCGGAAAAACTTGCCCGGATGATCGACTTTCAGTTCGAAACCGAAGAAAGTTTAACGTCCGAAGAACGCAAAACCTACGACGCGGAACGCGCAAAAGGTCGCGGCGTGATCCTCGTCAGTCCGCATCTCGGAAACTGGGAAATGGGCGTTTTCGCGTATTCGGCGTTCCGCGAGCCTTTGAAATATCTCGCGCGTCCGCTCGATAATCCGCGGATCGAAGAAATGCTCGTAAACCTGCGTACGCGTTTCGGAAATCGACCGATAAACAAGACAGATTCAGTCGGAAGGGCGATCGAATTATTAAAAAACGGCGAAATTCTTGGCGTTTTGCCGGACGTCAACGCTCACCCGAAGGAAGGCGTTTTTGTTCCGTTTTTCGACGTCCCGGCATGCACGACAAGCGGCGTGGCGATGCTCGCGCTGCGCACAAACGCGATGATTGTGCCGATTTCCTGTGTTTGGAATGAAGAAACCGGGCGCTACAAGGTAGCTTACGGCAAAGTGATCGATCCCGTCCGCACCGGCGACCGCCACCGCGACATAGTCGAAACCACCGCGCTTTACACCTTTGAACTTGAAAAATTCATTCGCGTTTATCCGGAACAATGGCTCTGGATACACAAACGCTGGAAAACGCGCCCGCCGGGTGAGAAGGAATTGTATTAACAGCTAAGCAGATTTTTATTGCATTTCTCAAAAACTGTCTTATAATCATTCCACCTATAATAATTGTTATACCGAATCGTTCCGGCTACCTGTTTTTGTGAAAGTAGAATTTTGCAAATTGACGTATCAAAATCTAAAAAGAACATACCTTGAAAGTCTTACCTTGGACGGATGTTAAATGGGGAGATGAATTATGACGAGTAAGAAAGATGGCGATGAACTTATCAAAGAAGTGGATCAAAAATCGGCGGAAGAGAAGCTCGACAGGAATGCATCTATTCTGAGTATCCTATATTTGCTGCTCGCACTCGCCTTTTTTGGTTGGTTGCTTTTTGATATTTGGATCCGACGACTCACTTTGCCGGGACTAATCGGCTATGATCCTGGACTTCTTAACTCTCCTACTTTCCACCTTGTCGCATATACCGTTATCGGCGGCGCCCTCGGCAGCGTTGTTAATGGTCTACGCAGTTGTATCCTGTATTATAACGGATTTGACCGGCGGTATATTTGGAAGTATGTTGCGGCTCCCTGGATGGGAGCGACGCTGGCGTTGTTTGTGTATGCGTTACTCCGCAGCAGTATCGCAGTATTTGGTGGCAGTATGGCGGCAGATACCAGCATGAGTACGCCTCAAGCCCTATCAAATTTTGCTGTGGGTGTACTTGCAGGATATGGTTCCAAGGATGTTTTTATTTGGCTTGACGCGCAGGTGCATAGGATGTTCCAAGTAGAAGAGCAAGTTCCCGATGTTAAAGGCAAGACGAAGGAGGCAGCGATCTCTCGTTTGCACTCTGCAAATTTGGAGTTAGGTGAAGTTACCAAAGTGCCTTCTAAGGATGCAAAACATGCTGGTACCGTGGTAGATCAATCGCCGTCTCCAAAGGAGTCGATTGATCGAGGTGATGCGGTCGATATTACAGTTGCCACAGGTAAGTCAGGGAAATAGAGGAAAACGCTTTCGGAATCCACCCTCGGCGCACAGCACCTAATTCAACCCTTCATTAACATTTATATTTGCCTGATGAATTGTCGCTGTGTGCGCATATCCCGAACAAGGGCTCTTGATCCACAAACGCTGGAAAACCCGCCCGCCGGGTGAGAAGGAATTGTATTGAGATAGATTTTTCTTGCAATTTTTCAGGTCGCGTCTATAATGAAAAAAACTTAAGGGTACTTGTGATATCTCTCCGGAGGTTCTAATGGAAGCGATAAACTTACTAGGCTCGACGTTAGGTTTAGGGTTTCTTTCTGGTCTCAATCTTTATGCGACTGTTTTGACCGTGGGTGTCGGTATTCAACTAGGGTTCAAGCTACCTTCAGGTCTTGAACCTTTAGAAGTGTTAGCCAACCCTTGGATTCTCGCGGTCGCCGGAATCATTTTCGTGCTGGAGTTTGTCGCGGACAAGATTCCCTGGGTCGACAGCATTTGGGATGCGATTCACACTTTTATCCGTCCTTTGGGAGCAGCAGGTCTCGGAGCAGCGGCAGTAGGTTTAGGTTCATTTCAACCCGAAATGGTTGTGATTGCGGTGCTTTGCGCGGGAACCGCTTTAGCAAGCCATTCTACTAAGGCAGGGACTCGCTTGCTCGCAAATCACAGCCCTGAACCTTTTTCAAATATTGTGATAAGTCTCGTCGAAGATTTTATCGCAATTGTTGGAACTTGGCTGGCTTTGATGAATCCAGAAGTAGCGTTGTTTTTCGTAATTATATTTCTACTTATGTTTTGCTGGTTCGCTCCCAAGATTTTTCGCTTGATACGCGTTGAAATGCTTGCAGCGCTTGCCGGAACTAAAATGCTTTATTATTTACTCAAACAGTTCTTGACCGGCTTGTTTGGGTCACGTCAATTTGCGGGAACTGATAATATCGCGGGCGCTCCAATTTCGTACCTAACAGACGAACCCCAAACAATTGTCCGACCGCGTTTGTCTGAAAATTTACCGGAAAAATATTCTTACTACTTAAATGACAAACCTTTTTTTGACGAGCGTCCAGATCATATACGCTGTATTGCCGGCAAAGGTATAAAGAAATTGAAAAATTCTGTGGGCTATCTTTTTCTATGTGACGGAAAGCTCGTGTTCGTCAGTCGCAAGTGGTTCCGGTTTCGCGAATACGAAGTGGCGCATTATGAAATTGAAGATATTCATTTTAAGAAAAGACTATTGCTGGATCGGCTGACGCTAAGGGTAAACGGGAAAAAGACTCAGCTCTTTTTCTTTAAAGATTTCGAGAAGCGAAACGACGCCGCTTTTGAAATACTAAAATACCGAAAAGAAGGCAGTAGGCAGTAGGCAGGTTGAGACTTAATGGATTAGCCGACCAGCAATCTATTTTTCGTTAGAAAGCATTTATTTGGAGGAGATATGAATGTCTAGCTCATCGGAATTTAAGGGAGTGGAATACTACATAATTCAAGCCGACGCGACCAATCCAATCGGTCCAGCAAGCGAAGAAACTGTTAAAGAGTGGATTGCTCAAAAACGGATATCAGAAACGGATTTAGTTACACGAACTGGCACTGATAAATGGATTGCACTCAACGAATCGCAGTTTGCGTCTGATTTCGCCCATCGTATAAGTTTAGATCACTTGGCGGCGAGCACTTGTCCGAATTGTGGCGCGGAAATGGTTGTTCTATCAAAGGGTTCGCAAACGGGATTATGGCTAATAATTATAGGTGTAATTCTAACGCCGGTTTTTTGTATTGGAACGGTGCTTTGGGTTTGGGGAATGATATTGCGACATGGTACCAGAGGTAAGATTTATTATCAGTGCCCACGGTGCAAATATGCAACAGCATAAGCGCTTGATTCATGTGCGTCTGCGATCTCAAACGCTTGACCTCTTCACTATAAAACTTTTCTCGCCTGCGACTGCACCGCCGTGATCGCAACGGCATCGACAATATCTTCGGCTTTGCAGCCGCGAGAGAGGTCGTTGCACGGGCGGTCGAGACCTTGCAGGATCGGTCCGATCGCTGTTCCGCCTGTTAATCTTTCGGTCAATTTGTAGGCGATATTTCCGGCGTTCAGATCGGGGAAGATCAAAACATTTGCGCGTCCGGCAACGTTTGAGCCGGACGCTTTTGATTCGGCGACTGCAGGAACAAGCGCGGCGTCTGCCTGAAGTTCGCCGTCGATCTCGAGTTCGGGAAAACGCGCGCGAACTGTTTTTACGGCTTCGAGAATCTTGTCCAAAATCTTATGTTTCGCGCTTCCTTTTGTCGAAAAAGAAAGCATCGCAACGCGCGGTTCGGTTTGAATGAGCGCGCGGCACGAATCGGCGGAAGCGATGGCAATCTCGGCGAGTTCGCCCGCATCGGGATCGATCACAACTCCGCAATCGGCATAGATCATCGCGCCTTTTGCGCCAAATTTTTTATCGGGAACGACCATCAAGAAAAAAGACGAGACGATCTTTAAGCCCTCGCGAACGCCGATGCATCGCAGAGCAGCGGCAACCGTGTGCGCTGTTGTGTTCGTCGCGCCGGCGACCGAGCCGTCAGCTTTTCCCAATCTCACGAGAAGATTTCCAAAATAAAGCGGATCCTTTACGGTTTGCTCGGCTTCTTCGAGAGTTTCGCCTTTGTTGCGCCGAAGCTCGTGATAGAGCCGCGCAATATTTTCGAAATCGGCGGATTTGCGGTGATCAAGAATCTCGACGCCGTTCAAATTCACGCCCGCAGCGCGAATTTTTTCTTCATTTCCGATAACGGTAATTTTTGCAATTCGCTCGCGAACGCAGATTTCCGCCGCCTGAAGCGTCCGCGCGTCTTCGCCTTCGGGCAAAATAATATGCTGCGGGTCAGCTGCCGCTCTTTGTCGAATTTGTTCGAGGATCATAATTTCACTGTTTATGATAAATGATAAATGCCAAATGTAAAGACTTGCCCAAACGCGCACTATTTTTTAGACTTAAATCAAAAGGAGCGAATAAAATGACAAAACCGCAGCCGGCAAAGATAAAAAAACCTACACGACGCGAAAAAGCCGAAATAAAAGGCAGAATGAGTAATTTTCTGATGTTTTTGCCGAATCTTGTTTTTCTTTTGGGCAGGCTGATCAGAGACGCTCGTGTGCCGCTTGCAGAAAAGGCTTTATTTGCCGGCGCGATCGTTTATGTGCTCGTTCCGCTCGATCTCATTCCCGATATTTTCCCGTTTATCGGGCAGGTTGATGACATTTATGTCGTTGCGCTAACGCTGCTGCGGCTGGTGAATCGCACCGACGAACGCGTCGTGCGCGAACATTGGTCCGGCGGAGGCGATATCGTTTCGCTTGCCGGTACGATCGCGAGTCTCGCGCCTTCGCTTTTGCCGAAACGAGTTTCGCGCGTGATCTCTTCAAAAGTCGAGATCGCGCCGGATGCTGACAGTGCTTTGAAAATGCTGAAAGGCAGAAAAGGTCCGGTTTTGATCGAAATTCCCGCCGTCGAGGAACCTAAGAAAGTGACTGAATAGACCTTAACTTTGCCGAACGCGTTCGCGTTCGTTGCCGGCAGGCTGCCGGCGCTCCATTATTTTACAAATTCAAACTCGCCGAATTTTTCAGGAACATGGAAATTTGGCGTTTTTGTCATCGTCGGTTGCCACGCCAAGAAGCCCCGCGTTTCGCCGCTTCCCACGCAGCGAAAAATATTTCCCAGCCAAATGTCTCCTTTTTTCGGAGTTTTTCCAAATGCTTTCCACGGGATCTTTATCGCCATCAAAACTTTGTCTTTCTCAATTCGCGCCGCCGATTCCATTCCCGAATTGAATTCCCAATCGGTAATTCGCTCGTTTTCCTTCTGATAAATTCCGAGGTCGATCCATTCTCCGTTTGGCGCGATCTCAAATTCAAAATATTTTCGCGGCTCGTTTTTGTCCGGCGCAAGAAAGATCTCGCAAACATCGCGATCCCAAAGTCCTTTTGTTTTGCTTTTGAGATTCGCGGTTTCCGAAACGATCAAAGGTTCGGTTTGGTTTGCTTCAAATCTAATGTAAAGCGCGTTTTTCGACCAAAGGAGTTTCGCTCGAAAATGCCTTCCGTCCGGCGCACTTTTGCCCGACCAGTATTGATCAACCAGTATCTCTTCGGCTTTTTTCCACGCTTTTTGATCGAACTCGCCTATTGGGAAATCTTTTTCTAAATTCTTTATTATGGCGACCATTTTATTTTGGGCAAACACAACTGGGATGATGCAAGTGAACAAGAGTAAAAATAGCGTCAATATTTAATAACTCCGCTTCATAATCTTTGCATCGCAATGAAATTTATGATCCGGTCGGTATCGGATAATATGTGTCCAGCCATCCTTGTATTTCTTCTCTCCTCAGATCAAAAATGGCTTTACAATTATCTAACGCGCGTTGGGCATCCGCCGGCGTGAGTGCCTGAAAAACCTCATTGGTAAATGGCATTTCCGTATCAAGAAGATCCGAACCGAAGAAAAATTCAGGGTTGGTATTTTCGCATTCGATAAACCGACAATTCGAAAAATACGAGCCGCAAAGAAATGTTTCTTCAAACGAAATCCTGCGAAAAACAACATTTTTGAAAGTACAACCGATAAAACTGCTGCCTACGATTCTACCGTCCTCAAAAGTGCAATTTCGAAAACTCGAACTGGAAAACGTAGTGTCTTTGATGAATTTGATATTTGAGAAAACAACGTCGCTGAGTATTGCGGTGCTTATGGCTGTATTTTCTATGGAACATTTTGAAGTATTGATCTTTGCCAGGTGAGTATAATTAAAATCATTTTGATACAGTCGCATCTCCAGTCTTTTTTGTCTGCCGGTAAGTCTCGATTCGCGACTCGCTTTGCGCATAATTCTCGAATACGTATCGCCCGTAATTTGCTTGTGCCAAACCAATTCATACAAGTCTTTCGGATACATTCTCTGAAACTCATTTAGCAGTTTCTCCTTGATCTCGATCAAATTATCTCGTTCGATGTCCCAACCTTTTTCCGCTTCGGGCAGCGGAGTCGTTTCTAAATTGTCCGTTTCTGCCGGCGGTAGTTTTTCCACTTCCAACGGCGGTTTGGTTTCGGCATCGCCCGCCCCTGCTGCAGGTTCCGATGCCCTAAAGTCCGCTCTTTCCATTTCTTTGAAGGAAGTCCAGTTTTTCTTCAGGTCGCTTATCATCTGTCTGATCGGATAAGTTTGAAGAAAGAAATTTCGGTTTATTCCCGCCAACTCATCGGCAATATATTTTAGCTCGCGACGATTGCTGTATTGGATCAGCGCACTCGCAATCGCGTTTGTAACGTCATAATCCAATTCGGTATAGAGTCGGCTCAAAAGGATATCGATCGTGTTTTGCTTGAATTTCCGGTCGCGGTTAAAAACTCCAAGAGTCGCGATTGCCGCCAGCACTTCCTGTTTGTTTGTTTTAAAAAGATTTATGTTGGCATCTTTAAATCTCTCGAGCTGCTTTTCATAGAAGAATTTTCTTGACGCCCAAAGCGCGCTGCTGATGCCAGAAACGATGCCGATTATCCAAACTAGATTTGCACCTTTCAGAAATTCGGGGAGTAATCCGTCAAAGTATTCCATAGCATTTTCGCGAAGCTGAAAAGCGAAGGGAAATCGCTGATTTCTTCCGCTCCTGTATCAAATTGGAAAAGAAATAAATAAATTTGTCTTTTTCTATGAACTTTAAAAGGATTATAAACCTATTTCTGCGTATTGAAAACAGTCTTGACCGCCATTTTTGCCAGTTTCCACGTTCTGTCCCAGTCGATCTTTCCGTCGTTGTCGCGTCCGAGCAGTTTATCGACAAAAAGTTTCCGTAAATCTTTTCCTTCGCGCCGAAGCATAAATTCTTTGGCGTAAGGCTTTGCGGTTTCGAAAAAGTTAAATTCGGGATCGGTGACGATTCCGATACCTTCGAGCGTCATCAGAGCGCGCATAATATATGTGAAATTCGACGGCAGCCGAAACGGATAATCGTACATTACGTCCGCCAGATCGTATGTCAATTCCTTAAAATTCACTTCCTTGAGCTTCAAATTCAGGTGAAATTGAAACATTCGCTCGACGACCGGACGAACGACGTTCGGATTCGAGCCGGGTTTTAAAAAATCGAGATCGATAAGATCCTGCGCGATTCCCGCCGGATCTTTGCTGACGACGTGAAAAAACGCGTCGATCATTTTTGCCTGCAATTTCGGCGTAATGCGCCCAACCATTCCGAAATCGAAAAACGCGAGCCGTCCGTCGGGCATTACGAGCAAGTTTCCCGGATGCGGATCGGCGTGAAAAAATCCGTCTTCGAGAAGCTGTTTCAGATAAGTTTTGATGAGCAAACGATTGACTTTTTCCGGTGAAATATTCCGTGCGCGCAGCCCTTCGAGATCGACGACCTTTGTGCCGTGAATAAAATCCATCGTCAAAACTTTTGCGGTCGTCGCGTGCCAATATATCTGCGGAACGTGAACATTTGTCCAATTTTTGAAATTTTCGTGAAAGCGCTCGGCGTTTCGCGCCTCAGCCACGTAATCCATTTCTTCGTGAACAGTTACGTCGAATTCGCGAAGCATTCCAGCCCAATCGGCATTTTCGTTCAAGGAAGGAAATCTTTCGGCAAATTTCACTACTTTGCGCAAAATTTCGACGTCGCCTTTGATTATTCCCGCCAGATTCGGGCGCTGAATTTTGACCGCAACTTCTTCGCCGGTAAAAAGTTTGGCGCGATAAACTTGCCCCAAGCTTGCCGCCGCGACCGGTTCGATATCGAATTCGGCGTAAACTTCCGAGATCTTTTTGCCGAGTTCTTTTTCGATCCGCGCAAACGCAACGGCGTTCGGAAACGGCGGAACACTGTCAACCAAACTTCCCAATTCCGTCACAAACGGCAGCGGTAAAAGATCGGCGCGCGTGCCAAGCGCCTGCCCGATCTTGATAAATGTCGGACCGAGCCCGATGATCTTGTCGCGCAGCCAAACGGCTTGTTTTTGCTGCTGCCGGTCTTTGTTTTTTTCGCCGCGCAGGAAAAACCATCGAAGAACGCGCATCGAAGCGTCAAAATATCCGCGACCGCTTTCGCGAAGATATTCGCCCAAAACCGCAAAGAAATTTAGCTTTCTCGCCTGCTGCATTCGATAATCGGCGACCTTGCGAAGCTGTTTGTAATGAAGATCGTATTGATCGAGATATAGATAGAGCGAAAGCATTCCGATGACGTGCGAAACGCGCGCAAGCCGCAGCCAGCCGCGAATTCCGCGATAGCTTTTTTCGACCGATTCTACTTGCGCGGCAAGCGCTTTTTCCTCGGCAACAAGTTGCTCGGAAGCTATATGTTTTGCAAGGGAGCGATTTTTTGCGTCGGGAAGAAGAGCGAAATTTCCGTTCGTCGAGGTCTTATCATCTTCCAAAACCGTGATTTCTCGTTTTTCGGTCATTGTCATTCAATTTTACCAGAAATTGTTACGAAAACTTTTGTTTTAAGATGCATATAAGTTCGGGCGGCTTGTATTGTATAATTCAGAAACCGTGTTCAAATATATCCACGACAAGATCTGGTTTTTCGATATCGAATGGACGCCCGATCCGGCGGTTGGGCGAAAACTCTATCCGGAAGCTGCAAGTAAAAGCGACCGTGAAGTTATAGCGGAAATGTGGACTCGCGCCGGCGCAACGGAAGAAAATCCGCGTCCGTTTGTAAAAACCGCGCTGTGCCGCATTCTTTCGATCGCATTTCTTTCGCGCAACACGGAAGACGCGAAACCTTCGTTTTCACTTTATTCGCTGCCGCAAAAGAGCGATACGACCGAAGCCCAAATTATCGACAGCTTTCTCGGCTACGTCGGGCGACGCGAGCCGCAGCTCGTCGGCTTTAACTCGGTACAATGTGATTTGAAAATCTTGATCCAGCGCGGGCTTGCGAATGAGATCAGCGCGCCGGACTTTGCCAGGAGACCGAATAAACCGTGGGAAGGACGCGATTATTTTTCCGATTTCGGCGATTTTCATATCGATTTGCTGAGACTCATCGGCGGGCAATGGAAGGACAATCCCTCGCTTAACGAAATGGCGGCAATTTGCGGATTTCCCGGAAAGATCGACGTCAACGGCGAGCAGATCGCCGAACTTTGGCTCGAAAATAAGCTCGCGCAGATCGTAGCCTATAACGAATTCGACGTTTTGACGACATATCTTTTATGGCTGCGGATGGCAAAATTCAGCGGCTTTGTTTCGGAAAATGCTTATTTTGAAGAGCTCGAAATTTTTAAGAATTTTCTCGCTGAAGAGGTTTCAACTCGTGCATATTTGCAAAAATTTCTAGATAGATGGGATGAGATCGAGGAACAGAAACTCAGCTCGAGCGCAATAATTTCATAATATTTCCAGCATATTTCGCGCCCCTTGCCGCGAAAAAAATCGCAGAGAGCGCCGCGTGTCTTTTTCTATTTGTGCGCGCAGCTCTTCGATTCCGGCAAATTTTCTTTCATCGCGGATTCGATGCAAAAATCGAACGCGCAAAACGTCGCCGTAAAGCTCTCCGTCAAAATCAAAAATATACGTTTCTATCGAAGGTTCATTGTCGCCGCCGAAAGTCGGGCGGACGCCGACGTTCGTTACGCCTCGCCGCCATTTATCTTCGATCAGAGTCGCCGTCGCATAAACGCCGAATTTCGGAATAACGCGGTTGTGCGGATGTAGATTCGCCGTCGGAAAACCGATCGTGTGCCCACGCCGCTCGCCGCGGACGATCACGCCTTCGACACCATAAGGTCTGCCGAGCATTCTTCTTGCTTTATTTACTCTGCCTTCTTTGAGAAGCTCGCGCACCTCAGACGATGAAATGCGCTTACCGCGCAGCCGAACTTCCGGAACTTCATCGGCATAAAAGCCAAGATCTTTGCTCATTTCGCGCAAAAGCTCGATGTTTCCGCCGCGATCTTTTCCAAACGCAAAACCTTTGCCGAGATAAACTTCCTTTGCATGCAGCCTTTCAACCACCGTTTCACGCAAGAATGTTTCAGCGTGCTGCGCCGCAAATTCTTTGTCAAATCGAATCACGATCGCCTGTTCGATGCCGAGAACTTCAAACGCCGCAAGCCTTTGATCGAGCGTTTGAAGAAGCGGCGGCGCCGATTCGGGATGCAGAACAGCTCGCGGATGCGGGTCGAAAGTTATCGCTGTCGGAATGGCGCCGATCTCGCCCGCGCGCTCGACAACCGTTTGCATAATTCGCTGGTGCCCGAGATGAAGCCCGTCAAAAACGCCGAGCGTCAAAACCGTCGGTCGCAAGATATTTGCGTTTTCCGTTCCGTGAAAAATTTTCATTCTACAACCAACTCATCATACGCAAACTGCACATTGTCCGGCAGCAGTTTTGAATCACGTTTATATAAAATGTCGTGATTCAGATGCGTCAGAAACGTGCGTTTCGGCTTTATTTTTTCGATATACTCGAGCGCTTCGTTTAATCCCAAGTGAGTCGAATGCGGTTTGATCCGCACACAGTCCAAAACGAGAACGTCCAAATTTTGCAAGCCGGCGATCGTTTCGTCGGAGATAAAATTCAGATCGGTCGCGTATGCAAAATCGTTAAAACGGTAAGCGATGACGGGCAACTCCCCGTGGATAACCTCAAGCGGCGTGACCTCAATATTCTTACCGATGCAAAATGGGGAATTGGGAACGACCGTGTGCGGAACCAACTGGGGCAGGCCGCCACCGATGTGGGTAGGATTAAAGATATATTGAAAGATGCGGCGCAGATCGGTCCAGGCGACTTCGTTGGCGTAAACGCCCATCGCGCCGTATCTGAAATTGAGCGGGCGAATGTCGTCGAGCCCGAAAACGTGATCGACGTGGCAATGCGTTATAAAAACGGCATCGAGATGTTTGATCTTTGCTCGCAAGGCTTGCTGGCGGAAATC